>NZ_CP108458.1:6310755-6612906 GCF_036242395.1 Kitasatospora sp. NBC_01266 | reverse complement strand
CGGACCACCAGTTCGGATCAATCGACGGGCCGCCGCT
Source organism: Kitasatospora sp. NBC_01266 (assembly GCF_036242395.1). NCBI lineage: Bacteria > Bacillati > Actinomycetota > Actinomycetes > Kitasatosporales > Streptomycetaceae > Kitasatospora > Kitasatospora sp. NBC_01266. The sequence goes on along the minus strand of NZ_CP108458.1, from coordinate 6,612,869 downwards.
GATCCAGGCGAAGTTGCCGTTGGCATCCGTGTGCACGGTCAGCTTGGCCACCGCCGCCTTGAAGGCGCTCAGGGAGGCGACGATCGGCGTGGCCTCCGTGGCGGTGGACGGCTCGAGGACGGTCCACGAGCCTTCCTGCTGCCCGGTCCACTTCGAGCCGGCGCTCGCCCCGTCCCGCCACTGCTGGAAATCAGTCCACAGCCCGGTCGCGGCAGTGTGCAGCGCTGCGCCGGCGTCGGTCATCGCCTGCGGAATGTTGATGAGGTCCGTGCTGCCGTTGGGCCCGGGCATTGGCATCGTCAACTGGGTGCGGAGCGAGTCGATCTGGCCCTGGAAGCTCTCCAGAACCCCCTTCAGCGCACCGGCGGCCGACCCCTGCAGGTCACTGTCGTCGGCGTCGATGTTCTTGAGCCAGCTCCCGACCACACCGCTCTGCGTGTCGAGCCAATTTTCAACGTTGGTCACCAGGGTGTGCGCCGCCGTGAAACTGAGCTCGCTCGCGGTGTCGTTGTCGATCTGCGCCGGTAGCGCCCCCAGGATCTGGCCAGGGCTGTTGAAGAAGTGCGTGTAGTTGCTTACCGCACCCGTTGTCCCGTCCCACGTGGTGTAGTCCAGCGTGGCGTAGAGAGCGGCGACGGTCTTGCCATTCTTGTTCACCCACGTCGCCCACAGGTCCGCCACCCCGAGATCACCGGAGCTGAGGGCTCTGTCCCACACAAGGTCGTGGCCGCCGATCCACGGCTTCGTCGGATCGGCGACCGTGCTCCGGTCCACGACCGCATCGGTCAACGTGGAGGGGGCCAAGGCCTTCAGCGCGTTCTCCCATTTGTAGGACGGGAGCGACCCACCGGTTGGCGGTTTGTATGGCGGATTGAAGTTGTCGGGTGGGTGTTGGTCGGGTGGGGGTTGGGGGGGAGTGCTCATACCGGACCTCCTGGCTTGCCTGTTTCTGCGTCGGGCGGCGTACCGCCGGTGGAGGAAGTGCCGCGCCCCCACCGGCGGTGGGCGTCAGCTACCCGCGCCGGGCGGGTTGACGGGAGGCACGGTCGACCCGCCCCCCAGGACGTCGCTCAGGAGCGACATCACCTGGGCTGCAGTGAGCGCGTCCGTCTCACCGTTGTGCAGCTTCCCCTTCGCGTCGATCATGTCCGCCGAGATCCCGTTCAAGGTCTTCCCCATGCCGGAGATCGCGCCGTAGAGATCGCCGCAGAAGGACTTGTACTTCGCGGCCAGCGCCGTTCCGACCACTCCGCTGCCCGGCAGCAGGGCGTCGAATCGAGTCGGGTCCGACTCCTTGCCCGCCTTCGCGTCACCGGTGGCGATGGTCTGGAGGTTGGCGATGTCGCGATTGCCGCCGGTCGTATCGTTGATGAACGCCTGGAAGTTCACCACGAAGCTCGTGAAGCCCGCGTCCGTCGCTACCAGCTTGGCCTCGCTCATCAGCGCTCAACTCCCTTACTGGCCGTAGCCCGCCGCTGCCGCGCCGTCGGCCCGCTTCATCGTCTCGTGCATCGAGTTGAGCGTGGCCGCGCTGCCCTGGAGGTCGGAGAGCATGCCGCTCTGCCGCTGCTGGATGACCTTGATGACCTCCTGGCAGGCGGTGGCGGCCGCACCCTGGAAGGCGTCGCTGTTGACGAACTGCTGCAGCTTTCCCGACAGTTCGGTCAGGTTGCTGTCCATGTTGGCCGCCGCCCTGTTCAGTTCGTCAGCGGCCTGGTCGATCGACTCGTGCTGGAGCTGGATGTCCGACGGCAGACCGTCACTGGATCCCATGGAATTTCTCCTTCGTTCTGTCTGCCGGTCAGCTGCCGGACTTGCCGGACAGGATGTTGGCGATGTCGTTGGAAGCGCCGCCGCCCCCGTGCACCTCCGCGAGCGCGTCCTCGTTGGCCTTGTCGAGGATCTGGGCGGTGCTGGAGGTGCTCTCGGTGAAGGCCCGGAAGGCCGTCATGATGGCGTTGTAGCCCGTGAGCCAGTCCGAGATCCGACCCTGGAAGGCGGTACTGGCCCCGGCGATCCAGCCCTTCTGGACCTCCTCGTTGATCCGCTCGACCAGCAGGTAGTCGAGCCGCATCTGCGTCGTGTAGTCCTCCAGCGTGGCGATCGCCTGCTGGAACGCCCCACTGTCCTTGCTCAGCATCGGTGTGCTCACCGCTGCTCCTCCCTTCGATCCGCCGGACCGCGGTTGGCCCGGAGACGCGTTACTCGGTTCAACGTCCCTGCTCCGCGGCGGGGTTCAGCCGCACGGCGAGGCGGCTGCGGCCGGTCCCACCACGCCGCCGCCGGTCAGCGCCGCCGGGTCCAGCCCCGGCCCGCTGGGCAGCAGGGCCAGCAGCGCCTGCGGCACCGGTTGGGCCGGCGCACCCGTGTACCCGAGCTGTTTGACGGCCGCGGCCGACGGCAGCGGGTACTTCACACCGTTCTCGGCCACCAGGTACTCGCTCGTCCCGGTGCCGGCCCCCGACAGCGCGCGGACCAGCGCGCCCGCGCCGGGGCGCACCGCGACCAGGTCGGCGGGCGCGCAGCCGGGAGCGACCCCGGGCTCGGCGTCCGGGGCCAGGCCGCCGAGGGCGGCGGCGGACAGCACGGTGACGGTGGTGACCGGGTTGCCGCCGGTGCCCGGCAGCAGGTCGGCGCAGACCGCCTGCGCCGGGCCCGGGTTGACCAGCGCGGGCGGCGTGCTGGGCAGGCCGGTGGGCAGGCCGGGGCCGGGGGCGGTGTGCGCCGCGAGGTCGTCGGGGCCGATCGGCGCGGGGTCGCCCGCCGCGCCGGCGTAGGCCTGGCTCTGGGTGCGCGGGTCACCGCGCAACAGGTCGTACTGGAGCGTGGTGAGCGGTGTCAGGCCGGCGGACATCAGCACGTAGTGGCCGCCGCTGGGGTCGGTGAAGAGCTGGCCGAGCCGGGTGGGCCTGGCCGCCAGCGTCGGGCCCGGGGTGCCGCGCCCCGGGATGTCGGGGGCGGCCAGGTCGGGGCCGACCGGCAGCGTGTCGAGCAGGGCGGCGGTGACCGGGAACGCGGCCGCGGTCGGGTAGCCGAGCGCCTGCAGCGCGTCGTTCTGGCGGTCCACCCGCAGCCGGCGGCCCTGCCAGAGCAGGTAGCTGTTGCCGTCCGGGGCGGCGACCAGCGTCCCCTGATCGGCCGTCAGCGCGGTGCCCTGGTCCACCGGGGCGATGCTGAGGGCGAGTTGGGGCTTGCCGCCGGTCGCGGGGGCCACCGCGGGCTGCTGCACCCCGCAGGCCAGCCAGGCGCCCCGGACCAGTTCGTCCGCCGTCGGCAGCGCGTCCGGCGCGCCGACCAGGCCCACCGGGGCGCCGCGCCGGGCGCCGCTCAGCGAGGCCTCGCTGACCTGCTGGAGCGACATCTGGTCACCCGCCAGCAGCTTGGCGCTGGCCTCGTTGAGCACCGGGTGCAGTTGCCCGCCCGCGTAGAGGTAGCGCGCGCCGCTCTCCTTGACCATCACCAGCGCGCCCGGCTTCTGCCAGCCGACGCTGCCACCGGGCTTCATCAGCCCGTAGACGGTCACCACCAGGGCGATCAGCACGCCGAGCAGAAGGCCGGTCATGGCGCCTCTGGTGGTACGCCCGGTGGGGGTGTCCGGCGTGTCGGGCTCGGCCCGCAGCATGCCGGAGGCGAGCCTGCTCATCACGAACAGGTGCGCCTGCACCTGGTCGCGTCGGGACTGCATCCTGCTTCTCCTCCTGGTTCGGCCCTACTCAACGCTCAACCAACCGGTGGAGCTCAGCCGTTCATCGCCCGCAGGGCGTGGTACAGACCGCAGGCGAGCAGCGCCAGCGGCAGCAGCGCGATCGCGCTCAGGGTGTGCAGGATGTCCGCCAACCGCCCCCAGTACGGCAGCAGCCGCCGCCCCGGCACCGTCCACGCCACCACCAGCAGCGCCGCGCTCAGCGCCAGCAGCGCGCCCAGCAGCAGCAGGTGACCGCCGGCCTGCTGGGCAACGGCCAGCCTGGCGAGCAGCAGCGCCACGCCGTACACCCCCGGCAGCAGCACGGTCAGCCGTTGGCGGATGCTGCCGATCGCCCGGCCGTGCAGCAGGAGCAGCACGCTCAGCGCGGTTGCCTGCGCCGGAGCCGCCCAGCCGCGGGTGAAGGCGAGCAGGCTCAGGCAGAGGGCGCAGACCACGCTGATCGCCGCGTACAGCGCCATCAGGTAGTCGTCCGCGATCAGGCTGCGGCTCAGCACCGCGGGGGCCGCGAACGGCTCGATGTTCTCCTGCAGTTCGTCGGCGTTGCGCGGCAGCATCGGCAGCCGCAGGCCGGAGAGCCGGAAGGCCAGTGAGGGGACGAACGAGCCGATCAGCACGGCGGCCACCGCGATCACGGCCACCAGCTGATCCAGTGCCAGTCCGCCCAGCACCAGCGCGCCGCCCAGCACCCCCAGCACCGCGACCAGCACCAGCCCGAGGAAGAGCGGCGCCGAGCCGCCGACCGCCGCCAGGGCCAGCACCGCCGCACCCGCCGCCGCCGAGGCCGCCGCCAGCACCCGGGCACCGAGCAGCACGTCGCCGCTCGGCCCGCCGGGCAGCAGCAGCCCGGCCAGCGCCAGGTAGGGAACGGCGGCGGCGCCCAGCGCGGTGCCCGCGCCCGGGTCGGCCATCGCCCGGGCGGCGCTGGCGGCCCCGAGCAGCAGCAGCACCGCCGTGGCGGCGGCCGCCGCCACGCGCGGACCGGTCGCGCCGGGCAGGGCCAGCAGCACCCAGCCGCCGGCCAGCGCCAGCATGGTCAGCGCGAGCGCCAGCCGGTGGGTCAGCGCGGGCCGCCAGCTGTCGCCGCGCTCGTTCATGCCGGTGGCCACGCCGTCCACCAGGTCGTCGAAGTGCACCGGCGGCAGGGCCTCGCGGCGCGGGCGCAGGTAGAGCGTGTCGCCGTCGTGCAGCTTGAGCGCCTCGGTGCTCTGCTCCTCGTCCAGCGGCTCCCCGCCGAGCCGCTGGAGCACCCAGCCGCCGTGCTCCAGGCCTGCCTCCGCCAGTTCCTCGCCCGCGTGGCCGAGCACGGCCGGCAGCAGGTCGGCCAGCGGCACGTCGGACGGGACGGCCAGTTCGAACGCTGTGCCCGGTGCGTTGAACCTCAACCGGCACAGCCCGGCGACGGCACTGCTGTTCACGCGACTCCCCATCCACGATCGGCCTCTTCCCGGTCTACGGACCCGGCCGCCGAAAGCGTTCACCGGTCGGCTGAACCCGTCCCGCCCCACCGTCCGTCACCCCGAAGGGACGCAGGCGTGAGTGAGGAGCCCTTAGGTGAGCGTGGTCCTGGTCAACCGAACGCCGCGGCGCCCGGGGCCCGAGATGCCGGACGGCGAGGTCCAGCTGCAGGAGCCGCCGGTGCTGCCGGAGAAGCAGAGCGGCATGGCGAGCGTGATCAGCATGGCGCCGATGGCGCTCGGCTCGCTCTCCATGGTCTTCATGTTCCTGCGCCCGGGTGGCGAGGGCGGCGGTGCGATGAGCTACGTCGGCATCGGCATGATGGCGCTCTCCTCCATCGGCATGCTGGTCACCCAGCTGATCCGCGGCTCCAGCGACCGCAAGCAGTTGCTGCGCGCCGAGCGCCGCGACTACCTGCGCTACCTCGCGCAGGTCCGCCGCCAGGTGCGCAAGTCGATCGTCAAGCAGCAGGCGGCGCTGGCCTGGCGGCACCCGGAGCCGGGCGAGCTGGCCTCGCTGGTGGGCACCACCCGGCTCTGGGAGCGGCGGGCCACCCACCCGGACTTCAGCGACGTGCGGCTCGGCCTGGGCCCGCAGCGGCTGTCCACCCCGCTCGCGCCGCTGGCCACCAAGCCGGTGGAGGACCTGGAGCCGCTCTGCGCGCACGCGCTGCGCCGCTTCATCCACGCCTACGGCACCGTGGACGCCCTGCCGATCGCGATCCACCTGCGCGGCTTCGCCCAACTGCTGCTGCGTGCCGACGAGCTGGCGCAGGGCCGGGCCCTGGTGCGGGCGATGCTGGCCCAACTCGCGGTGGTGCACGGCCCGGACGAGCTGCGGGTCGCGATCGTGGTGGACCCCGAGCGGCGCGGTGAGTGGGAGTGGGCCAAGTGGCTGCCGCACGCGCTGCACCCCACCGAGAGCGACGGCGCCGGACCGGTCCGGCTGGTGGCGAGCAGCCTGGTCGAGGCCGAGCAGCTGCTCGGCGAGGAGTTCACCGGCCGCCCGCCCTACGAGCCGGACGCCGTGCCGGACCGCGACGAGCCGTTCACCGTCCTGGTGCTGGACGGCCCCGGGGCGCACCCGGGCAGCCGGGCCGCGCTGACCGGCTACCGCAACACCGTGCTGATCGACCTCGCCGAGAGCCTGGAGTGGCGCCCGTCCCGTGCCACCCTGCGGCTGCGGATCGCCGAGGGGAAGCTGGCGATGATCGGCGCGGACCGCAACCGCAAGGACGTGGTCACCGATCTGGGCCGCCCGGACGCGCTGACCGTGCGCGAGGCCGACCGGCTGGCCGTGCGGCTGGCCCGCTACCGGATCAGCGACGCGGTGGAGGCCGCCGAGCCGCTGGCCACCGACTTCGACCTGACCGCGCTGCTCGGCATCCCGGACCTCAACGCGCTGGACGTGCCCGCGCTCTGGGCGCAGCGCGGCATCCCGCAGCGGCTGCGGGTGCCGCTGGGCCTGGGGCCGGACGGGCGTCCGGTGGACCTGGACCTCAAGGAGTCCGCGCAGGGCGGCATGGGCCCGCACGGCATGCTGATCGGCGCCACCGGCTCCGGCAAGTCCGAGCTGCTGCGCACCCTGGTGCTGGCGCTGGCCATGACGCACTCCTCCGAGGTGCTCAACTTCGTGCTGGTCGACTTCAAGGGCGGCGCGACCTTCCTCGGCCTGGACGCGCTGCCGCACACCTCCGCCGTGATCACCAACCTGGCCGACGAGGCGGCGCTGGTGGACCGGATGCGCGACGCGCTGCACGGCGAGATGGTCCGCCGCCAGGAGCTGCTGCGCGCGGCCGGCAACTACTCCTCCCTGCTCGACTACGAGACCGCCCGGGAGGCCGGCACCCCGCTGCAACCGATGCCGGTGCTCTTCGTGGTGGTCGACGAGTTCAGTGAACTGCTGGCCGCGCACCGCGACTTCATGGAACTGTTCGTCATGATCGGGCGGCTCGGCCGCTCGCTCGGGGTCCATCTGCTGCTGGCCTCGCAGCGGTTGGACGAGGGCCGGATGAACGCCCTGGAGTCCCACCTGTCCTACCGGATCGGTCTGCGCACCTTCTCCGCGATGGAGAGCCGCGGCGTGCTGGGCGTCCCGGACGCCTACCAGCTGCCCTCGCAGCCCGGCAACGGCTTCCTGCGCAGTGACACCTCCACCCTGACCCGGTTCAAGGCCGCCTACGTCTCCGGCCCCTACCGGCCCAAGCGCCGCGCCACCCAGCAGGCCGTCGTGGCCGGGCAGGTGGTGGCCTACGGCACCGGATACGTGACGCCGCGTCAACTCCCGGCCGTGGTCGAGGAACCGGTCGAGGAGGAGTCGGCCGGCTCGCTGCTGGCGATCGCCGCCGCCAAGCTCTACGACGTCGGCCCGCCGGCCTACCGGGTCTGGCTGCCGCCGCTGGACGTGCCGCCCACGCTGGACGAGTTGCTGCCACCGCTCACCCCGCACCCCGAGCGCGGCCTGACCACCGAGTCGGGGGCGCACGGTTCGCTCACCGTCCCGGTCGGCGTGGTGGACCGCCCGTTCCAGCAGCTGCGCGACCTGATGACCGCCGACCTGTCGGGGGCCGGCGGTCACGTCGGCATCGCGGGCGCCCCGCAGAGCGGTAAGAGCACCCTGCTGCGGACCCTGATCACCGGCCTCGCGCTCACCCACACCCCGCGCGAAGTCCAGTTCTACTGCCTGGACTTCGGCGGTGGCACGCTCTCCACCCTGCGTGGCCTGCCGCATCTGGGCGGGGTCACCGGCCGGCACGACGGCGAGCGGGTGCTGCGCACCGTCGCCGAGGTCAACGGCATCATCACCCGGCGGGAGAAGTACTTCGCCGAGCTGGGCATCGACTCGGTGTCCAACTTCCGCCGCCGCAAGGCCGCCGGCGAACTGACCGAGGACCCGCACGGCGACGTCTTCCTGGTGATCGACGGCTGGAACACGCTGCGCCAGGAGTTCACCGACCTGGTGCCGCACCTCACCCTGATCTCCCAGCGCGGCATCAACTACGGCGTGCACCTGATGATCGCCACCACCCGCTGGGGCGAGATCGCCGGCGGCCTGCGCGACCAGTTGCAGACCCGGTTCGAGCTGCGGCTGGGCGACCCGGTCGACTCGGTGATCAACATGCGGGCGGCCGGCAAGGTGCCCAAGGTGCCGGGCCGCGGTCTGACCGACGAGCAACTGCACTTCCTGACCGCGCTCCCACGGCTGGACGGCTCGGGCCGCACCGACGACCTCGCCGAGGGCATCGCCGACCTGGTGGACGTCGTGGCCGCGCACTGGACCGGGCCGCGCGCGCCCGTGGTGCGGATGCTGCCGCTCACCCTGGACGCCGCCGAACTGCCGTCCCCCGAAGGGCGACTGCGGGTGCCGATCGGCGTGGACGACGCCGAGATCGCGCCGCTCTGGCACGACTTCGAGGAGAACCCGCACCTGCTGGTGGTCGGCGACAGCGAGTCCGGCAAGACCAACCTGATGAAGCTGATGGTCCAGTCCATCACCCGGGGCTACACACCCGCCGAGGCCCGGATCATGGTGGTCGACTACCGGCGCGAGCTGTACGACGTGGTGCCCAAGGAGTACCAGCTCGGCTACGCGGTCGCCGTCGACATGCTGCGCCAGATCGTGGACGGTGCGGCGCGCGCGATGAAGAACCGGATCCCGGCCGCCGACATCAGCCCCGCCAGGCTCAAGCTGCGCGACTGGTGGGAGGGACCCGAACTGTTCATCCTGGTCGACGACTACGACCTGGTCGCGGCCGGCTCGGGCAGCCACCCGTTCGCACCGGTCCTCGACGACCTGGCCCAGGGCGCCGAGATCGGCCTGCACCTGATCGTGGCACGCGGCGCCAACGGGATCGGCCGGGCGCTGAACGACCCGCTGCTGCGCAAGCTCCAGGAGGTCAACTCGCCCGCACTGCTGCTCTCCTGCCCGCCCTCGGAGGGGCACCTGTTCGGCAACATCAAACCGCGCCAGCTGCCCACCGGACGCGGCCTCTACATCACCCGGCGGCGCACCGTGCAGGTGCAGACCGGGCACCTGGGCAAGGGCGGTGAACCGCCGGAGCTGACGGGCCCGTAGTCCCGACGGGGGCCCACCCATCAGATCGGAGGCCGGGCCATGGACTTGGCAGTATTCCCGGACAGCGAGCGTGCCACGCTGCGCGCGGTGGGCCCGCACCTGGTCATCGCGCCGCCCGGCGCGGAGCAGGCGGGACTGGCCGCCGCACTGGACCCGGTGCGGGTCGAGCCGCGGACCCTGGTGCTGCTCGCCGCCGCGCCGGACGCCGCACCCGTGCTGCGGGCCTCGCTGGGCGAGCTGGCCCGGATCGCGGACGAGCGGGGCGCCGACACCCTGGTGCTGGCCGCCTCCGGACTGGCCGCCGCCGCGGCCGACGGCCGGCGGCCCGCCGAACTGCTGGCCCGCCGCCTGGGGCTGGCCGTGATCGCGCCGGACGCGGTGGTGTCCGTCGAGGCGGACGGGACGCTGCTGGCGCCCGGCGGCTCCTGGTGGCGCTGCCGACCGGACGGCCGCACCGAGCCGGTCGGCGAACGCTGGCCGGGCGGCCCGGCGATCAGCTCGCTGCGCGGTGGCGGCTTCTGGGTGACGCCCACCGCACCGGCCGCCGTGCCACCGGTGCTCGAGCTGGCGGCCGGCCCGCTCGGCACCCTGCTGCTGGTGCTCGGCGAGCCCGGCGGCCCGCTGCCCACCGCCGTGCAACTCGCCGCCGCGGCCTCCCTGGTGCTCAGCACCGCCGGCGAGGGGCGGCTGCTGCTCAGCGCGCCCTGGGCCGACCCGCTCGAACTGGTCGAACTCGCCGCCGTGCTGGCGGCCTCGCTGGCCCGTCAGGTGCACGCCGCCATCGGGCTGCCGCTGCACGGCGCGACCGGTCGCGGCAGCGTGCACCTGGGCCCCGACGGCGCGCCCGGCTGGGAGCCCTACCTGACCGAACTGGTCGCCTGCCCGGTCGCCCGCTCGGTGACCGCCGTCGGCTGGCGCAGCCACCCCGGCGGCTGGACGCCCGCCGGACCGGCCCGCTTCCACGCGCTCCCCGGCTGGGAGCTGGAGGCGATCTCGGCCGGCCTCTGGCTGCGCCCGGCCGCCGCCACGGTGGACCGCGCGCCCCGGCTGCGCCGTCCGGACCCGGTGCAGCCGGTGCTGGTGATCGGGGCCCGGGGGGTGCCGGTGACCCAGGAGGTCTGGGAGCACCTGGGCGTGCTGCTCGCCGGGCTGCCGCCGCTCGGCACCGACCCCGCCAGGACGCCGCGGCTCACGCTCGTGGTGGCGGGGACGATGGACGTGGAGTCGCGGGCGGTGGGGCGGTTCAGCGCACGGATCCACCAGCTCGGCTGGCTGGGGGCGGAGCGGGAGCCGGAGGCGCAGGCGGTGGCTCCGGCGGCTCCGGTGCTCGAGGAAGCACCGGTGGTCGAGGAGCTGCCGGTTCCGGCGGCGACCCGGGTGGCCGTCATGGCGGGACCGGTCGAGCCGGCGGCTGAGCCTGCGACCGTCCGCGAGTCCGAGTCCGAGTCCGAGTCCGAGTCCGAGTCTGAGAATGAGCTGAAACTGCCTGAGTGCGAGCTGGAACTGCCTGCGCCGGACCCAGAACTGCCTGCGCCCGAGCTGGAACTGCCTGTGCCCGAGGCGGAACTGCCTGCGCCCGAGGTGGAACTGCCTGAACCACTGCCCATCGCTCCGCCCGCCCCCATCGCCTCGGTCTCCTCCGGTGGTCCGGTCGCCCCGCCCGTACCGGTCGCCCCGCCGACCCCGCCCGTGCCGGTCACCCCGCCGACCCCGCCGACTCCGCCCACCCCGCCGACCCCTGTCGCGCCCGCAGCCCCCGCCGGCCCCAGCAACCCCGACCAGGACCGCGCCAACATGGTCGCGCTGCTCGGTCCCGTGTACCAGCGCTGGGCCAGCCGCGCCGACCAGGTCGCCACCCGGCTGCCCGGCCTGCGCGCGGCGGCGGGCGACGACCCGCGCCCCGAACTGGTCGCCGTGCTGCTCCACCACGCCGACGCCGCGCTCCCGGCCTCCCGCGCCGAGCTCGTCACCGCGGCCCGGCGCGACGCGCACGGTCCGCTGCGCCCGTACCTGCGCTGCCTCACCGCCGGCCTGCGCCGACTGCCCAGCCACCACGGCGCCGTGCTGCTCGCGGCGCCGCCGGGCCTGGCCGACCTGGCCCGGTTCACCCCGGGCACGGTGCTCACCGAGCCCGCACCGGTCGGCGGACTCAGCACGCTGACCGCCGACTTCGGCACCGACGTCGAGCTGGAGTTCGCCATCTGGTCCGTCACCGGGCGCCGCACCTCGGCCTTCGGCGAGCCCGGGGACCCGCCCACCGTGGTCTTCGCCCCGGGCACCGGCTTCGAGGTGCTGGAGGTCGACCCGCCCGACCCCGAGACCGGCCGCCCGGCCCGCGTCCTGCTGCACGAACGGGTCAGCGCCCGGCCGACCCCCAGCCGCCTGCGCAGTTGGCTGGAGCGCCGCGACACCATCATCCCGGCGGACCGCATCTCCCTCGCGAACCCCGCCCACTTCCGCCTCGACCTGGGCGCCACCTCGGGCCGGACCGGCAGCTGACCCCGTGCGTCCAGCGGGGATTCGGCTGCCGTCGGGGCCGGCGGACAGCACCACGCCCAAAGGTAGTCTTCCGCCATGGCTCTGCGACCTGACGATTTCTACGCCCACGCCCGAACCGCCGCGGATGGTGAACGACGGCTCCCACTGGCCCGTATGACGGGGTGGGAGATCAGTCCGTTCGAGCCGGACGGCCTGCGCGTCGCGCCGCTGCGCCCGCCGGTCATACCCGAACCCGCGCGGCACGGCGAGGACCCGTCGGACTGCGACAGTTGCCGCAACCGGGACGAAGGGATCTGGATCAACGAGCGCTGGCGGCTCACCCTGATCACGGGAGTCGGCGTGCCGCTGGTGCTGATGCTGCATCCACGCGATCACTTCGACCTGGCGGACCTGTCCGACGAACTGGCAGCCGAGTTGGGGGTGCTCACCACGCACATCGCCCGCCATGTGCAAGCACTGCCGCACATCGCCCGGGCCCACGTCTACCGCATCGGAGACGGCGGCGCCCATCTGCACGTCTGGTTCTTCGCCCGTCCCGAGGGGCAGGCCCAGCTGTACGGGTCGTGGATGCCCATCTGGGACGACCTGCTGCCGGAGTACCCGGCGGACGTGGCCGAGGCAGACGCGGCCATCGTGGCAGACGCGTTGGTCGCCTCCTACGGAGGCCGGCGGGCCGTCAGCGAACTGCCGCACGCCTGATCCGCCGGAGCACGGTCCGGACAACGCTGTCGGACAGGACAGCCTTGCCCGGCCAACCACACCGATCAGCGCGACGCGCCCCGCTGCCCCTTCGGGCAGGACTCACCTCCACCCGTCGGCGGGCTGAACCAGCCTTCAGGGCAAGGCCGTTGTCCGGGGCAGGGCGGAAAGCCGCCCGAGACTCCCCTGGAGGACGACTTGCACACCATCACCACCCGTGCCCGCACGATGCGGGCCGCCGGCGTCCTGGTGGCCGCCGGCCTCGCCCTCGGCGCCACCGGCGCCACCGCCGCACAGGCCGCCACCGTCGCCCGCACGGTCCCCGGCGTGATCGTCGGCCAGCCGTACAACCCCGGTGTCCCCGGCACCGTCCCGGAGATCCCCGTCACCCCGGGCGTGCCGCTGCAGCCGGTCACCCCCGGCACCGTCCCGGCGATCCCCTCCACTGGCTCGCCCCTGCAGCCGACCATCCCCGGCACCGTCCCGCGGACCCCCACCACTGGCGTGCCCGCCTCGGGCGGCGCGTCCCCGACGAGCTACCTCGAACTCTGCTCGCACGGCACGTACACGTCCTACGTGATCATCAACAAGGCCACAACCGCCGATGTCGCCCCGCACAAGTGCAGCTGGTTCCCCCTTTACGGGCACGGCACCGCCCACGTCGCGATCCATGGAAGCTCGGGTGGCCGCGACTTCCTGGTCGGCACCGACAGCTTCGACATCAGCCAGGGCGAGCGGATCGAGACCCTCAACAGCCCCGGCAACAACGACTGGGACACGATGTAAGCAGCACCGGTCGGCCGACCGAAACTGAGCGGTGGTGCGGGGGCAGGGCCCCCGCACCACCGCTCGCGGCTTGTCCGGAGGGGAAGCGGGCCGACCCCTGGTGGGCGCAGGCCACCCACCGTCAGGAGGCCGGAACCGGGTCCCGCCAGATGTCCATCGGAACGGCGCGGACCGCGCGTCCGTCCGCGTCGAGGATCCGGCCCATCCGTTTCACGGTGCGCAGCGAGACGCGGCGCTCGGCCACCCGCAGGTCGGGGAACCTGCGGGCGAGAGCGGCTTCCAGCCGCTGAACGTCGGCGAGGGAGCGCTGCCAGACGGAGAGGATAGGGCCGCTGCCGGGCCGAGATCCTGGGGCGGGTCAGCGAAGGCGACTGGGTGGTCGACCACGAACTCGCCCACGGTGTGACCGACGATCCGATCCGCACCCTGGTCGCCTACCGGGTGCGCGAAGGCCTGATCGACCGCGTCGACTTCCTCGGCTGAGCAGCACGCTCCCCCCACCGACGGCGCCCGCACACAAACGCCGAACGCCACCGGCCCCTCACCACCACCTCCACGCCAGCACTCCATGCCCGGTACCGTCTGGAATGGCGTTTTCGGGCACAACCCGAACGCGACACGACCCTAGGGGAGTTCAGGTGATCCAGGTGCGGCCCAGCGAGAAGATGCGTGACCTCGGCGTCGTACAGCAAGGCGCCCCCGTTCTCGCCGAGCCAGCCCGCCCCTTCGTCCTGCCCACCGAGCGGGAAGCCGCCGAGCAGGTCATCGAGAAGCTGTTCGCCTCGATGGACCGCGTCGGGCAAGTCCACCCCTTCGCCAAGGGTATGGGGATCGCCGCACCACAGATCGGAATCGGCCGTGCCGCCGCCATCGTCCAACCAGCCGAACCCGATGCGCCGGCGATCATCCTCCTGAACCCCCGCATCACCGAAGGCTCCGAGGAGACGGATGAGCAGTACGAGGGCTGCCTGTCCTTCTTCGACGTCCGTGGCCTGGTGCCGCGCCCGCTGCGGATCACCGTGGAGACCACGACACTGGACGGCCCAACCGTAACCACCACCTACGAACGCGGGCTCGCCCGACTGGTCCACCATGAGATCGACCACCTCGACGGGCTTCTCTACGTCGCGCGGATGCGAGCCGGCATCGATCCGATCCCTGTCGAGGAGTACCGCCAGACCGGGAGCGCCTGGGCCTACGAGCAGTAGCAGCGCCGCCACAGGATCCGCGGCATCACCGCCCAGCGCCGGTTTCCGGCCTTCCAGTTGGCACACGTCAACGGGCAGAAGATCGACAACTGGCTCGACAGACTCGCCATCCCGACATCCAGCCACCGCTGAACGGCACGCAACGAGCGCACAAAAGGAACGAGCTCCACCCAGATGATCTAGGTGGAGCTCGTTCCGTCACTTCTAGGAGACCGAATTCATCGGTCTCCCGCTGTGCGCGAGGGGGGAGTTGAACCCCCACGCCCTTTCGGGCACTGGAACCTGAATCCAGCGCGTCTGCCTATTCCGCCACCCGCGCATGAGTGCAGGACATACTCTAGCCGATCTCCCGGGGTGCTCCGCACCACCCCGGTCCGGCTCGGCGCGATCAGCCGCCGGGCAGCCGCACGGCGAGGATCGCCATGTCGTCGTGCCCGTCGCTGGGGTGGCCGTCGGCCAGTGCCTGGCAGAGGCGGTCCAGGGGTTGGCCGGCCTGGGCGGCGGCGGTGGCGGCCAGGGCGGCGAGGCCTTCGTCGATCGGGCGGTGGGGGTGCTCGACCAGGCCGTCGGTGTAGAGGATCACGGTGGCGCCCGCCGGGAGCGGGTGCGTCTGGTCGGGGCGGGGCTGGTCGGGGTCGACGCCGAGCGGCAGGCCCGGGTCGGCGTCCAGGTAGTGGGCCTGGCCGTCGGTGGTCAGCAGCAGGGGCGGCGGGTGGCCGGCGCTGCTCCAGTGCAGCCGCCAGGCGCCGTGGTCGGGCTCGATCCGGGCCAGGCAGACGGTGATCATGAGTTCCTCGGTGATCGCCCGCAGGGTGTGGTCGAGCTGGGTGAGCACGGCGCTGGGCGGGGTGCGCCGCTCGTCGTAGACCAGGGCGCGCAGCATGTTGCGGACCTGGGCCATGGCCGCCGCGGCGGGCAGGTCGTGACCGATCACGTCACCGATGATCATCGCGCGGGCGCCGTCGGGCAGCAGCAGCACGTCGTACCAGTCCCCGCCGAGGTGGTGCGGCGCGGTGGCCGGACGGTAGATGGCGGCGGCCGCGAAGGGGGCCAGGTCGGGCAGCCGGGGCAGCAGCAGGCGCTGGAACTGCTCGGCGCTGGTGCGCACCTGCTCGTACAGGCGGGCGTTCTCGATCGCGACGCCGGCCGCGCCGGCCAGCGCGGCGACCACCGCCTCGTCATGCCTGTCGAAGGGCCGGCCGTCGTGTTTGTCGGTGAGGTACAGGTTCCCGTACACCTGGCCGCGCACGGTCACCGCGATGCCGAGCAGGCTGCGCATGGGCGGGTGGCCGGGCGGGAAGCCGGAGGAGCCCGGGTGCGCCTGGATGTCGGTGACCCGCAGTGGCTCGGGGTGCTGGATCAGGTGCCCGAGCAGGCCGCGCCCCTGCGGCAGCTCCACGCCGGCCAGGTCGACGATCTGCTGGTCCGACAGGCCCACCGGGATGAAGTCGGCCAGGCCCTCGCGGTCCCGGTCCAGCACGCCGAGCGCGCCGTACCGGGCACCCACCAGCTCCATCGCGGCGGTCACGATCCGCCGCAGCACGCCCGGCAGCTCCATCTCCCGGCTGATCGCCAGCACCGCGTCCAGCAGGCCCTGGAGCCGGGCCTGGGCGCGGGTCAGCTCCGCGAGCTCCGCCGCCATCTCCGTCAGGCCGGAATCGCCGATGGAGTGCAGCGGCGCCGGGTGCGCCGACGGCCGGTCCTCGGTCGCGGCCTGGTCCGGCCTGTCCTGCGGGTCCATCTGTCGCCTCCGCACCGCTCGGGCCGCCCTCGGCCCTTGGGCCCTGGCGAACTCGCAATCCACGCTAGTTCGCCCCCGGACGCGCCGCCGCTCCACCCGGCTGGGGTAGCACCGGTCGTGGCTGATCGGCCGCACGGCTTTGCTTGGTGGGCGGAGACCGGGTCGGCGCAGGTCGGATCGGCGCAGGTCGGGACGGCGCAGGTCGGATCGGCCGAGCGAGCGGTCCACGCAGCGAGAAGTGCGCGCAGCCAGAACAGGGAGTCCGCCATGCCGCCCACGGGTGACCAGCCGTCCGACCGCCCGGAGGACGACGAACTGGCGGAGCTGCGCCGGCGGGTCGCCCAGTTGGAGACGACGAACGCACCGCCGGCGCGCGAGCACCACCGGCTGCGGACCACCGGGGCGGTGCTGCTGATCGTCATCGCGTCGGTGCTCTCGCTGCTGGCCGTGCTCTCCGTCTGGGCCCGGGACGAGCTGACGGACACCAACCGGTTCGTAGCCACCATGGCACCGCTGGCGCACGATCCCCGGGTGCAGGCCGCGGTCTCCGACCGGGTCACCACCGCGGTCGTGCAGCAGATCAACGTTCCCGCCCTGGTGAACCAGCTCTCCCAGGCCGCCGCGCAGAACGGGGTCCCCCCGGCGGCGGCCAACCTGATCAAAGGGCTCAGCGGGCCGATCGGCAGCGGCCTGACCAGTCTCGTCGGCGGCGCGGTCGACAAGATCGTCACCAGTGACGCGTTCGCCACCATCTGGGCCAACGCCATCCGGGCCGCCCACTCCTCCATGGAGAAGGCGCTCACCGGCGAGGGCGGCGGCACCGTCCAGCTCACCAACAACGAGGTGACCATCGATCTGGGGCCGGTGATCGACCAGGTGAAGGCCCAGCTGGTCAACTCGGGTTTCGCCCTGGCCGCCAACATCCCGACCGTCCACACCCAGTTCACCGTCTTCGCGTCGCCGGAGATCGGCAAGATCAGGACGTACTTCCGGCTGCTGCAGCTCCTCGGCAACTGGCTGCCGCTGATCGCGGTGCTGGTCGCGGCCGGCGGCGTCTACCTCGCCTCGAACCGTCGCCGAGCGCTGATCGGCGCCGCCCTCGGAGTCGCGGCGGCGATGCTGCTGCTCGGTGTCGTGCTGACCGTCTTCCGCTCCTACTTCCTGGACCAGCTGCCCGCCGATGCCTCGCCCAGTGCGGCGGGGGCCGTCTTCGACGCGCTGGTGCACTTCCTGCGACAGGCCGTGCGGTCAGTCGGCGTGCTGGCGGTGCTGGTGGCGCTCGGTGCCTTCTTCCTCGGCCCGTCCCGCGTCGCGACCACCGTGCGGACCGCGGGCAGCACTGGGATCGGGGGCGTGCGCTCGGTCGCGGAGTCGGTCGGCTTCCGGGCCGGACCGGTGGAGCCGTTCGTCCGCCGGCACAAGCACTGGATCGGGATCGCGATCCTGCTGATCGCCTCGGCCATCTTCGTCACCGTGGACCACCCGACGGGGACGGTCGTCTTCTGGTTCGCCGTCGCGGTACTGGGCGCGTTCGCGATCCGCGAGTTCCTGGCGCCCGGGCCGGGGCTGGCGCAGCTCGAGGGCGGTTCCGGAGCTGGTTCCGGTTCTGGTTCCGGAACCAGCGATGCATGATCACCATGCCGGACGGTGCGGGGTGAGGTGGTCTTCAGCGGCTGTGCCGGATGACCCACAGTGCCCCGCGATCGGCCGCCGCAGACCGCCGCCGGACCTTGTGGCGCCGGGTCCTGGTGACCCGGACGGCCGGTGTGAGCGACGAGCAGCCGAGGCCACCCCGAGTCGGCAGCACCAGCCGCCCCTTCGACCCCGACCCCGGCGAGGGCATCTCGTTCATCCGGTCTCCCGCACGCTCACTCGGGCAGCTGACGCAGTTCGACGACCCGCAGCCCGAGGGACTGGAAGCGGGCGAGCAGGCCGTAGAGGTGCGCCTCGTCGGTGACCGGGCCGAAGAGCACGGTCTGGTTGACCATGGCGAAGCTCTCCAGCTCGGGGAACGCCTCGCGCAGTGTCATGTCCGACATGACCCCGGCGACCCGGATCTCGTACCGCATGGGCAGGCTTCTCTCGCAACCGGGGGCGACCGCCCCCTGCCGTTCATGCTGCCCGCTCGTGGCCGGGACGCCATCACCCGGCCAAGGTGACCTGGTGTGGTCAGAGCAGGTGCAGTTGTCTCGCTCGGCGGACGGCCTCGCCGCGGCGGCTGGCCGCGAGCTTGCGGTTGATGCTCTTCAGGTGGGTCTTGACCGTGTTGACCGACAGGCAGAGGTCAGCGGCGATCTCCCCGGTGGACATCAGCTGGGCCGCGCGTTCCAGCACGTCGTGCTCGCGGTCGCTGAGCGGCTCGACGGGGAGCGCCTCGGCGGCCTGCCCCGGACCCGGTCCCTGCTCCGGCTTCGGCAGCTCGGCCAGCAGCTCGGTCGGCAGCCAGTCATGCGCGTGGGCGAGCGCCGGTCGGCGGCGCAGGACGCGGCGCAGCCACGGTCCGGCCTGCTGGAAGGGGCGGCGCAGCTGCTCGGGGCGGGCGGTGGCGAGGGCGCGGACGAGCAGCCGGTACGCGGCGGCCTCGTCGCCCAGGGTGTCGGCGAGCTGGGCCTTGGCCAGCAGCACCAGGACCGCACCGGCCGGACCGGGCGCCGGACCGTGACCGGCGGTGCCCGGTCCGCCGCCGGACAGCGAGTCCAGGATCCGCAGCGCTGCCTGGCTGTCCCCGGCGGCCAGCTGGGCCTGGGCCGTGGCGACCGCGATGGCAACGGCGATGGCGCACTGCGGCCCACCGGCCCCGCGTTGCTCCAGGAGCCGCACGGCGCTCCCGGGGTCGCCGCCGGCCAGCTGCGCGGCGGCTGCGGCCAGCGCGACGAGATCACCCGCCCAGGGTGAGGCAGCGGCAGCCACCGGCATCCGGCCCACCGCCATCTGGTCCACCGAGGGGAGGGCACCGAGTGCCGCCGCGGGATCGCCCTCGGCCAGCAGCAGCCGGGAGCGAACGACGGCGAGCCCGACGGTCATGGTCGGCTCGTGCTGCGCGGCGGCGGACACCGCGGCCTGCTCCAGGGCATTGCGCGCTTCGGGCAGCTCGTCGCGGTCGATGGCGACGGCGGCCAGGACGAGCTGCCCGATGCCGGCCCGCGCGGCCGGGGCCAGGCCGCACCGCGTGGCCCCGGCCAGCGCCTGCCGAGCGAGCCCGGCCGCCCGGCCGGGTCGGCCGCCCAGGTAGTCGATCAGGGCCAGCCGACTGAGGGCGTCGTATCTCGGCGCGGCCGTCGTCGCACCCTCGCAGGCCTGGAGAGCGGCCTTCAGGGCAGTCCGGGCGGCATCGAAGCGACCGGCCCAGAGCAGCACCGAGCCCAGATTGCCCAGCAGCAGCGCGGGCAGTTCCGGATGCGCCGCGAGCCGCTCGGGCGGGATCTCCCGTTGCAGGCGCTCGGCCTGTGCGGCGGCGGTCTGCGCCGGCTCCGCGGCGCCCTGCAACCGGGCGGCGAGCACCCGCAGGAAGGCGCAGCTCAATCGGGCGGCCGGCGCGCCGTGCCGCGCCAGGTGCCGCTCCGCCGACCGCAGGTGCGTCAGTCCGCCCTCGACGTCGTACCGGGCCAGCGCCCGCGCGGCCCGGACCAGGTCCGGCGCGGGACCGGCGACCTCGGCGGGCATCGCCGCGAAGAGGTCGTCCAGTCGCCCCGCGTCGAGACCGGTGAAGAGCTGCCCGATCGCTGGCTCGTCGACGAACCGGTCCGCCGCGTGCGCCCAGTCGCCGGCCGCGGCGGCGTGCGCCAGCGCCTCGGTGAGCCGGCCGGCCTCGGCGAGCCAGCGGGCCGCTCGGCGGTGCAGCTCGGCGTCCAGTCCGGGGTGGCGGGCGTGCAGGTGGACCTGGAGGATCTCGGCGAACAGGGGGTGGAGCCGGTACCAGGAGCGTCCGATCGGCTCGACGAAGGCGTTCGCGTGCTGCAGCCGTTCCAGGATCGGCTCGGCGTCCTGGCGCCCGGTGAGGGCGTCCGCCAGCGCGGGGTGGATCCGCTCCAGGATGCTGGTCCGCAGCAGCAGGTCCTGGGTCTCGGTGGGCTGGGTGTCGAGGACTTCCGCGAGCAGGAAGTCGGCGATGGTGCTGTGGCCCGCCTCGAACTCCTTGAGGAACACCTCCGGATCGGCCGCCTGCTGGATCGCCAGGGCGCTCAGCCGCAGTCCGGCGGCCCAGCCCTCGGTGTGCTCGGTCAGCGTGCGGACGGCCTCGCCGGGCAGGCAGAGCCGGTGGCGGCCCAGCAGGAGCTGCGCCTCCTCGGTGGTGAAGGCCAGGTCGGCGCCACGGATGTCGGTGATCTGCCCGGCGGCGCGGTAGCGGTGCAGCGGGAGCAGCGGTTCGGTCCGGCTGATGACGAGCAGCCGCAGGCCGGGTCCCGCGTGCCGCAGCACGCTGTGCAGCGCGTCGGCCACCGCCACGGCACCGACCCGCTCGAACTCGTCGAGCACCAGCAGCACCGGCGTGGGCAGCCGGCCGAGGTGGTCCGCGAGCCGGGCCAGCAGCGAGGGGTCCACGCTCTCCGCGCGCACCGGCCGGCCGATGTCGGCGGGCAGTTCGACGCCGTGGTGCCGCAGCGCCTCCAGCACGTAGGCCCAGAAGACGCCCGGGGCGTTGTCCTCGCGCTCCACGGTGAGCCAGGCCACCGGGCCTGGGTGCGGCGTGCCGGCGATCCAGTCCGCCACCAGCAGCGTCTTGCCGGCGCCGGCGGGACCGTTCACCAGCAGCAGCGGATCCTGGCGGGCCCGCGAGAGCCGCTCGGTCAGGCGCGGCCGGTGGACGAAGGTGGTGGGGAGCGTCGGCACCGCGAACCGGGCGGCGAGGACCGGGTCCCCGTTCGGGATGAGTGCCCGCGACGGTGTGGAAGTGGTGGTCCCACTGCCGCCGACCACGGGCGTCGGCGGCAGGTCGGCCGTGCTGTGGGGCATCGCGCCCACCCGGGGAGAGGGGACCGGGCGCGCCTGTTACGCGCCGGACCGGGTCCCGTTCGATCTTCGCGCGCCCCCGGGAGCGCTGCAAGCCGCCGGGACAGCCGCCGCCAGGACCGACCGGTGCCGCCGGCGGCGCGTGGTGGTCAGCACCGGCGCGTGGTGGTCGGCATCGGCGGCCAGCTGGTCAGCGCCGCAGCCGGCCGGTCAGCGCCGCCGCCGGGCGACGAACAGGCCGGTGAGCACGCCGATCACCCAGACGATCAGCAACGCCGTCCAGAGCGGCATCGTGACGACCGGGATGAAGAGCCGGATGCGCACGCTCGCCGTGTTCTCCGCGATGAGGATGACCGCCAGGGCCACCAGCACGGCCGGCACGAACCAACCGGCGCGCCACCACTGCGGCTTCCTGCCCGCATGCCGTTGTTCGGTGCTGTGCTCCGTCATCGCGACGCTCCTCGGCTCCGCCCGGGCGGCTTCGGTCGCCGCCCGGTCCCAGTCCAGTCCATCGGGCGGGCCGGCCCATCACCCGCCACGGGTGAGCGGCGGCGGGTGACCGGTTCGGGGCGGCCGGCTCCGACAGCAGCCGGCCGCCTCACACGCGTTCGTCGCGGACCCCGGCGGTGCAGATCGCCCAGATGACCAGCAGGTAGGCGGCGATGATGACCAGCGCCCACAGCGGGTAGTACGGCAGGAACATGAAGTTCGCGATGATGCCGAGGGAGGCGACCAGCACGCCGACCACCCGGGCCCAGAACGCGCCCATCATCAGCCCGATCCCGGCGAGGATCACCACGATGCCGAGGATCAGGTGGACCCAACCCCAGCCGGTGAGGCTGTACTTGAAGACGTAGTTCGGGGTGACCACGTACAGCTTGTCCTTGGCCACGGCCGCGATGCCGTTGAACAGGTTCAGCAGGCCTCCGATGATCAGCAGCACGCCGGCGAGCAGCGTGAGACCGCCGGCGACGGGGTGCGATTCGACCGGCGGCGCGGAACCGCCGCCGGCTCTGCTGGCCGAACTGCTCGACCCGACTCCCTGGGACATGACGACTCCTTCGTGCTGGGGCTGCTGAACAGCTGCTCCGCGAGCAGACCTCGCCGGGCAGCCCTGCACAGGCACACCGCCACGGACCCGTCTCGACGGACACGCCTCAACGGACACGCCTCGACGGCCGGGCGGAACCTGCTACCCGGCCAGGCTCCGTCGGGGTGGCGGGCGTGGCACCACCCGAAGCGGGTGAACAGTGCCCGGCCCGGCCCGTTTCCAGGCGGCTGCGCTGCCCGGCACCGTGGCACCCGTGGCACCCGTGGCACCCGTGGCGCCCGTGGCGGGGAGCCGCAGCGTCCACCACGTCGTGGCGGACGCACGATCGGACCGGCTCCCCGCAGCCGTGCGGGCCGAGGGTGGCTCGCCTCATCCGTACCGGTCCGCACGCTCTCCTGGGGCCTCACGGTCGGACACCACTGACTGTCAGTCAGAAAATACCGATGCCTACTGATCCAAGTTGCCCCTTCAGCTGGGGCAGGCGCCTCCCTAGGCTGTTCCAGCGCACCGCGCGACAGCTCAACGATCCTCTGGGAGTGGCGAGTTGATGAGCCACGGGGCACCGAAGACGGCCTCGGGGCGACCACCGACGGCGCAGGAAGACGCCGCCCCACCGACTTCCGGCCTTGCCGCTCCAGAGAGTTGATCACCTATCAGGAGGGACCACGACATGCCCACTCTCCCCGACCGCCGTGCCGTGCTACGCGTGGGACTGGCGACCGCGATACCCGCTGCGGCGATGGTCGCCGGCGTGGCAGGCCCGGCTGAAGCGAGCACCTCGGCCGAAGCGCGCACCCCCGCGCTCCGGGAACAGGACGTGACCCGCTGGATGGCCGCCTACCTCAAGGCCTGGCAGACCAAGGACGCGGACGCCGTCGTCAAGCTCTTCACCCCTGACGCCCTCTACGAGTCCGTCCCGGGAGTGGCCGACCAGACCTTCAACGGCCACGACCAGATCCATGACTACTGGACGGGCGTCACCGCTCCGCAGGCCGGGATGTCGGGCCGGTACGGCACGCCGCTGGTCTCCGGCGACCGTGCGGACATCGAGATCTGGGTGACCATGCAGGTCCCGTCCGACACCGACGGAACCATGGGGTGGGTCACCCTGATCGAGACGAACGTCCTCAAGTTCGCTACCCCCACGCTCTGTTCCCGCAACATCGAGTACTCGCGGATCCTCACCGGGAAGATCGACCCGCCCGCCGGCTGGGGCCGCCGCTGAGCCGTCCACCACTGCGGACGGCAGTTCGGGTGAGCCACCCCCACGGCGATCCCGCGAAAAACGTCGAGCCCATGGCCACTCCGCAAGGAGCGGCCATGGGCTCGACG
The DNA here is from genome assembly GCF_036242395.1 of Kitasatospora sp. NBC_01266. Lineage (NCBI taxonomy): Bacteria > Bacillati > Actinomycetota > Actinomycetes > Kitasatosporales > Streptomycetaceae > Kitasatospora > Kitasatospora sp. NBC_01266. Next base: position 6,589,368 of record NZ_CP108458.1, on the reverse strand, counting down.
CGTGACCGGTCACCGGACAGTGCCCGGTCACCGGAGAGGGGGCGGCGGACATCGAAGAGCGGACCGTCGGCTCCGGGCGGCCGCGCAGCGGGCTGCGGCGATTTCGGCGGCAATTCCCCGGGGCGGCCGGTCGCTTCGGCCGGGCGATCGACCCGACTGCGGCAGCGAAAGGACGAACGCAATACTCACCGGTTTATAAGAACGTCCAATTCGGCGGACCGCCATAATGACCGACTGCGGCCGGGGCTCGCCCGAACAGGACCAATGAATTGCCCAAAGGTGCAACCGGCTCTCCGAAAGGACAGCGGCCGCGTGGCGCGGGGCAGCGGAAAGGCACCGTCGGGACCCACCCGGGATGGCATACTGAGGGCGGCTCGCGCCGGGCGTCTTAGCCTCGCCCGGCGCGAGCCGCGTCAACTCAGGAGCAGCTGCAGTTGCAGCAGTTGGGCGGCGGCGCGCAGCAGAACGAGGCACCGGCCTCGGTCATGCCGTGCCCCGAGGTGAGCGACTCGTCGACGCCCTCGCCGATGAGCGGGGCGAGGTCGAGGGAAAGACCCTCGAGCGCGTCGGCGAGCGACGTCTCGGACAGCCCGTCATTACGCATACGGGTCTCCTTTCACAGGGTTGGGATGACTGCCGGACCGGCAGCCGATGGCGACGATAGTCCAATATTTCGCCGCTGTGAACCACTGGACTAGACCAGATATCCCGCTCTACTGTCGGGGCACCAAGCCCGTCGCCGGTTCGGATTCCGATAGCGCGACCGGCGTTTTCCCTGACCATGCCGAGAGGGGCTCGGGTGCGACCCAGACTGCGCGACGACGTCCATTTCCTCCCATCGCCGCAGGGCGTGGCGGTGCTGGCGGGCGAGCGATCCCTGGTGCTGCCGGCCGCCGCGCACCCCTGGCTGGAGCGGATCCGTCCGTACCTGGACGGTCACCACGAACTCGACGAGCTGGTCGCACCGCTCGCACCGGCCCAGCGCAGCAGCGTCGTCTCACTGGTCACCCTGCTGCACCGGGAGACGTACGTCCGGGACGCGGCCGACGACCTGCCGCACCAACTCTCCCCGGCCGTACGGCGGGAGCACGCCCGGCTGATCGCCTTCATCGGCCTGGGCGCCGACTCTCCCGAGTACCGGTTCCAGGCCTACCGCGAGTGCGCCCCGGTCGTCGTGGGCGCGGGCCGGCTGTTCGCGGCGGTGACGACCGCACTGCTGGCTTCCGGGGTGCGGCGGTTGTGGGTGAGTCCGACGACCGGGGGTTCGCCAGCAGTGGTGACCGACCTCGACCGGCTGCGGGCCTGCGTGGCACCGCTGTTGGCCCGCGACCCGGAGAGCCGGGTCGACCAGTTGCTCGACGAACCCGATGACGTCACGGAGTTGGGGTCGCGGCTGGTCCTCTACGCCTGCGACGCGCCGGACCGCGCACAGGCGCAGCGGCTGCGTGCGCGAGCACAGCGGGCGGGGATCGCCTTCGGCAGCGTGGTGGTCGACGGCGACCGGGCGGTGGTCAGCCCGGTCGCGGTCCCGGTGGCGGGCGAGCGGGCGGACGTGCCGGACGTGCCGGACGTGCGGAGCGGACCGGTGAGCCGCTACCTCGGCGGCCCGACCGCCGCGCTGGCGGCCAACCAGCTCTGCCTGCACGCGCTGCGGCAGTTCGCCGGGCTGGACGAGGTCGACACGAGCGGCGGCACCGGGGCCCGCAGCACGCGGGTGGTCCTGGACCTGCTCAGTGCGAGCCGGGTCGAGGACGACAGCGAGCGCGGCGCCGGCGTGCCCCAGGAGGCCGTCCGGTGACCCGCGCCGGCACCACTCCCTATGACACGGCGTTCTGGCAGGCCGCGCTCTACCGGCCGGAAACCCTGCTGCCCGCCGACCTGGGCACCGCCCGTCCCGCCGACCACGCCACCCAGCCCGCACCGGTGAAGAGTTACCCGGGGCGGCCCCGGTTCGACCTGGCCGCACCGGCCCTGCTGCTCGAGCGGACGGCCCACGGCGCGGACGGCCTGGACGGTGAACTGCTGGCCACTCTGCTGCACTACTCCTTCGGGCTGGTGCGCCACGACCTCGGCCCGCGTTCCTGGCCGTTCCACCGCGCGGTCGCCTCGGCGCGCTGCTTCTACCCGACCGAGCTCTACCTCTGCCTGCCGGCCGGGCGACAACGCCCGTCCGGGGTCTACTACTTCGATCCGATGCATCACCAACTCGTGCTGCTGCGCGAGCAGTCCGGTCCGGCGACCGAAGCAATGGCAGTGCTCACCAGTCGGTTCGAGAAGACCGGCCACCGCTACGGCCGCTACGCGCCCCGGCTCTGCGCGCAGGAGGCGGGCATGGTCGCCGGCTCCGTCGAGCTGGTCGGCCGCGCACTGGGGCTGCGGGTCAGCGTGGACGAACGGACCGACGCGGCAAGCGCGCTGGGGCCCGAACAGGTGGACCTGGCGGAGCTGTTGGAGCCCGTCGGGGAGCAGGTGATGGCCGTGCTGCGGCTGGCGGACAGCGACAGCGGCGGTACGGACACCGGGGCGGTGGAGCTGGCGCAGGTCCTGCGGTCCCGCAACTCCGGTGGCTGGCTGTTCGATCCGCAGCCGCGCCCCGCCCCGCGCGCCGCACTGGACGACATCGCCCAGGCCGTGGCGGCCACACCGCTGGACAGCAGCTGCTTCGTGGCGGTGCGCGCGGTGGCGGGCCTGGCGCAGGGCATCCACCGCATCGACCCGGCCAGCGGCGCGCTGGAGCCGCTGCGCGAGGGGCCAGTGGTCGCGGCACTCCAGCACGTGGGGGAGATCGACGGCCGGGTCTCGATGAACTACGCCGCCGCCGGCCTGGTGGCGTACCTCGCGGTGCCGCGCGAGCAGGCCGAACTGGCCGACGGCGGCGACAGTTTCCGCCGCCTGCACATCGCGGCCGGCACCGCCGCGCACCGGATCAGCGTGGCCGGCGCGCGGCACGGGCTGGCCACCAGGATCCACAACGGCTACCGGGCGCACCGGGCCGAGGAGTTGCTCGGGCTGGCGGGCACCGGCAGCACGGTGGTCTTCCAGCTCGCGATCGGCTTCGCCGCACCGGCACCGACCTTCCAGCTCCCGGTGCTGTTCTGATGACCAGGACCCAGCCACCCACCACCGCCGCCCTCGCCGACGCCCAAGCGCCCGCCCTCGCGCCACGCGCCCTGCCCGCCATCGGCGTGCGGGTCGCGGGCCTGTCGGCCGACCTGCTCGACGGGCTGCGCCTGGAGCGGAGCGCGGCCCAGGCCGCGACCGTCCTCGCACTGGACGCCGAGATCGCCGAACAGGTCGAGGCGCTGTCGGCGCGACTCCACGAGCTGATCGGCACGGTCGGCAGTGTCGGGAGCAACGGGAACACCGGGGGCACTGGAAGCACTGGAAGCACTGGAAGCACCGGGAGCACCGGGAACGCCGGGAACACCGCGCTGCGGCCCCGGCTGGTCGGGCTGCGCCGGGCGGTCTTCCGCGCCGCGCCGATCGCCGCCTATCTGGCCGACCCGGCCCTCCGTGCGGCGCTGGGCAAGGAGTTGCCCGAGCGGCTGGCCGAGGTCGAGGCGCTGCGCCGACGGCGCGAAGCGGCCTTCGCCGCGCTGGCGCAGCGACTGGCCGAGGAGAGCGCCGAGGCCGCCGAGCATCTCGCCCGGCTGCTGGAGTCGCCCCCGGTCGCGGTCGGCCTCGCCCACGCCAGTCCGGACCTGAGCGCCGACCTGCGGCGCTGGCGGGCCCGAGGCGGTCCGGTCACCCGGCCGCTGGACCCGGCCGCCGTGCGGCTGGCCAAGTACGCGGCCCGGATCGTCGCCAAGCCGACCCCGCTGACCACGTTCGCCGCCGGCGGCCTCGGCGACTGGGCGACCGGGGAGTCCACCGCCTCCCGGACCGCGTGGCTGCTGCCCTCGCCGCCACGGCAGCTGGCCGAGCTGAGCCTGCTGCTGCTCCGGGACCTCACCAGGGCGCTGGCCCGCTGCCCCGAGCTGGCCGCCGTGGTCGAGCTGCGGGCGAACCCGTCCATCGTCGGCGATGGCGCGGCGCTCTGGTTCAGCGGGTCCGACCTGCTCGGCACCGTCCGGTCGCTGCCGGACTCCCCCGCGCTCCAGGCCCTGCTGGCCCAGGTGCGGGCCGCCGGCACCCCGGGCCGACTGCGCGCGGCGCTGCGCGCCCAGAGCGCCGACCAGGCGCAGAGCGAGCGGACCTGGCGGCTGGTCGAACAGCTCGTCGCGGTCGGCCTGTTCGAGGTGCGCGTCCCCGTCCCGGACCAGCGGCTGAACGCACGCACGCTGCTGGCCTGGCTCGACGCCCAGCCAGGTACCACCGGGGACGGCGAGGGAGACGTGCTCCGGCGGATCCGCGCCTGCCTGCGCACGGTCGTCGGCTGCCTGGACGCCGCCAGCCGCACGACCGGCACGCCCGAGCAGATCACCGAGGCGACGGCCTTGCTGGACCAGGCAGTTGGCGAACTGGCCGGCCACGGCGGCATTCTCGGACCGAGCGCCGAACTGTCCCGGCGCAACCTGCTCTTCCACAGCACCGTGCTGACCCGCGACACCGTCCGGCCGGATCCGCGCGCCTGGCAGGGCGCGCTGGCCGAGCTGGCGCTGCTGCCCCGGCTGCTGGCACCGTTCGACCGGGCGGTCGGCGCCCAACAGGCGCTGTACGAGCTGGCGGTGGCCCGTCGCGGCCCGGTCTTCCGGGTGCCGCTCACCCGGTTCGTGGCGGACCACGACGAGCAGTGGCGGGCCGCCGCCCCGGTCGACCCGGCAGCGGTCACCACCCGGCGCGCCGCCGTGCTGCGACTGTTCGCCGAGAGCCCGGCCGAAGCCGACGGCGTGGTCCGGATCCCGGCCGCGCGGGTGCGCGAACTCACCCGTGGCTGGCTGGATCCGGCCACGGCGGCGGACGGCTACGCCTGCTACGTCCAGCCCCGGCCCGGCCCGGCCGGGCTCTCCCTCGTCCTCAACACCGTGACCTGCGGCACCGGCACCGGCCGGACCAGGATCGCCCGGCTGCTCGCCGACGCCGAGGCCGACGCCGACGCCGACGCCGACGGCGCCAGTCGGTCTGACGCCACGTCAGATGTGGCGGGCGAGCCGGGCGCACCGGTCGTCCTCGCCGAGTTCGAGGGCTGCTTCGGCGGCACGCTCAACCAGCGGGAGCCGGCCACCTGGTACGCGATCGAGCTGCCCGGCTCGGTCACCGAGCGGCCGGTCGAGCGGCGGATCGCACTCGACGACCTGGTCGTGATCGCCGAGCCCGATCAGCCGCGCCTGCGGCTGTACTCCACGGCGCTGGGCCGCGAAGTGCGGCCGCTGCACCTGGGGTTGCTCGCCACGCCGCTGCTCCCGCAGCTCCCCCGGTTCCTGGTCGAGGCCTTCGGACAGACCTCCTACCTGCTCTGGTCGGACTGGCCACGGTTCCGGCCACCGAGTCCCACCGGGGCAGCCGTGCACCGGCTGCCCCGGATCGAGATCGGCTCCGTGGTGCTGCGGCGCGGCAGTTGGACGGTGGCGCCCGGCGCGGCACCGGTCCGGCGGGCGGGCGAACCGGAGGCCGGGTTCTTCCTGCGGGTGCAGGGTTGGCGCGGCGAGCACGGCCTGCCCGAGCGCTGCTTCCTGCGGGTCATCGAGCCGCCCGCCCCGGCCGGCGGCCTGCTGCACCTGAAGAACCGCAAGCCCGTCTACCTCGACTTCACCAGCCGCCATCTGCTGCGCGTGTTCGAGCAGATGACCGCGCACGGCCACCCGCTGGTGCTCACCGAGCTGCTGCCCGAGCTGTCCGACGCCCCGATGGTCGGGCCGGACGAGACGGTCGGGACAAGCGGGCCGGGCGGGACAAGCAGGGCGGGCGGGACAAGCGGGGCGGGCGAGCGGCGGGTGGCGGAGTTCATCGTCGAAGTGGCGGCCGCCCGTGACTGACGCCGTCCTCACCGACCGCCGCTGGGTGAGCGCGCACCTGTTCACCTCGGCCCCGCTCGACCTGGTGATCCCCGAGCTGCTCCCGGAGTTGCTGGCCGAACTGCGGGACGCCGAACTGATCGACGGGTTCTTCTTCCTCCGGCACTGGCAGGCCGGGCCCCATCTGCGCCTGCGGCTGCGGATCGCCGCGCCCGAACACATCCGGGCCATCCGGACCGGCCGCGCTGTGCAGGCCGTGCAGGCGGCGCTCGCCCGGCACGGAGCCGCGCAGTTCCGCCGCCGTCCCTCGGTCCGGCCCTTCACCGAGGCCGAGTACCAGGAGACCGCCGAGCGGTTGAGCGCGCTGGAGCCGGAGTCCGCAGCCCTTGCCCTGGCACCCAACGACAGCCTCCGCTTCGTCCGGTACCAGCCCGAGCACGCCAAGTACGGCACCGGGCGGGCCCTGGCCGAGGTCGAGGAGCACTTCGTCCGGTGCAGCGAACTCGCCCTCGCGGCCCTCGCCGACCGGTGGTCCGCCGCCGACCGGCAGGCCTACTGCTTCGCCCTGCTGGTGGCGGCCGGCGCCGCTGCCCGGGGTGCGCCGGCCGGGACACCGGCGGCGCGGCTGTACCAGGAGCACCGCTCCCGCCTGCTGCCGGTGGCGGCGGCCGTCCGCGGGCCGTCCGACGGATCGCCGGCCGCCCGCTGGGCCGAGTCGGTGCGCCACCTCGGGAGCCAACTCAGCTGCCTGCCGGGCGAATCGGCCCCCGGGCCGAACCTGGTCGGGAACCACTGCGCGCACCTGGCCTGCAACCGGCTGGGCGTCGCCCCCGCGCAGGAGGCGCTGCTGCGCGAGCTGGCCGCCTTCGCCGTGGCCGAGCTGGACGGCCCGGCACACCCCTGAACGAGCGGAACGGACAGAGAAGATGACCCCACGTGAATGGCGCGCCGTCCACATCTCCTACTACCAGGAGGACCGCGACGCGCTGATCCTCGGCGCGGTGCGACCGCTGCTGGCCCGGGTGGCGCCCGACGTCGACACCGCGTACTTCGTCCGGCACTGGCGGCGCGGGCCGCACCTGCGCGTGGTCTTCGAGGCCACCACCGAGGCGTTCCGCGAGGTCGTCGAGCCCGCCGTCGAGGAGCTGGTCGGGGAGTACCTGCGGCGCTGCCCGTCGGCCGGACCGGTACCGAGTGAGGCCGAACTGCTTCCGGTGCACCGCAAGTTGGCCGAGAGCGAGGCGGAGCAGGGGTCGCTGACGCCGTTCTACCCGGACAACGCGATCAGCTGGGCCGCGCACGACCGGCGTACCGAGGTGCTGGGCAGCGAGACGGCGGCCGACGAACTCGCCGCCTTCTACACCCGGACCAACGAGCTGGTCTTCACGCACCTGGCGGCCGTCGCGGCCGGGCAGAACCGGGAGTTGCTGGCCCTGCGGCTGATGCTGGCCACCGCGCACACCCTGTGCCGGCACCCCGACGACCCGACCGTGCGGCGCGGCTTCATCTCCTTCCGCTCGCACGCGGACGGGTTCCTGAGCACCGTCGACCCCTCGGTGCGCACCGCGTTCGATCAACGGTTCGCCGCCAACCGTGAGTTGCTGATCGCGCAGGTGCACGCGGTGGTCGACACCTTCGACCGGGCGGGCGAATCGACCGGCGGTGCAGGCGAGTCGGACGCTGCGGGCGGGCTGCCACTGGTCCGGGAGTGGGTGGCCGCGCTCGACCCGTTGGGGCAGCGCTGGACCGAGCTGGCGGCAGCCGGTCTGATCCCGCCGCCGGAGATCCCCGACCGCGCGGACGGCAGCTTCGACGAGTTGCTGGAGCGCAGCCCGTTCCACCGGGCCATCGTGGGCAACCACGCCTACTGGGAGCTGATGTTCCGCGATCAGCGGTTCCAGCGCTACCGGTTGATGCTCAACTACACCTATCTGCACCTGGCCCGGCTCGGCATCCCGGGACTCGGCCGCTACCTGCTCTGCCACCTCGCGGCCCGCGCCGTCGAGCAGGCCTACGGCGTCGACGCAGAGCAGACCGTGCTCGCCTTCGTCGCGGCCCATCCCAACACGCCGAGCGGGACGGTGAGCCGGTGACGGCGCCACCGGGTGCGGCTGCCCGCCGCTACCACCAGGAGTTCGGCAGCCGACTGCCGCGCCCCGCCGGCCCGGGAACGGCGCGCACGGCGGTGCCCGCGCCGCGAAGCTTCCCGCACACCCCGCTGCACCCGCTCAACTACCCGCCCGCCGCCGAGATCGGCCCCGGCGCGCAGCTCGGCGACCTGCTCGGCTCGCTCTACGGGGTGACCCGGCTGCTCTGGTCGATCGGCGGGGTGACGGCGGCCCGACCGGTGCCGTCCGGCGGCGGGGTGTACCCGTGCGAGGTCTACGTCGCGGCGCCGCGGCTCGGCCTGGCCCACTATCTGCCCACCGCCCACGCGTTGGAGCAGTTGAGCGGCGCGGATCGGCGCGCGGAGATCGTCGGCCGACTCGCCGATCCCCCGGTCGGCGAACCGGCGCTGGTCCTGGTGCTCAGCTGTGCTAGGGAGCGGAACACCGTCCGGTACGGCGAGTTCGGCCGTCGGCTCCAGGTGCTGGACACGGGCGTGTTGGCGGGGCAGGCGCTCGCGCTCTGGGCGGCGGCGGGGCTGACCGCCCAGTTGCACAGCCGGTTCGACGAGGCCGGCTTGGCCGAACTCCTCGGCCTCGACCCGGCGGTGGAGAGCGTGCGGGCGGTCGTCACCACCGGGCCGGCCGAGGTGCTCCCGGCCGCCCCGCCGCTGGCGACCGCACCGCCGGCCGCCGCACCGCCGGCCACCGCGCCCCGTGCCGCCGCGTTCCCGGCGAGCGCTTTCGGGGAGCGGCGCTCGGCGCGCGGCGGCTTCCACCCCGTGGCGGTGAGCCGCGCGGAGCTCGACGCCGTCCTCGCCGCCGCCCGGGTCACCGACTCGGGCGACGGCGCCATCGACGGGTTCGCCGGTATCGAGCCCTACTGTCTGGTCAACCGGGTCGAGGGCGTCGCCCCCGGCTGCTACCGGCACGACCCCGGCTCGGGGCAGCTGCACCGGGTCGGCGACGGGCCGCCGCCGGGCGCGCTCTTCCCGGTCGGTCCCAGTGCCGTCGCCTGCTACGAAGCGGCCTTCGCCGTCCTGGTCACCGGCGACTACGAGCGCGGCTATCCGCGCTTCGGTGACCGCTGGTACCGGATGCAGAACCTGGCGGCCGGGATCGCCGGCCAGCGGGTCTGCCTCGCGGCGGCGGCGCAGCCCGTACCGTCCCGGGCAGCGGGCCGCTCGCTCGGCAGCCGGCTGCACTGCGACTTCCTGATCGAGGGCGCCGACGCGCTGCTCGGGGAAGCGGCCGGCTCCAGGACCACCCTGCTGGTGGCGCTGGTGGGCCCCGCGCAGGTCGGCAGCACCCCCGAACAGCAGCCCGGCCGGCCGGCGGGCGCCCGAACCGCCGACACACCAACCGCCGACACCCGAACAGGAGGAGCCGGCCGATGGTGACACCGCAGACCCTGCCCCGGCTGCGCGCCGACGTCTTCACCGTCCCCACCGGGCAGGACGCGGCCTACGTGCGCAGCAGCCGAGGGGTCCAGCTGCTCGCCGAGCCCGGCATCCACAGCTGGATCGAGCGCCTGGCACCGTTCCTGGACGGCACCCGCACGGTGGCGCAGCTGCTGGCCCAACTGCCGCCGCAGCGCCACCTGCTGGTCACCGGTGTGCTCGACCGGCTGGAGTCGCTGGCGCTGCTGGAGGATCTGGCGGACCAACGACCGGCGGAGCGCCAACGCGCCTACACCCGACTGCGGGTGCTCGCCGTCGCCGGGCCGGCCGAGGGCGCGGCGCTGGAGCGGGCGCTGCGCCGCAGCGGGGTCACCGGCGCCGTCACGGTGCTGGGCCCGGCCGACGTCCGGCTGATCGCCGAGCAGGCGACCACGCATGACGCCGTGCTGCACCTGGCCCGGCCCGGTGCCGTCGACCTCGCGCACCGGCTCGACGAGTTGTGCGGGAGCGGCGGCCAGTGGTTCGCCCAGGCCGCGCACCACGGCGACGCGGCCTGGCTCGGCCCGGTCCGGCGGCCGGGCGAGGACCCGGCGGGCGGCGGCTGGGCGGGCGCCTGGCTGCGGGTGACCGGCAGCCGACCGGCGCCGACCGCGACCACACCGACCGGCACCGACCCCGACCCCGGCGCCGCACCGACCGCCGTCATCGCCGCCCTGCTGGTCCACCTGCTCCAGCAGGCGTACACCGCCACCGAACCACCCGCCGCCGAACCGCCCGCCCCCGCGCCGCGCGAGCTGCTCCGGCTGGACCTGGCCACGCTCACCACCACCCGGCACCGCTACCACCCGCATCCCGCCGCTCTGCCCGCCACCGCGCAGACGCGCGAGCAGTTCCGCGCCCGGATCAGCGGGCTCGCGCAGGGCCCGGCGATGGCCGACGAGACGTTCTCCCGGCTAGCGATCGGCTGCGTGGACCCGCGCACCGGCCTGCTCGCCGAGATCGACGAAGGCTCACTGCTCCAACTGCCGGACTGCTCGACCTGGGCGACGCTCCGCGACCCGGCCGACGGCACGCACCACCAAGTGCGCGGCAGCGGGGTGGACTTCGCCGCCGCCCGGATCGCCGCCGCCCGCAGCGCGCTGGAGCGGTATGCCGCCCGCTGCCTCGACCCGCGCCGCTGCCTGCCCGGCGCCGACGGCCGCCCGGCACTCTGGGCCTGGTCCCCCGAGCGCGGCGAAGCCGTCCTGGTGCCGGCCGCCGCCGTCTTCACCGACCCGGCCGCCCCGGCCGGCTCACCCGACTCACCCGCCGAGCCCGCCGAGCCCGGCGTCGGCTCGGGCCGGGACTGGGACGCGGCGGTCGCCGCCGCCCGGCGCGGCCACGGCGGGCCGGACACCGTGCTGGTGCCGCTCGACCACGACCCCGCGCTGGCCGCAGTCCTCCCCTACGTCGTCAAAGCGGTGAGCCACCATGCCTGACCTGCACCCCGTCCAGCTGAGGCACGACGACGGGCTGCTCGGCAGCGCCCTCGCCGCCGTCCAGCCGCTCGCCCCTCGCCCGCTCACCGTCCTCGCCGCCGACTCCCCCGGCGCGGCCGACCGGCTCGCCACCGCCGCGCGGGCCGAGGGCGGCGCCTGGCTCGCGGTGCGCGGCGAGCTGGACCGGATCGTGATCGGCCCGCTGGTGCGCCCGGGCCACCCCGGCTGCGACGTGTGCGTGGCCGAGCGCCGGGCCGGCGCCCGCGAGGACGCCACCGAGCACGCCGAACTGTCCAGGCAGCATGCCGACCGGCTGGCCGCGACGGTCTCGCCGCTGCTGACCCCGCTGGCCGCCGAGCTGGCAGCCACCCTGACGCATCGTCAACTGACCGCGCCGGCGGACGAGGTGGTGATGATCGACCTCAGCACGCTGGGCATCTCCCGGCACCGCTTCCTGCCGGACCCGCACTGCCCCGCCTGCGCCGCGCTGCCGCCCGACTCGCCCGAACTCGCCACCGTGCGCGCCGTGCCGCTGCCCAAGCCGGATCCGGCCGTCCTGCGACTGCGCGAACTGACCGCCGAGACCGAGGCGTTGGAGGCGCTGTTTGTCGACGACGAGACCGGCGTGATCAAGAACGTCCGCCCGCGCGGGGTGTACGCCTTCCCGATGGTCACCTCGGTCACCGGGCCGCCCGACTCGGTGGACGGCGGCTACGGTCGCTCGCTGGACTACCGCTCCGCCCGGGTGACCGCCCTCGCCGAGGCCCTGGAGCGGCTCGGCGGCGGGCGTCCCGGCGGGCGCCGCACCGTCGTCACCGGCAGCCACCGCGCCCTGGGCGCAGCCGCGTTGGACCCGGCGAGCGTGGGCGGCCACCCGGCGCACCGCTACGCGGAGCCCGGCTTCCCGTTCCAGCGCTACCACGAGGAGCTGGAACTCCCCTGGGTCTGGGGCTACTCCTTCACCCGGGCCGAGCCGGTGCTCGTCCCGGAGAGCCTGGCCTACTACCGGGTGGGCCGCCACCAGCCGGACGGGCAGCGGGTGCGGCCGTTCGTCTCGGAGATCTCCAACGGCTGCGCCCTGGGCAGCTGCCTGGAGGAGGCCGCCCTGTACGGGCTGCTCGAACTCGCCGAACGCGACGCCTTCCTGCTGACCTGGTACGCCCGGATGCCCGCACCGTCGATCGACCTCAGCGGCGCCCGGGACACCCGGGTCCCGCTGATGGCGCAGCGGATCACCGCGCGCACCGGCTACCGGATCGAAGTGTTCGACATCACCATGGAGCAGCGGGTGCCGAGCTTCTGGGCGATGGCGATCGACGACTCGACCAGCGACTCGCTCGACGGCGCGGCCCCGGCGCGCCCGAAGGCGTTCTGCGCGGCCGGCTCCGCGCTGCACCCCGAGCGCGGCATCGCCGCCGCCCTCCAGGAGCTGTCCGCCGTCACCGAGGTCTACCTGTCGCTCTATCCCGACCAGCGCGAGCGGGCCGCCGCGATGCGCGCGGACCCGGAGCTGGTCCGGCAGATGGACGACCACGCGCTGCTCTACTGCGACCCGGGCACCTTCGACCGCTTCGACTTCCTGCTCTCGCCCGCCAACGGCCGCCGCGACATCCGCGAGCTGTCCGCCGCCTACCCGTGGCCCGCCCGCGACGACCTGCGGGCCGACCTCGACGCCCTGGTGGACCGCTACGCGAGCGACGGCCTGGAGGTGATCGTGGTCGACCAGACCACCTCGGTCCACCGCGCGGCGGACCTGGCCTGCGCCAAGGTCATCGTCCCCGGCCTGCTCCCGATGACCTTCGGCCACCAGCTGCGCCGCACCGAGGGCCTGCCCCGCCTGCTGACCGTCCCGCACCGGCTCGGCCGCACCCCCGCCGCCCTGACCCCGCCCGCCCTCAACCCCCACCCGCACCCGTTTCCCTGACGGTGCGTCAGGAAAGCACAAAGCCGCCGCCCGCACCTGACGGGTGCGGGCGGCGGGATGCGGGATCAGACCGGCGTTCGCCGGGGTCAGACCGCCGGGACCGGGTAGGTCGGGTACTCCACGCCGGAGACGTGCTGGACGACCCGGACGACCTGGCAGGAGTAGCCGAACTCGTTGTCGTACCACAGGTAGAGGATCGCGTTGTCGCCATCGACCTTGGTGGCACCGGCATCGACGATCGAGGCGTGGCGCGAACCGATGAAGTCGCTGGAGACCGCGTCGGGAGCGCTGATGAAGTCGATCTGGCGCTTGAGCGGCGAGGCCAGCGAGACGTTGCGGAGGTAGTCGAGGACCTCCGCGCGGTTGGTCTCGCGCGCCAGCTGCAGGTTGAGGATCGCGATCGAGACGTCCGGCACCGGGACGCGGATCGAGCTGCCGGTGATCGGCGCCTTCAGCTCGGGCAGCGCCTTGGCGACGGCCGAGGCGGCACCGGTCTCGGTGATCACCATGTTGAGCGGTGCCGAACGACCACGGCGGTCGGAGCTGTGGTAGTTGTCCAGCAGGTTCTGGTCATTGGTGAACGAGTGGACGGTCTCCACGTGGCCGCGCAGCACGCCGTACTCGTCGGCCATCGCCTTCAGCGGCGGGACGATCGCGTTGGTGGTGCAGGAGGCGCAGGAGATGATCTGCTCGTCCGGCTTGATCGTGTCGTGGTTGACGCCGTGCACGATGTTGGGGACGTCGCCCTTGCCCGGCGCGGTCAGCACCACCTTGTCGACCCCGGGGCGCAGGTGCTTGGAGAGGCCCTCGCGGTCCCGCCACCGGCCGGTGTTGTCGATGAGGATGGCGTTGTTGATCCCGTACTCCGTGTAGTCGACCGTCGTCGGGTCGTCGGAGTAGATCACGGTGATCTCGTGACCGTTGGCGATGATCTTGTTGCGCGCCTCGTCCACGGTGATCGTGCCCTGGAACTGGCCGTGGATGGAGTCGCGCCGCAGCAGCGAGGCGCGCTTGACCAGGTCCTCACCGCCACTGTTGCGCACGACGATGGCCCGCAGCCGCAGACCGTTGCCCGAGCCGGCCTTCTCGATCAGCAGGCGGGCGAGCAGGCGGCCGATCCGGCCGAACCCGTACAGGACGACATCACGCGGCTCGCGGCGGGCCAGCTTGTTGGCGCCCGTGGCACCGGCGACGGCCTCGGCGGTGAACTCCGCCACCGACAGACCGCGGTCGTCGGTCTTGTAGGTCGCGGCGAGCATGCCGATGTCGATCTGGGAAGGGCCCAGGTCGAGCGTGGTGAGGGCCTGCAGGAACGGAAGAGTCTCGGTGACCGAGAGCTCCTCGCCGGCGATCTGGCGGGCGAACCGGTGAGTCTTGAGGATGCTGATCACCGACTTGTTCACCAGGGAGCGGCTGTGCAGCAGGACGGTGACGTCCCGCTCCCGGTGCAGCCTCCCGATGATCGGGATCATCGACTCCGCGATCTCCTCGCGGTTCTTCCAGTTCGTGAACACGTCTTCATTGACAGTCACAAGTTCATCTTTCGAGCTAGGAGCGATGCTCTCATATTAGCTATCGGCCCTGGTGGCCATGCGGGCGGACCGGCCTGAGCGCCGCGAGAGGTTGCTCACTGTCGCCCCGACCGCTCCCGCCGCCCGCGCTCCGCTGCCCGGCTTGCCTGAATGGTCAGGAAACCGCTCCTAAGTACATGACAAGTTAACCCGCCGGCACCTTCCGCGGGGTCTACGCGCGTGGTGTTCTGCTCTGCAGAGAGCAGCAAGTCACTTGTTGTGTAGACAACTTGTAGGGAGAGAAGCATGTTCGGCAAGTCCATGCGGCGCACGGCCATCACCGTCACAGCGTGTGCGGCGGCCCTCGCCGCCGGTGTGCCGGCCCACGCCACCAGCACGTACTCGGCGTTCGCCTTCTCGCTCAGCAGCAGCGAGCCCACGATCTACAACTTCATCAACTCGGCGACCAAGACGCTCGACATGACCATGTACGAGCTCCAGGACACCACCGCGGTGAACGACCTGATCGCCCGCGAGCACGCGGGTGTCACGGTGCGCGTGATCCTGGACCGCAAGGAGACCTCGACCAACAACGCGGCGTACAACACCCTCACCAAGGCCGGCGTGGGTGTGGTCTGGTCGTCCTCCCAGTTCGTCTACACGCACCAGAAGACCATCACGGTCGACGGCAGCGAGTCGCTCGTCCTGAGCGGCAACCTGACCTCGAAGTACTACTCGACCAGCCGGGACTACGGGGTCTTCGACAACGACGCCAACGACGTCAACTCCATCGAGCAGGTCTTCGACGCCGACTACACCGGCCAGTCGATCACCCCGAGTGACGGCGACAACCTGCTCTGGTCCCCCACCGACGCGCGCACCCGACTGCTCTCCATCATCAACGGCGCCACCACCACGCTGGACGTCGAGGAGGAGGAGCTCAGCGACCCGGCCGTGGTCGACGCGATCGCCAACCAGGCGCAGAACGGCGTGACCGTGCGCGTGGTGGTCGAGAACCCGTCCTCGTACTCCTCGGAGATCTCCGAGATCGAGAACGCCGGCGGCACCGTGGTCGGCTACTCCTCCTCGACCGGCTTCTACGTCCACGCCAAGGCGATCGTGGCCGACTACGGCCTGTCGACCGCCGCGGTCGAGGTCGGTTCGATGAACATGACCACCAACTCGCTCGACAACAACCGCGAGCTGGGGATCATCCTCACCGACACCGGCGTGGAGTCGGTCGTCGAGAACGCGTTCAACAGCGACTACGCGGGCGGCGCCTCCGTCTGACCCGACGGCCCGTCATCGCCACCGGAGTCCGAGAGCAGGGCACACGCCAGGGCCATCCCCCGGCGCGTGCCCTGCTCCGCGTCGTCTGCGAGCCGTTGACTCATCCGCCGCGACGGGACGCCCGGCGGGCTGGCGAATCATCGACGCATCGACGCGTCGAGGTCGGCGACGGCGCGCGGAACCGCCGACGCGCCCGCAACACTTCCCTCCGGGCGGCGGACGGGCAGCAGCGGACATCAACCGGGCTGCGGCCGGGTAGGGCTGTGCCTGGCACCGAAGGTCTCCCAGGAACTTCTCATCTGTTTAACCTGTTTGACGGAACGTCAGGTCGGATGATGGTGTCAGGTGCAGGACAGCTACTGGGATCCGTCGGTGGGCGGGGTCGGCGCACGGCGGGGGACCGAACACCGAGGGGCCAGTCGCCGCTCAGCTCGGTCGATACTCCCGTCCAGCAGGAGGTTCCGCCTTGTCCGCGACCGTCGTCGGTCATCCCCCCAATTCCGAGCTGACTCCCGGGCACGGCTCCGGGAGCACCCGCCGGCCCTGGGAGTTCTGGCGCTCCCCCGCCGACCAACCCGCCTGGGCCAGACCCGCCCTGCTGGTGACCGCGGCCGTGGCCGCCGTCCTCTACGCCTGGCAGCTGACCTACGCCGACTACGCGCTCTTCTACTCCGACTCCGTGAAGAGCATGTCGGTGAGCTGGAAGGCGCTGCTCTTCGGGGCGCTGGACCCCGGGGCCACCATCACGCCCGACAAGATCGCCGGCTCGTTCGTCCCGCAGGCCCTGTCCGCGCGCCTGTTCGGCTTCCACGCCTGGTCGGTGGCGCTGCCCCAGTGCATCGAGGGCGTGATCTGCGTCCTGGTGATGTACCGGATGGTGCGCCGCTGGGCCGGCCCCAGGGCCGGGCTCGCCGCGGCCGGGGCGCTCACCTTCACGCCCGTGGTCGCCTCGATGTTCGGGCACTCGATGGAGGACGGCGGGCTGGTCTTCTGCCTGGTGCTGGCGGCCGACTGCTACCAGCGCGCGGTGCTGGACGCGCGGCTGCGGTCCCTGGTCTTCGCGGGGGTGTGGGTCGGCGTCGGGTTCCAGGCCAAGATGCTGCAGGCCTGGATGATCCTGCCGGCCCTGGCCCTCGGGTATCTGGTGGCGGCACCCGTCGGGCTGCGTCGGCGGCTGGGTCACCTGCTGCTCGCGGGCACGGTCTGCGTGGCGGTGTCGCTCTCCTGGGTGCTGATGATGACGGTCGTACCGGCCAAGGACCGGCCCTACGTGGACGGCAGCACCAACAACAGCGCGGTCTCGATGGTCTTCGGCTACAACGGACTGGAGCGGTTCGGCATCCACGTGCCCGGGTCGGTGCCCGCCATGGGCTTCGGCGGCGGGGGCGGGGGCGGCAAGGGCGGCGCACCGGGCAGGGGCTTCGGGGGCGGGGCACGAGGCGCGGACGCGGGCTTCGGGGGCGGCGCGCCGGGGGCAGCAGGCGCAGTGCCCTCGGCTCCCGGTGGCGCCGCCCCTGGTGGCGCCGCTCCCGGTGGCGGCTTCGCCCGGCCAGGCGGTGCTCCGGGCGGCGGGGGCGGCGGCTTCCCGGGGATGAACGGCGGCTGGCTGAAGCTGTTCCAGGACAGGTTCGGCCCGCAGGTCGGCTGGCTCTACCCGTTCGCCTTCCTCGGCCTGGCGTTCGGCCTCTGGTCGCGCCGCCGCGCGGGCCGCACCGACCGGCTGCTGGGCGGGTTCGTGATGTGGGGCACCTGGCTGACCGTGGTCGGCCTGGTGTTCAGCAAGATGAGCTCGATCCCGCACACCGCCTACATGTCGACCCTGGCACCCGCCGTGGCCGCCCTGGCCGGCACCGGCGGCGTACTGCTCTGGGACGCCTACCGCAAGGGTGGCCGGGCCGCCTGGCTGCTGCCGGTCGCCGTCGCGGCCGAGACCGCCTGGGCCTGGTACCTCGGCCACTTCACCCCCGGCTTCCTGCCCTGGCTGAAGTGGCTGATGCTGGCCGCCGCGGCCCTCGGGGTCGCCGGCATGCTGTGGGGCCGGCTCAGCAATCGCGCGCCCTCCCGCCTGCTGCTGATCGGCCTGGCCGCCGGCCTGGCCGGAGCCGTCGTCACCCCGGTGGCCTGGTCCGCCTCGGTACTCGACCAGAAGTACGCGGGCAGTTCGTTCGACGCCGGCGCCGGACCCGCCGCAGGCCTGGGCTCGATGATCACGAAGCTCTTCAGCCAGGCCGGGCCGGGCGGAGGGCCGGGGCGAGCGAGCGGCGCTGACCGGACGCGGCCCGGCGGCATCCGCCCCCCGGCCGGCTTCGGTGGGCCCGGCGGCAACATCAGCACCACGCTCTCGGCCGACCAGCGCAAGCTGTACGACTACGTCAAGACCCGGCAGGACAGCGCGAAGTACGTCCTGGCCGTGGACAACTGGACCTCGGCCTCGCCCTACATCCTGGCCACCGGCGACACCGTCATGCCGATGGGCGGGTTCAGTGGCTCGGTGCCCCAGCCGTCCCTGAGCCACTTCCGCTCCCTGGTGCAGAACGGCCAACTGCACTTCGTCCTGCTGCAGAGCGGCGGCGGCCTCGGCGTGCTCTTCGGCGGAGGCGGCAGCACACCGGTCAGCCAGATCGGCGACTGGGTGAAGCAGAGCTGCACCGAGGTCCCCGCCTCGGCCTTCGGCGTGAGCCAGCCGCCCGCCGCCGCAGACCCGACGGGCATGGGCGCCATCTTCGGCGACCCGGACGGCACGGGGGGCACCCTCTACAGCTGCTCGCAGTAACCCGCGTTCCGGCCGCCGGCAACCCCGGCGGCCGGAGCGGCGCCGAGCGCGGGTCAGCGCCCCAGGGCAGGACCCTGATGAAGCGGCCGGAAGCCCACGCCCGGACAGGTTCCGGGGGCGGGCGGGGCACTGACGCGAGGTAGGTCAGTGCTCGATGGAGTCGATCAGGTCGCGAGCACCATCACGGATCAAGGTGGCGGCAACTCCCCTGCCGAGGGCCTCCGGGCTGAGCCGACCTGCCGACTGCCGGGCCTCCAGCACTGTGGCGCCGTCCGGCGAGAAGACCATCGCACGAAGGCCGAGGTGCCCGTCTTCGAAAGACCGGGCGAACCCTGCGATCGGACTGTTGCAGTGCCCGCGCAGGACGTTCAGCAAAGCCCGCTCCGCGGTGATCTCCCGCGTCGTCGCACGGTCGCCGAGCGGGGCGAGGAGAGCGATCAGGTCGGTGTCTTCCTCGCGGCACTGCAGGCCGAGCACGGCGGCCCCCAGCGGCGGGCACATCTGCTCGACGGTCAGGATCTCGCTGATCCGGTGCTGTTCGCCGATTCGCTCCAACCCGGAAGCGGCCAGCACCAGGGCATCGACCTCCCCGGCGTCGAGGGCTGCCAGCCGCAGGTTCGCCGTCCCGCGGATCGGCACCAGCTCCAGGTGGGGGTGGCTGCGGGTGAGCTGGGCGACGCGCCGCACCGCCGAGGTGGCGACCCGGGTGCCGGGCGGCAGCTGGTCGAGGGTGCGGCCGCCAGGGTGGATCAGGGCGTCGCGGATGTCCGCGCGGGCCGGGTAGGCGGCAAAGACGGTGCCTGGGGTGACCAGCGGGTCGCCGGTCACGTCCTTCATGCAGTGCACAGCGAGGTCGCAAACCCCCGTCTGCAGGGCGTCCTCGATACAGCCGGTGAAGGCGCGCCTGTCGTGGAGCTCGGCCTGCTCGCCGGGCTCGCGGTCGCCGGCCGCGACGAACGGCACCAACTCGGTGGCCACGCCAGGATGGAGGGCGGCCAGGTCGGCGCGGACCCGGGCGACCTGAGCGAGCGACATGGCCGAGGCGCGGGCGCCGATGCGGATGGTGCGGTGGGTGGACGGCATTCGATCTCCTTTCGCGATTCCGACAAACCGTCGGAAAAAGGTCGAGCCATGTTCGAGTAGCATGCGGTCAACATCTGCTCAGATGCTTGGAGTTGGGGAATGCGGACGCTGATTGTCGGATCGCGGGCAAGTCACCTGGCGCGAGCGCAGGTCAGGGAGTTCCTGGCGCCACTGCGGGAGCGTTTTCCCGACGTCGAGTTCCGCCACCAGGTGATCCTTGAAGGCGGTGACCGGGACCGGAAGACGGCCCTTTCGCAGGTGTCGGCCCGCTCGGGCGGCAGCGCGTTCTCCACCGAGCAGGAAGCCGCGCTGGTGCGGGGCGAGGTGGACGTGGTCGTCCACTCGCTGAAGGATCTGCCGACCAGCAACCCGTCGGGGCTGGTCCTGCTGCCTCCGCCCGGCCGTGAGGACGTGCGGGACGCGCTGTGCGGCTCGACGCTGGCGGGCCTGCCGCAGGCCGGCCGGGTCGGCACCTCGGCGGCCCGCCGGATCGCGCAGTTGCTGCACGTCCGCCCGGACCTGGTGTTCGTGCCGATCCGCGGCAACGTGCCACCGAGGCTGAACAAGCTCAAGACGATGAACCTGGACGGCGTCGTTCTGGCGGCGGCCGGGCTGGCGCGGCTCGACCTGGACGATGCGATCGGCGAACTGCTGCCGCTCGACCAGTTCCCGCCGTCGCCCGGCCAGGGGGCGCTGGGGATTCAGATCCGCGAGGACAACGAGCCGGCCCGCGAGATCCTGGCCACGGCCGGGGACGCTGTGGTGGATGCGGAGGTGCGGGCCGAGCGGGCGATGCTCGCCGAGCTGCACGGTGGGTGCTCGGTGCCGGTCGGCGCCTACGCGAAGGCCAGCGACGAAACGCTGTCGCTGCACGCGCAGGTCACCTCCCTGGACGGGACGAAGCAGGTTGAGGCCCGCCTCTCCGGCCCCGTCTCGGAGCCGGAGAAGCTGGGCCTTCAGGTGGCCGGCCTTCTCCTGGGCCAGGGCGCCGAGGCGATCCTGGCCCAGATCCGCCCGGCCGCTTAGTACTGCAACCGCATCTGGGGAGTGTGGCCTCGGCGTTTGTAGTGGGATCGGCGTGCTCGGGCTTGGCTGCGTCGTCGGAAGCGTGACCAGTGCAGATGGTGTTCGTTGGTCTGGTGGCGGGGTTTGACGAGGTGGCCCATCAGTCGGCGGATCTCCGGGACGCTCAGGGGTATGAGGTCTTGCTCGTCGTCTGCGGTGCCCCTTTTGTGGCTTCCTGGGCGCGTAGGGCGGTCAGGTAGGCGAGTGCGGCCATGGACAGGGTGATGTGGCGGTACCAGGCGCGGTAGAGCCGGACCTGGTAGTGGTCCAGGCCGCACTCGTTCTTCGCGATCTGAAACGACTCCTCCACGGCCCACCTGGCCGCGGCCACCTTGACCAGGTCTTTCAGGCGGGTGTCGACGGGGCCGTAGCAGACGTAGTGGGCGATCTCGGTGGGGTCGCTCACCGACCTGCGGGCCAGGACCCAGTGCCCGAAGCCGTTCTCCCATACGGGGCGGATCGCGACGCGGGCCCAGTCGTATATCCGTTCGCCGTGTGCGCCCTGCCCGCCGGAAAGGCGTTTCCATGCCTGGCGGGGCAGGGCGGCGATCAGGGAGTCCACGCGGATATCGGCCCAACTGGTGGTGATGACGGTGTCGTTGACCTTGGTGGCCAGCACGTGGGCGACGCCTCGTTCCTCCAGCCAGGAGCGCAGGTGTTTCACCTGCCCGTACGCCTCGTCGGCGGTCACCCATGCGAACGGGACCCCGGCGTCGATCGCGCGCTGCAGCATCCACTTGAGGTGCTCGTTCTTGGTCGCGAACGGGATCTCGTCGTCGATGCCGGCAGCTCGGCAGCGCTCGCGGTCATCTGTCCAGGAGACGGGAAGGTAGAGTTCCCGGTCGATCAGCGCACGGCCCTTGGTCGAGGCGTAGGCCAGGAACGTTCCGATCTGGCTGTTCTCTGTCCGGCCGGCGGTGCCGGTGTACTGGCGTTGGACGCCGGCGGACTTGGTGCCCTTCTTCAGGAAGCCGGTGTCGTCTCCGATCAGGATGCCGTCCCTGGTGCCGATGGTCTCCACCACGTAGTCGCGCACGTCGTCGCGGACCGCGTCCTCGTCCCACTCGGAGTGGTTGAGCAGGCGCTGGACCGAGTCCGGGCGCAGCTGCCCGACCTGCTCGGACAGCGTCCAGCCGTTTTTCCGCTCCAGCGGGGCCAGTAGCCCCCTCAGGTAGTCCAGCGCCCGCTCGCGGGGCTCCGACCTGCCGAAATGGTGGGCGAACCGGGCATGGAACCCGGCTATGCCATCGGACCACGACTCGACCTGCTCAACCGTCAGCTCTTCAGCACACAGTCACTTCAACGAGCCAAAACCATGATCGTCACGCAAGTGCAGTTGCAGTATTAGCCGGTCAGCAGCCGGGCGAGGTCGCCGGCGGCGTAGGTGATGATCCAGTCGGCGCCGGAGCGTTTGAGCATCGTGAACAGCTCCAGCAGCGGCCGGAAGTCCCGTCGCCCGGTGGCCAGGTCGAGCGGGGCAAGGCGCGTGTACTCGCCGGAGACGGAGAACGGCATCAGCGGCGCCGACGTCTTCCGCTTGAGGGTGGTGAGCACGTCCACCGAGAACATCCCCGGCTCCAGCAGCAGCATGTCCGCCCCCTCGCCGACGAAGGCCAGGCCGGTGCCCACTGCGGTCTCCGGCTGGCGCGGGCTGATCTGGAACGGCCGGTGGGCCCCGGAAGCGGGGGTGGCCCGCATCGTGGCCCGGTAGCCCTCGTACAGAGCAGAGTCGAAGATCAAGTGCGGCATGGTCGCCACGTCCCGGTGGCCGTGGCCGTCCAGGGCGTGGCGCACACAGGCGGTGGCGCCCCGGCCTGTCCGGCTCCGACGCCGGCGATCTCGCCTACCTCGACGGGGCGTTCGAGCGCCACCGCGGCGGCTACAACGGCCGGGCGCCGGAGGTCGTGCTGACTCAGATGCGTCAGGACCTCGATCTTCTACAGGACGTCCTCAGCCGTTCACACCCTGCCGACAGCCGAGTCGACTTAGCCCGAACAGCCGCCGGAATCACTGGACTGGTCGCGATCATCCAGCACGACCGGGGCGATCAGCGCGACTCCCACGGCTGGTTCGCCACCGCCGAGAAAGCCGCCCGCGAGTCCGGCGACCGGCACATGCTGGCCTGGGTCCTGGCCCGGCACGCGATGGTCCCGCTCAACTACGGCGCCCCGAATGCCGCTGCGAGCCTGGCCAGCAGCGCCCGCCGCGAGGCAGGCCGAAACCCCACGGCGGCCGCTGCCCTGGCCGCCGCCGTCACCGCACGGGCCCTGGCCTCGACCGGCGACCACCAAGGGGCCCTTCGCGCGGTCGCCGATGCCCGCAACATCGCCGAACGCCTCAACACCGTGCAGGCCGCCGACACCTGGTTCGGCTACCCGCTGCAGAAGCACCACGTCCACCTGTCGCAGGCGTTCACGTTGATGGGCCGCACCCGTGAGGCGAACGCCGAACAGGAAGCGGCCCTCGCCCTCACCAGGTCGCCGTCCGTGATGACCCGTGCCCTGCTGACCATGGACGCCGCGACCTGTCTGAGCAAGGACGGCGACCCAGCCGCCGCAGCCGACATGGCAGTCGGGGTCTGGGAGCAGCTGCCTGCGGCGTACCGGGACGGGCTGGTCCGGTCCCGGGCTGAGGCCCTGCACCGAACCCTCGCCGGCCCGGCTCACGCACGGCTCGGGGAGGCTCTCGCCAGCTGAGCCTGAACCACCGAATCGGCCTACTGTGGACGGCACACCGGTCGCCGAACCGACCTCCACTCTCGCCTACACGCCCGTCCTCACCCTCGAAGCCCGCCATCACCGCCAGCCCTGAGCCGATCATCTGGGTCCGCGACACCACCTGCGGCCTCGGCCCCTACCGCGCCGACCTGGTGGAGACGTACTGGCGCTGGGAACAGGACCCGGTGCTCCTGGTCGGCTACGGCCGCCAGCAGCCCGAGTCACTGGAGGCCCGCACCGAGGGCATGGCCCACCAGCTGCACGGCGACAACATCCGCTTCACCGTCTACGACCTCACCGGCGAACAGCCGGTCCCGGCCGGCGTCGCCACCCTGCTGCCCGATCCCTCCGTCCGCACCGCCGAGTACGTCGTGATGCTCGCCGCCGAGGCCCGGGGCAAGGGCCTTGGCACCGCCGCCACCCGCCTCGTCCTCGACTACGCCTTCCACGTGACCAATCTGCGGATGGTCTGGCTCAAGGTCCTTGCCCCGAACAGGGCGGGCGTCCGCGCCTACGAGAGAGCGGGCTTCCGACCCGCCGGAACGCTCCGCGAGGCCGGGTACTGGCTCGGCCGGGTCTGCGATGAGCTGATGATGGACGCGCTCGCCGCCGAGTTCGTCAGCCCGTCCGCCATCACGCCGCTACTGGCGGAGTAGGCCCGTACGGACAAAGGCGTCCGTTCCGGCCGCCGGAGCTCCCGGCGGCCGGAACGGAACGTGTCAGCGCGCCTGGTCCTGCGGCGCGGTGACCTCGCGGGTCAGCTTCGAGTGCCACGGGCACCAGGTCGAGTTGGGCAGCAGCGCGCCGCCCACCTCGTCGAGGTGGTCGTTCACGTAGCGGATGCTCGAGTCGCAGACCTCGGTGGCCATACCGAAGAACTTCACCGAGTTCGGGTCGAGCTGGAAGTTCCAGGGCTGGTTGTACGGGGCGGGGGTCTTGACGACCGTGCCCATGACGCCGGTGTCCGCCGTGTCCACGCCGCTCAGCATGTCGCGGGCCTGCTGGATCCTGGCGGGGTCGGTCAGTTCGAAGACGAAGGTGTCCGTGCCGTCGGCGAACTCGAAGTAGGCCGGCGCCACCGCGTCCGCGGGGCGCGCGCCCGCGCCGGTGCGCTGCGCCGCCTGGGCGGGCTGGGCCAGCGCCAGGGCGATGACCGAGACCGCCGCGAGGCTGCCGACCTTGGTGAGGGTGCGTCGCATGGGAAACCTCCAGTGCCTGTCGGGCCGCGTCCACGGCCCGGGTGCAACGACCGTAAGCACGAAGGAAATGGGATGGTCATCCTTGTGCCAAGATTGCACCAAAGGACTCCAAGTTCCCGGGAAACATTGCCTCATAGGGCCGTTGTCCAGTCGGCGACCCCGGCATGAAGTGACGTCTCGTCAGCCCCGCTCGACTCCACGGCAACGGCGGGAGCTTGGAAGAATGCAGCCATGGACGAGAACCGCACCGGCAGTCACCGCGTGCCCCACCTGGACCTTCGGCTGCCGCTGCGCGGGGTCATCCGGACCCGGCAGGCCGTCGTCACCACGACGCTGGCGATCAGCGGGCTCGTCGTCTCCACCTACTACGGCGGACTGCTCGGGGAGTCGGCCTCCCGGCACCGGCTCACCGACCGGGGCATCGCGGTGGCCAGCGCCGTCGTCTTCCTCGTCTTCGCCCTGGTCGCCGTCCGCGGCGCCACCCAGGACCTGCTCAAGCTGGTCCCCAACCGCTTCGGCGACACCCGGATCGTCGCCCTGCGGATGCTCTGCCTGCTCACCGGCTACGCCCTGGTCATCATCGGCACCCTGAGCCTGCTGGACGTCCCGTGGAGCAGGCTCATCCTCGGCGGCGCCCTGACCGGCGTCATCGTCGGCATCGCGGCCCAGCCGGTGCTCGGCAACATCTTCGCCGGTCTGGTGCTGCTGACCGCCCGCCCCTTCCAGCTCGGTCAGAGCATCAGCCTCCAGTCCGGCGCGCTCGGCGGCCGGATCCAGGGTGAGGTCAGCGACATGACCCTGCTCTTCGTCGAACTCGACACGCTCGACGGCCCCATGCTGCTGCCCAACAGCGCGGTGCTGAACGCCGCCGTCATTCCGCTCGCCCCAGGGACGAAGTTCCCGGAGAAGGGCCGAGACGTGGCGAACTGACCTCCCCGGGTCAGGCCTTGGACGGCAGGTAGTACGGGCGGTTGTGCGCGGCCACCGGCGCGGACTGGTAGGTCCAGACGGCGGCGGCCGGGCTCTCGCCGATCAGGTCGGCCAGGTGGCGCCCGACTCCGCTGGCGGGGTCGCTGACGGTGAGGCCGACCCGGTCGGCGGCGGTGCCGTCCAACGGGTGGTACTGGTAGGGCTGGTAGACGTTCATCGGGCCGGCCAGCAGGCCGTGGCGCGGATCGGTGCCGTAGCCGGTGATCGGGGTGTTGTTGACGAGCGAGGCTGCCAGGCCCGCCAGGTCGGCCCGGAACGAGAACAGGGTGTGGTCCTGCCGCTCGATGCCGCCGCGGTCTGCGGTGAAGGCGGCCCGCTTGCAGCTGATCGACCAGGTCCGGTCCTCGGCGGGGCCGTTGAGGGAGGGCATGGTGGTCTCGAACCAGCCGGGGTACTTGGGTTCGGCGTAGAGCTTGGTGCCGGCGTCGATGGCGAGCGGGTTGTCGCACAGGACGTGGATGCGGGCGATGCCCAGGAGTTTGGTCTGGTCGACGCCGCGCGCGTACTCCTGGTAGCCGATCGCGCCCAACCGCCCGGCGGCGCCGGTGGGGTGGGCGATGATGTTGACCTCGATCTCCTGGGTGATCCCGCCGCCGTTCGGGTACTGGGCGAAGTAGAGCTGGTAGTTGAGCGAGACGCAGGCCCGCCCGTCGAAGTCGGCGGCGGTCAGCTCGGGGTGGCGTTCGGCGAGGACCTCCCGCACCGGGGCCGGGTCGACCAGGTAGTCGATGCCGATGTTGTGCAGTGCGCCGTAGTGGAACGGCAGTTGGTACGGCGCGGGGACGGGCGGCAGGGGCAGCGGCTGGTCGTGGTTCACGGGGTCTCGGCTCCTTGGAGTGCGGGGTCGGCGACAGCGACACCCTGGGCAGCGACACCCTGGGCAGGGGCACCTTGGGCGGGGGCGCTGCGGTGGCGGGCGAGCAGGTCGCGGTGGATCGCCTCGGTGCTGCGCAGCGCGAGGGCGGCCATGGTCAGCGAGGGGTTGGAGGTGGCGAC
Organism: Kitasatospora sp. NBC_01266; assembly: GCF_036242395.1. Taxonomy (NCBI): domain Bacteria; kingdom Bacillati; phylum Actinomycetota; class Actinomycetes; order Kitasatosporales; family Streptomycetaceae; genus Kitasatospora; species Kitasatospora sp. NBC_01266. The sequence continues at coordinate 6,562,943 of NZ_CP108458.1, read as the reverse complement.
GGTGGGCATGCTGCCGCAGCCCACCGCGTAGAGGTTGGGGTGGTCCCAGCAGCGCTGCCACTGGTCGACCACGGAACCGGCGGGCGAGTCGCCCATGATGTGGGTGCCGGCGCCGTGCCCGGCGGCCCGGTAGGCGTAGCCGCGGCCCTGGTACTCGAAGTAGCCGGGCCAGGCCGGCCCGGGTTCGAAGCGGGTGTGGTCCTCGGCGCCGAGCAGCGCGAAGAGCTGGTCGGAGACGCTCCTCGCGGCGGCGATGCCGCGCTTGACGTAGTCGGAGAGGTCGTAGTGCAGCACCGGGCGCGGGTTGCCGAGCGCGTCGCGGTGGCGGGGGTCGATGGTGACCCGGTTGGCCGGGTCGGCGTCCTGCTCCATCTCGAACTGGAACGCGATCTCGCGGCCGATCCGGTCGCCGAGGGTGCGTCGCAGCTCCGGGCCGAACAGGCCGCGCCCGTCCGGGCCGCCGCCGCGCAGCAGTTCGGCGACCCGGCCGTCGGGCGGACCCAGGGCCCAGGTCCAGCCCCAGTTGCCGATCTCGACCCGGAACGGGGCGCGCCGGGCGCGGGCCGCGCCGAACCGGAAGCCTTCGAGGCCCGAGGTCGAGCCGGGGCCCCGGTAGGCGCCGATCTGCTGGGGCATCAGGCCCCAGGTGAGCAGCACCGGATGGTCCATCAGGTTGCGGCCGACCTGGTCGCTGCTGTTGGCGGCGCCGGAGGCGAGCAGGAGTTTGGCGTTCTCGATCGCGTGCGCGGCCAGCACCACCAGGTCGGCGTCGACCGTGTGGCTGGTGTGGGCGGTGCCGTCCTCGCGGTAGCTGCGGTACTCGACGCCGGTGGCCTGCCCGTTGCCGCCGATCCGCACCCGGGTGACGACGGCGCGGGTCACCAGGGTGACGGAGGGGCCCCAGCGGGCCTGGGTCTTCAGCGGCGTGTACTTGGCCTGGGCCGGGCAGATCGGCACGCAGCTGGCGTGGCCCTGGCACAGCTCCCCGCCGCCGCGCTGCCCGGGGGCCGGCGCGGGCCGGTAGCCGGCGCCGCCGTCGTAGCCGGGGTCGGGCCGGCCGTTGCGGGCGTGCGGCGTGGTGACCACCCGCAGCCGGGTCGGCGCCGCCTCGTCCGGGTCCCGGACGCACCGGCCGTCCAGGGCGGTCGCCATCACCTGGTCCAGGTAGCTGCGCGGGATCGCGTGCATCGGGAAGCGGTAGCCGTCGGGGAAGGGCAGGCCGACCGCCTCGCGCTGTTCCTCGGCGTCACCGGCCACCCCGATCTCGCGTTCCGCGGCGCGGTAGTACGGCTCCAGGTCGCCGTAGCCGATCGGCCAGTTGCGGCCGTGGCCGAAGTCGCCGGCGCGGAAGTCCTCGGGGTGCATCCGCGGTGCGAGGCCCGTCCAGGCCAGCCCGGTGCCGCCGTTGGCCCGCAGGTAGCCGCTGGCGTAGGGCAGCGGGCCGCGCTGCACGAAGTACCCGTCCGCGCGGAATCCGCCCTCGGCCAGGCCCGCCAGGTCGGTCACGTCGGGGGACGGCGCCGCTTCGCTGGTCCGGTAGGGCGAGTTGGGCACCTTGGCGGACGCGGTGCGGTGCGCCGCCAGCGCGTCCAGGTGCGCCTGCGCCGGATCGGGCGCGCCGTGGCCGGCCTCCAGCACCAGGATCCGCCAGCCGTGGTCCGCCAGTTGCTTGGCGACCAGCGATCCGGCGAACCCGGCGCCGACCACGATGACGTCCCAGCGGCGGCTGCCCGGACCGCTCATCGCGGCACCCCGGGGTCGGTCCGCGCCGCGCCGCCGGGCGGACCACCCGGCGGCGGGTCGCCCCAGCTGCCGAACCCCTGGGCCACCGCGCCCGGCGCGTGGCCGCCGAAGGCCCGCCAGACCAGGCCCTGTTCGTAGGCGCGCGAGGAGACCACGTGCGCCCCCTGGGCGGCCGGTAAGCCGGGCCAGGCGCCGAGGTACCAGAGGTGGGCGACGGCCCGCGCCAACTCCCGGACCGGTTCCTCGTCCAGGCGCGGCGGCCCCGACCCGTCCGCCGCCGCGACCAGCCGGGCCAACGGCTCCGCCCCCGCCCGCTCCAGCACCAGCGCCCGGTACTCGGCCGCCATCCCGGTCGCGCGCAACTCCTCGCCGCCGAAGCCGGTCAGCACCGCGGACATCGCGATGAACTGGTCGTCGGTCACCCGGACCCCCCGGTTGCTCGTCATGATCATGGCATCGATGCCGCTGTGATCATTCCTCGAAGTCCGGGCAGTTATGCACCGCCACCCGAATCGGCCGGGTCCAGGCAGGCGCGACCGTCCTCAGGACCCGACGCGGGCAGCGCTTCGCCCGGCGCGGTGGCGGGCCCGGCCGTGCGGGCGGGCCGGCCGGTCGCCGGCCGGGGTCTCGGCGGGCCAGGCGGCGACCGGGTTGCCCAGCCAGCGGGTGCCGGCGGGCAGTTCCTCGCCGCGCATCACCAGCGAGGCCGCCCCCACCGAGGCGCCCGGGCCGACCACCGAGCCGGGCAGCGCGATGGAGTGCGGGCCCAGGGTGCCACCGGCACCGACCCGCACGGTGTCCAGCCGCATCACGCGGTCGTGGAAGAGGTGGGTCTGCACCACGCAGCCGCGGTTGACGCTCACCCCGTCCGCGAGGTCGACCAGGTCGGTCTCCGGCAGCCAGTGGGTCTCGCACCACACGCCGCGCCCGATCCGGGCACCGAGGCTGCGCAACCAGAGGTTGAGGAACGGGGTGCCGATCAGCGACTGGCCGAGCCAGGGCATCGCGAGTTGCTCGACGAAGGTGTCGTACAGCTCGTTGCGCCACACGAAGCTCGACCAGAGCGGGTGTTCGGCCGTCCGGAAGCGGCCGACCAGCGTCCACTTCGCCACCGTGGTGGTCAGGCAGGCGACGATGCCGGCGCCGATCAGGACCAGCCCGCCGAACGCCGCCGCGGTCGCCAGGCCGTCGTCGTCCAGGGCGAGTTGCAGCATGCCGAAGACCAGGTCGCCGAGGAGTGCGGCGCAGACCACCGGCAGGAACCGGCAGAGCTCGACGGCGGCCCGGGCCAGCACCAGCCGGCGCAGCGGGTCGTAGGTGCGGCTCGGGTCGCCGCTCTGCGCCACCCGGGGCAGCGCGATACCGGGCCGGCCCAGCCACGAGGAGCCCGGCTCGGCGTGCGGCGGAGCGTCCGCGAGCACTCCGACCAGCGCGTTGTCCGGCAGGTCGCGGCCGGGGCCGACGATGCCGGAGTTGCCGAGGAAGGCCCGCCGCCCGACCCGCGAGGGCCCGATCCGCAGCCAGCCCCCGCGCGCCTCGAACGGCGCCACCAGGGTGTCGTCGGCGAGGAAGGCGCCGTCGCCGACCCGCATCATGCTGGGCAGCGCGACCACGGTGGAGGCCTCCACCCGGCGGCCGATCCGGGCCCCGAGCAGCCGCAGCCACACCGGCGTGAACAGGCTGGCGTAGAACGGGAAGAGCGAGCCGCGCGCGGTCTCCATCAGCCGGGTGACGACCCAGACGCACAGGCCCACCCGGCCGTACACCAGGTGGTGGCCGGGGCGGATCGGCCAACTGAACAGCCGGACCAGCAGGATCAGCAGGACCGCGTAGCAGCTCATCGAGAGCGCCACCAGCAGCGGTGTGGTGAGCAGCAGTCGGTCCAGCGCCGAGCCCAGCGTGCGGTCGTGGTCGAGCAGCCCGTAGACCACCGCGAGCGAGGGCAGCGCGGCGAGCAGCGGCAGCAGGCCCAGGCCGTTCAGCGCCACGCCGTAGGCCAGTTGCCACCAGCGGGAGTGCTGCCGCACGGGCAGCGGCCAGTCGGCTCCGGCGGCTTCGGCCCCGGCCATCGGGCGGGCCGGCGAGCCGTGCCACCGCTGCCGGTCCGGAACCTCGCCCAGCACGCAGGCACCGGGCGCGACCTCCGCCCCGGCGCCGACCCGGGCGCCGGGCATCAGGGTGGCCCGGGTGCCGACCCGGGCCCCGGCGCCAACCTCGACGGCACCCACGTGCAGCACGTCGCCGTCCAGCCACCAGCCCGCGACATCCACCCCGGACTCCACTGAGCAGCCGGTCCCGAACCGGGCCAGGCCGGTCACCGGCGGCAGGGTGTGCAGGTCGACGCTGCTGCCGACCCGGCAGCCCAGCGCCCGCGCGTAGTAACCGGCCCACGGCGTGCCCGTCAGCCCCGCGAGGTTGAACGCCCCCACCACCCGTTCGGCCACCCAGATCCGCAGGTGGACCGAGCCGCCCCGGGGGTAACTGCCGGGCCGGACGCCCGCGGTGAGCACCCGGGACGCCGTGACGCCGATCACCAGCCGGCCCACGGCGCTGGACAGCAGCAGCCAGCCGGCGCCGAGCAGCCACCACGGGGTGTACGGGGTCCACGGCAGCACCGGGCCGGCCAGGCCGGTCAGGTCGTCGAGCACGGCCAGCCCGAGCAGCCAGCGCAGCCCGGTGACGGCGTACAGCACGACCAGGACGAGCAGTTGGAGCACCCCGGCCCGGCGCGGCGTGGGCCGCACCAGGCGCTGCTCACTGGGCGGCCCGCCCAACTCGTCCAGCCGGCGGGCCATCGCGCCCAGGCCCGGATGCGCGTACACGTCGGCGACCGAGATCGCCGGGTAGTGGGTGCGCAGCAGCGTGACCAGCTTGGCCGCGACCAGGCTGGTGCCGCCCAGCGCGAAGAAGTCGCTGTCGGCACCGGCCGGTTGGCCGAGCAGGGCCTGCCACTGGTCGGCCAGCCAGCCGGCGGTGCCGGTGGGCCGGGGGCCGGCGCTCTGCTCGGGTCCGGCGGTGGCCAGCGGCCAGGGCAGGGCTGCCCGGTCGACCTTGCCGGAGGTCTTGGTGGGCAGCTCGTCCACCAGTCCCAGCACCGGCACCAGCGACTGCGGCAGCCGCTCCAGCAGCCGGGTGCGGGCGGCGGCGGTGTCGAACTCCTGCCCCGGGTGGTCCAGGACCAGGTAGCCGACCAGCAGTTGGCCACCGGCGGGGGTGTCCCGGACGGCCGCGGCGGCGGCCCGCACCCCAGGCAGCGCCTGCAGGGCGGCGTCCACCTCGCCGAGTTCGATCCGCCGGCCCGCCAGCTTCACCTGCTCGTCGGCGCGCCCGACGAAGATCAGGCCCTCGGGCTCGAGCCGGACCAGGTCGCCGCTGCGGTAGACCCGGGGGCTGCGCAGGTGCGGGCTGCTGGTGAACTTCTCGGCGTCCTTGGCCGGATCCAGGTAGCGGGCGGTGCCGACGCCGCCGATCAGCAGCTCACCGGTCTCGTACCAGTCGACCGGCCGGCCCTCGCGGTCGACGACGGCGAGCTCCCAGCCGTCCAGCGGCAGGCCGATCCGCACCGGCTGCCCGGGGGTGAGCAGCGCGGCGCAGGCCACCACCGTGGCCTCGGTGGGGCCGTAGGTGTTCCAGAACTCGCGGTGCGGGCCGGCCAGTCGCTCGACCAGCTCGGGCGGGCAGGCCTCGCCGCCGACGATCAGCAGCCGGACCCGCGCCAGGCACTCGGCCGGCCAGAGCGCGGCCAGCGTGGGGACGGTGGAGACCACGGTGATCCCGCGCTCGACCAGCCAGGGGCCCAGGTCGGTGCCGGCCCGCACCAGCGAGCGCGGGGCGGGGACCAGGCAGGCGGCGTTCCGCCAGGCCAGCCACATCTCCTCGCAGGAGGCGTCGAAGGCCACCGAGAGGCCGGCCAGCACCCGGTCGCCCGGACCCAGCGGTCGGTCCTGAAGGAAGAGCCTGGCCTCGGCGTCCACGAAGGCGGCGGCCGAACGGTGGCTGACCGCCACGCCCTTGGGGCGGCCGGTGGTGCCCGAGGTGAAGATGACCCAGGCCTCGTCCTGCGGCGTCGGAGCGTGCGGGCGCCCGCCGGGGTGGCCGGTCAGGCTCGGCGTGACGGCGCAGCCCGCGCCGATCACGGCGCAGACCCCGGCGTCGACCCAGATCATCTCGGCCCGCTCGTCCGGGTCGTCGGCGTCCACCGGCACATAGGCCGCACCCACCCGCAGTACGCCCAGGATCGCCAGGTAGAGATCGGCGGTGCCGGACGGGACGCGCACGCCCACCCGGTCACCGGTGCCTATGCCCAACGCCGCCAGGCGACCGGCCAGTGTGTCCACCTCGCGGACCAGCGTGCGGTAGTCCAGCACGACCGAGCCGGTGTCCAGGGCCGGCGCGTCCGGGAAGGCCCCGGCGGAGGCGCCGAGAACGTCGATCAGGGTGCGGGCCGGTGCGGCGGCTGCCACCGGCCACCCACCCAGGCCAGGCATGACTCCGCTGAGCATGGGTCCTTGTCTCCCTGCAGTGCCGTGTGCATTCGTCGCGGCGCAGGCTAGGAAGACTTCTTGTGGGATTCTTGTGACTCTGTGCACTCGCTCACAGCCGCCCGCACTGCCCCCGGGCTGCGGACTTGCCCGAAGGGGCAGCCAGATCTGCCCCGGCGGCGCCTCCTTGACGCACGCGGATGGGCCCACCCCCTGCCCTTTCCTCTGCCCTCACGCCCCTCGTCATCGTTCGTCCGGGCACCAACTCTTGAGCTGACGTCCAGCCATCTCCAGGGAGATTCCCGGCCCATGCGCGCCCACCACGAACACCCGGACCACGCCCGCCCGGGCGACCGGCGCAGCGCCCCGCGCTCCCCTACGCCGACTGCGGCGACTGCGGCGACTGCGGCCACCGGCCTGCTGGCCCTCCAGCGCGCCATCGGCAACGCCGCCGTCACCGCCGCGCTCACCCGCGACCGGCCCGCCCGCAGCCAGCCCGCCCGCGGCGTCTCCGTCCAGCGCGCGCTGCGACCCGCGGACGAACGGCTGGAGACCTACCTCAAGGCCATGGCGGACGACGGCGAACGCACCGCCACCAAGGCGAAGAGGTCACCGGCGCTCAGCGCGTTCGGGCGGGCCATTCCCGAGCAGCTGGTCGACCTGGAGGAGCAGAGCGCCAACTACAAAGTCGACTCCGAGGATCCGCAGGGCAAGCCGCCGGTGTCCGGCGGACGCTTCGAGAACCTCTACGGCCGCGACGAGCAGGGCTCACTGGCGGTCATGATGGAGAACTACCGCAACTCCGGGGAGGAGTACACGGCGAGCGAGGCCTTCATCCACCAGTGGTCCCGGGCCGTGGCGATGTTCAACGCGAAGGACTTCAAGACGGCGATGCTCAAGGTCCCGACGAAGGTCGAGGACGTGCCGGACCGGCTCCCGGACAGCATCTTCCGGCAGAACATCTCCGGCCCCGAAGCCAAGAAGGCGCTCGGCGAGCTGGTGCCCGAAGGAGCCGACAGCGTGGCTTTCGCGGCGAACGACGAGACGTACGGCAAGGTTCTCGCCACCGTCAACGGCAAGTCCACGAAGAACATCGTCACCACCTTCAACGAGATCAAGAAGCTTCCCGACGACAGGAAGTTCCGGATCGCGGGAGGCGCCATCAAGCGGGACCCGCAGGGCAACTTCCAGTTGCGGTTCGACGTCACCGACCGTTCGCCGTGACTCCTCGGCCCGACTCCGCCACCCCCGAACCCGCCACCCCGACTCCGCCACCCCCGAACCCGCCACCCCGACTCCGCCACCCCGAAACCGCCCGCCGCCCGCCGCCCGCCGGTGCCGCAAACACCGCCCGGTCCGTCAGAAGCGTGTCAACACGCGCTCCAGCGCGCCGCATATCGGGTAAGGCTGTGGGCAGTCGGACGAACGAGAACGGGCGGGCATGCACCAGGGCGAATCGGACGCGTCGCGACAGCACCGGATCGTGGTCGGGGTGAGCGGCTCGCTGGGCAGCATCGCGGCCCTGCACCACGCGGTGGCCCAGGCGCGGCGGACCGGCGCCGAGGTGCTGGCCGTGCTCGCCTGGGATCCGCTGGGCGCCGAGTACGCCTACCGCCGCCCGCCCCGCCCGCCGCTGCTCGCGGCCAGGCGCGAGGAGGCGGTGGCCCGGCTGCGCGAGGCGGTCGCCGGGGCGCTGGGCGCGGGTGTGCCGGGCGTGCGGCTGCACGGCCAGGTCTCGCGCGGCCGCGCCGGTGAGGTGCTGGTGCACGCGGCGGGGCGCGCCGACGACCTCCTGGTGGTCGGCGCCGGCTCCGGCGGCCCGCTGCGCCGGGCCCTGCGGCGCTCGGCGACCCGGCACTGCGTCAGGCACGCCGGCTGCCCGGTGCTCGTGGTGCCGAAGCCCGAACTCCAGCGCGAGTGGGAGGCCTTCGGGCGCCACCGCGCCTGGCAGCTGCCGACCGAACCGGCGCCGACCCACTGAACGAGCGCCCGGAGGCGGCGTGGTGCGTGCCACTTTCCCGTACAGAAGGCGTTAAAAGCCCTGCTGGAGACGGATAGCACGGGCGTTCCCCGTCCGCTCACCAGTATGGCTTCGGTGGCATCGGCGCCGTGATGATCAACCCCCTGCCGTAGTCGGCTCGTCGGCGTGGTCACCTCGCCCGCGTCGCTACGGCCTGTCTGCGGAGGCGTGGCAGTGGCAGCAGAGGACCGGGTGCCCACCCGCGGCGTCCTACGGCGACCTGGGCTGCGGCCGGTCGACATCATGGTGGCGCTCGCGCTCGTCGGCCTGCTGTACGGACTGCTGCGGCTCGCCCCCTCGCTGGGCGCGCCGTTCCTGCCCCGCACCGCCCCGGCGCAGGTCTCCACCGACCCGGCGAACCTGCCGTTCTACGCCGTGCGTTCGCTGCTGCGGATGTTCGCGGCGCTGATCGCCTCGGTGCTGTTCACCTTCGTGTACTCCAGCGCCGCCGCCCGGCTGCGGCGTGCGGAGAAGGTGCTGCTGCCGATCCTGGACATCCTCCAGTCGGTCCCGGTGCTGGCGTTCCTGTCCATCACCGTCACCGCGTTCATCGCCCTGTTCCCCGGCTCCGAGCTGGGGCTGGAGTGCGCCTCGGTGTTCGCCATCTTCACCGCGATGGCGTGGAACATGACCTTCGCCTTCTACTATTCCCTGGTCAGCCAGCCCCGGGACCTGGACGAGGCCTCCCGGATCATGCGCCTGACGAAGTGGCAGCGGTTCTGGAAGATCGACGTGCCCAGCGGCATGATCCCGCTGGTCTGGAACGGCATGATGAGCTTCGGCGGCGCCTGGTTCTTCCTGGCCGCCTCCGAGAGCATCAGCGTGCTGAACCAGCAGTACGCGCTGCCGGGCATCGGCTCCTACGCCGCGGCCGCGGCGGCCAAGGGCGACCTGGGCGAGATCGGCATCGCCACCGCCGTCATGGTGGCGATGGTGGTCGGCGTCAACTTCCTCTTCTGGCGGCCGATGACGGCGTGGGCCGAGCGGTTCCGGGTCGAGGAGTCCGAGTCCGCCGAGAAGCCCCGCAGCCTGGTCCTCAACACCCTGCGCCGCTCCGCGATACCCGGGCTGCTGGCCGGTGCGCTGCGCCCGCTCGGGCGCGCCCTGGACAGCGCGACCCGTCCCTTCGGCCTGGCCGAGCACCCGCTGGAGCGGCCGGTGCTGCGCCGGCGGGCCGGGGACGTGGTGTTCACCCTGGTCGTCGGCGCCGCCGTGCTGTACGGCGGCTGGCAGTCCTTCGACTACCTCCGGTCCACCGTCGGCTTCGGCGAGTTCGGCCACGCCTTCGAACAGGGCGCCGCCACCTTCGGGCGGGTCCTGCTGCTGCTCTGCCTCGCCACCGTGGTCTGGGTGCCGATCGGCGTGTGGATCGGCATGAACCCGAGGATCACCCGCTACGCCCAGCCGGTCGTCCAGGTGCTGGCCAGCTTCCCGGCGAACTTCCTGTTCCCGTTCGCGATCGCCGCCTTCGTCGCCCTCGGGATCACGCTCAACTGGGGCAGCATCCTGCTGATGGCGCTCGGCGCCCAGTGGTACATCCTGTTCAACGTCATAGCCGGCGCCTCGGCGGTCCCCAGTGACCTGCGCGAGGCCATGGCGAACCTCGGCGTCCGGGGCTGGCTGCGCTGGCGGACGTTCATCCTCCCCGCGATCTTCCCGTACTACGTCACCGGCGGGATCACCGCCGCGGGCGGGGCCTGGAACGCCTCCATCGTCGCCGAGGTGGTCGACTACGGGCACCAGCACCTGACCGCCTTCGGCCTGGGCTCCTACATCGCCCAGGCGACCCGGGTCGGCGACCATCCGAAGATCCTGATCGGCGTCATCGTCATGATCGTCTATGTGGTCACCCTCAACCGGCTCGTCTGGCGCCGCCTCTACCGCATCGCCCAGACCCGTTACGCCCTCTGAACCCGAGGCAGGAGTCCATGACCGCCCCCACGAACCACCGCGACGCCGGCAGCGCCATCATCACCGTCACGGACGTCACCAAGACCTTCACCAGCCCCGACGGCAACGCGCTGCCGGTGCTCGACGCGGTGAGCTTCACCCTGCACGAGGGTGAGATCGTCGCGCTGCTCGGCAAGTCCGGCTCCGGCAAGTCCACCCTGCTGCGCTGCGCCGCCGGGCTGATAGCCCCCTCCGGCGGCAGCGTCAGCTACCGGGGCGCCGTACTGAACAGCGCCAACCCCGGTGTCTCGATGGTCTTCCAGAGCTTCGCGCTGCTGCCCTGGCTGACCGTCCAGCAGAACGTGGAACTCGGGCTGCAGGCCCAGGGCGTCGGCGAGGCGGAGCGGCGGGAGCGGGCGCTGAAGGCGATCGACCTGATCGGCCTGGACGGCTTCGAGGGCGCCTACCCCAAGGAGCTCTCCGGCGGCATGCGCCAGCGGGTCGGCTTCGCCCGCGCGCTGGTGGTCGAGCCGGACGCGCTCTTCATGGACGAGCCGTTCTCCGCACTGGACGTGCTCACCGCCGAGAACCTGCGCAACGAGCTGGTCGGGCTCTGGGAGGGCAAGGAAGCCCCGGTCAAGTCCGTGCTGATCGTCACCCACAACATCGAGGAGGCGGTGCTGCTGGCCGACCGGATCCTGGTGCTCTCCTCCAACCCCGGCCGGATCAAGGCCGAACTCGCGGTGGACCTGCCCCGGCCCCGCGACCGGCGCGACCCGGTCTTCGAGGACCTGGTCGACACCGTCTACGGCATCCTGACGGACCGCGAGCAGGCCGCCGCCGACGCCCGCGGCGCGGGCACCGACCACACGGTCGCCCGGCAGGCCGCCGCCACCACGCCCACCAGCACGCCGCTGCCCAAGGTCAGCCCCGGCGGACTCTCCGGCCTGCTGGAGATCCTGGCCGCGCGCGGCGGCGAGGACGGCATGGCCGAACTCGCCGACGAGCTCAACTTCGAGGTCGACGACCTGCTGCCGCTGGTGGACGCCGCCGTGCTGCTCGACCTCGCCCGCACCGAGGGACCGCGCCTCGCGCTCACCCCGGCGGGCCGGGAGTTCGCCGCCGCCGACATCCTCACCAGCAAGCAGCTCTTCGCCCGGCACGCCGTCGCCCACGCCCCGCTGGTGCGCGCCATCGTCCAGGCGCTGACCACGGCCGGCGACCACGTGCTGCGCGAGGGGCTGTTCCTGGACCTGCTGCACCGCGGCTTCTCCGACGAGGACGCCCGCCGCCAGCTCGACACCGCCATCGACTGGGGCCGGTACGGCGAACTCTTCGCGTACGACAAGGCGGAGGGCCGGCTGGTCCTGGAACCCCAGCCGATCGGGGTGCGGTAGCGGGGCCGCCCGCCGCGCCCGGTCAGACAGGCTGGGCAGCCGGGCTGGTCAGACGCGCTGGCGGACGCCGGTGACGAGACCGAGATAGCTCGCCAGGTCGGCCGCGTCCCGGGTCGCCAGCCCGAGGTAGCCGTCGGGACGGATCAGGAAGAGACCCGGGCCGAACCCCGCCAGCTCGTCCAACTCCCGCACCAGGAGCTCCGGGTCATCGAGTTCCGGGGCCGGTATGCCGACCGCGAGCAGGGTGGCGTGCGGGCCGCGCAGCAGGTCGAACAGGCGCGCCGAGCCGGCGTACCCGAGGTCCGGCACCCGCTGCCCCGCGCGCAACGCCTCCGCCGGCAGGTCGGTGCGCCGCTCCACGCTCAGCGTGCTGTCCGGGTAGCCGACGCCCAACTGCGAGGTCTGCTTGCCGCGTTGCACCGGCCCTGAGCCGCCGACGAAGGTGCCCTGGTGCAGCTTGGTGCTCAGTCCGAGGACGCCGGCGGCCACCGGGCGCCGCTCGTCCTGGTAGCTGTCCAGCAGGGCGTCAGGGGCGCCGTGCCGCAGCACCCGGCCGAGCTTCCAGCCGAGGTTGTAGGCGTCCTGCACGCTGGTGTTCAGCCCCTGGCCACCGGCCGGCGAGTGGACGTGCGCGGCGTCCCCGGCGAGGAAGACCCGGCCCTCCCGGTAGCGCTCGGCCAGCGCGGCCCGGGGGCGGAAGTCGGAGGCCCAGAGCACCTCACGCACCGCCTCGGCGCCGAGCGCGGTCCGCTCGCCGACCAGCTCGCGGATGGCGTCGAACGAGGTGTCCGGCTCCCCCGTCTCGTACTGGGCGAAGAGTTGGAAGGTCTCGGTGCCCGCCAGCGGGCAGAGCAGCAGCAGCCCGCCGGGCGCCTCGGGCCAGCTGTGCCAGTTGTCCCGGCCGAGGCCCTCGATCCGCACGTCGGCGACCAGCGAGGGCCGGGGGTCGACCGTCTCGCCCTCCATCGCGATGCCGAGCGCCCGGCGTACCGTGCTGCGCCCACCGTCGGCGGCGACCAGGTAGCGGGCGCGAACCGTCCTGGTGGCGCCGTCGGCCGCCGCGAGCTCGGCGGTCACCGCGTCGGCGTCCTGGGTGAAGCCGGCCAGGCGGGTGCCGAAGGCGACCGAGCCGCCGAGCTCCAGCAGCCGGGCGTGGAGGATCTGCTGGGTCCGCCACTGCGGGATCATCACCGGATTCGGGTACGGGACGCCGGGCTCGGCCGGGGCCGGCTCGATCAGCTCCCACTCGCGCACCCGCTTCTCACCCTGCCAGGCCAGCATCTTCGGGTAGGGCCCGCCGGCGGCCCGGACCGCCGCGATCACCCCGAGGTCGTCGAAGACCTCCTGGGTGCGCGGCTGCAGCCCCTTGCCGCGCGAGCCGGGGAAGAGCGCGTCCTGCTGCTCGACCACCAGCGCGGACACGCCGCGCCTGGCCAGGTCGCAGGCGAGGGTGAGCCCGGTGCCGCCGGCACCCACCACCAGGACGTCGATCAGTGCGTGGTCCATAGCCACTCCTTAACGTTGTTAAGTGCCCTCCTTCAGCAGTGTGGGTTTAACGCTGTTAAGTTGTCAAGAGCGCTCTCCCCTGAGCGACTGAGAGGATGGGAGGCGTGGCAAGCAAAATCGACCCCGACCAGGTCACCGACACCGCACTGCGGCTGCTCAACGAGACCGGCCTCGACGGCCTGACCCTGCGGCGGATCGCCAAGGAACTCGACGTCCAGGCACCGGCCCTGTACTGGCACTTCGCCAACAAGCAGGCGCTGCTGGACGCGATGGCCACCGAGATGTACCGGCGGATGGCCGTCGAGCCGCTCCCCGGACCCGACGCCCCCTGGCAGGACTGGATCACCAGCGCCGCCCGGCGGCTGCGCCACGCGCTGCTCGGCTACCGGGACGGCGCGAAGGTCTTCAGCGGCACCCACTTCACCGGCAACGACCACGCCACCTTGATGGAGCGCCACCTCGGCGCCCTGATCGGCGCGGGCTTCACCCTGAAGGAAGCCGTGCTGGCCTCGTCCACCACCTACGCCTTCACCGTCGGCGTCGTCATCGAGGAGCAGTCCGTCCACCCGCTGCCCGGACACCAGGAGCCGCCCTTCGACCTGGCAGAACGGGCCCAGCGGATCGGCCTGGACCACCCACTCTCGGTCGCCGCAGGGGAGACGCTCTTCGCCGATTTCGAGGAGCAGTTCGAACGCGGGCTGGCGATCATGGTGGCCGGCATCGCGGCGACCGTCCCGGGACTGGCACCGACCGGCCGCGCCTGAGTCCGGCCTGGCTGAGCGAGGAGTTCGACCCGCAGGCGCCGTTCGGTGCGGCGGGGCGGGCGGTGGCGGCAGCCGTGTCCCGGGTACTGGCGCCGCGCTGACCCCGGCCCCTCGCCGGTCGATCGGAGTCGCTGACCGTCGCCTGAAAGTCCGTGCTCACACGGCGGAAGGTACCTGAGGCAGGAAGTCGACGTACGGCGTCGCGTGGTGCCAGGCAGCGTCCCGGACCTGGCAAGCCCGCAGAACCTCCAGCGGGTCCGTCACCAACTCCATGCCGACCGTGCGCTCTCCCTCGAAGTGGAACCGAGCGACCGTACGGGAGTCGAACAACCAGAAGTCGGAGAGCCCGGCCAGCCCCGCCCCATCGGCGTCGGAACGCCACATGCACCGGATGTCCTCACCGGCCGCCACGTTGGTCCGGGCACAGGCCAGCAGGTACCGCTGACCCTCGGTCGGCGGGTTGTCCACCAGCCGCACCCGCTCGAACCGCTTGCCCTTGCCCACCATGCGCCGGACGTTGTCGAACCACGGGTGCCCGACCTCCCCAGCGGTGTCACCGGTCCGCAGGAACTCGTCGTACGAGGGCATCTGCTTGTCCGACAGGTAGCCGATCCGGGTCTCCAACCGCCAAGCAGTGTGCTCGAAGCCGTCGTTGATGAACTCAGTGATCTTCTGCTGCGGCACGAACTCCGGAACGGATGACGACTCCTTCGGCGCAAATCTCACCATCAGCTCGCGCGGGACGACAACGAAACCCTCATCGTCCTTCACCTACTTGAGCTGCGCCACGTCGTCAGGGTCCGTCACGAGGGCGCCCTGAACGAGTACCTCGCCCGTGTCCAAGTCCTCATAGAGCGTCGGGCAGTCACCCACACCGGAGGTGCTGCCGATCACCCGCAAGCGTCGTGCCATGTCGTACTCCCCTCGGTCGGTTCGATCCCCAAGCATGGTGGCGCGTCGGGAATCTGTCAGGAGATCAGGGAACAACGCGTCAGCATGGGGCCGTACGGATCCTTGCTGTCCCGCACCGGCACGGCGGCAAGGCTCCCGACACCTGCCTCTACGCAGACTTGCTGCCCTTTGCTGTAGCTGGACTTGGACCACACCGTTGTCGTCACGTCAACCCTGTCCCAACCCCTAGGGGCTGTCGGGCGCGCGGGCCGCCGAACGATCACGGGCGAAGTCAGAGGCGGGTGAACAGCTCGCCGGACCGCACGTCGGCGACGAACAGGCGCCATGCCTCAGCCCCGAAGATCAAGGCGGGCCCGCTGGGATCCTTGCTGTCCCGCACCGGCACGGCGCCAGCGACGCCATCGGCCACCTCGATGCAGTTGCCGCCTTCACTGCCACTGAAGCTGCTTTTGCGCCACCTCAGATCAGCCGCCATTTCCGTACCCCTCTACTGCTAGCTCTTCCATCCAGGAGACAGACTCCTCCGGAGTCATGGCGGAGTTTATCAGCCGTTCAAAAACAAGCTCATGGCGCCTGATGTCCGACTCCTTCTCGATGTACAGGCTGCTCGTCAGCGCCTCGATATAGACGATGTCGCCAGGAACATCCGAGAACGAGAGAATGCTGAACGGCATACTCATGGAAGGGTGCGCGCCAGCTCCCGACGGAAGGACCTGGATGGTGATATCAGGCCGCCGGGAAACCGTGACAAGATTCCTAACCTGAGCGCGCATGACCTCCGCTCCGCCCACCGGGCGCCGCAGGACGGCCTCACTGAGGACTGCCTGGATCACCGGCGGGTCAGTGCGTTGAAAGACCTCTTGCCGCTGCATACGCAGGTCCAGCCTTCGCTCAATTTCCTTCAGGCGGCGCTCGGGGTCATTCTCAGGGTGCGCCGGCGGCGAGACCTCAAGAATGGCGCGGGCATAATCCCGCGTTTGGAGAAGGCCGGGGACAAGCTCTGGTTCATAGGTCCGGATGAGCGATGCGTCACCCTCCAGGCCCACATAGGTCTGAAACCACTCGGGGAGCGTGTTCCCGTAATCGTGCCACCATCCCCGCTGAGTGCTCTGCCGCGCCAATGAAACGAACTGGCGCAAGTCGCTCTCATCAGCGACGCCGTACAGCTTCAGCAGGGCGCGGACGTCCACTTCCTTGAGGGTGATGCTGCCTGACTCGATCCTCGAGACCTTCGCCGGGCTGAAACCCAAGGCATTGGCGGCATCCTTCGCCTGGAGTCCCGACCTCTCGCGCAGCCGACGCAGCTCGGAGCCGAGCCTACGTCGAAGCACGGTGGGACTGTCCATGCCGGTCGCTCCTTGCTGGTTGACGTCGGGTCACAGTCTGCCACCTCCTTCCGTGATCACAAGGCTCTTGCGAGCCCGTGCAATTTCACGAGGTCGCACTTGCATGAAATCGCTCCACGAGAGCATGCTACGGGGAGTGGAGCACTCCACGACAGACCGTGATCATGACGGCTCGTCACCGGGCATCCCTTTGCCCCCAGTCCGGCCGTCCCGGGGCGCCCAGTCTCGCGCCCGCTTCAGTCAACAGCCGTGCCGCACAAGGGGCTTCGCCATGTCTGAAACGACCGACAACCCGCCGCCGCTGCCCAACACCCAGGACCACCTCTGGCTGCCGAAGAGCCAGCGGTCCCCCGCCCGCGCCAGAAGGCTGCTGCGCGACTTCCTGCCGCGCGTCGAGCGCGGCGAACTCTTCTTCGAGAAGGGGGAGTTGCTCGTCAGCGAGCTGGTGACCAACGCGCTGATCCACGGCACCCGCTCCGGCAGGCTGATCCGGGTGGGGCTGGAAGCCGACGCGGACCTGCTGTGGATCTCGGTGGACGACTCCTCCGACGCCCCGCCCGTGCTGCGGAACACGACTGACGGACTGTCGGGGCGCGGCCTGCTGCTGGTCGACAAGCTCTCCGAGAAGTGGGGCTGGGGCCCGCGCGACGGCATCGGCAAGCGCGTGTGGTGCTGCTGCACGCCCAGCCCGGCGGTGGCGTAGCCGTGGCGCACCAGCAACCCACGCGTCCTGTGGTGGTGGAGATCGCGGGGATCACGCCCCCGGCGCGGTTCGCGCGCCTGTCGGACGCGTTGGCCGCACTCTGGGACTCGGCGAGGCTGCTGCCCCTGGACGGCGACCGGGAGTTGGTCACCTGCTGGCTGACCGACCCGCACGCCGAGGAGCGGACCCTGGAGCTGCTGACGCTCCAGGGCGCCAGGAGCCTGACGCTCCAACTGCCGGACGGGCCGCACGTGTTGAGCATCCGCTGGTCCGAGCCCGAGGTGACCGCGAAGACCGCTGACCATGGGCCTGGCTGACCTTTGCCCCTGGCGATGCGCGGTTGAAGGAGCCCCGCCGGCCTGCCAGTTCAGGCAGGCCGACGGGGCTCAACGAGTAGCCGGTCAGGCGAAGAGCTGCTCGCCGATCCAGTGCCCCGGGCCCGCCGCCGCCGGTGGTACCGCGACCAGGATGCTGCCGGTGTGGGTGGTGAACTGGTTCATCGCGTCGGACAGGGCCAGTCGCTCGAAGATCCGCACGAACGCGGTCCGGGGGTCGTTCTGGTAGCAGCAGAACAGCAGTCCCGCGTCGTACTCCAGGGCCTGCTTCCACGGGGGCCAGCGCTCGACGAACGGGCTCACGCCGTTGTTGTAGCTGTACGAGCGGCGCAGCATCTGGGCCCCGCCGTTCATCGCGGGCGAGGAGAGCCTGATGTGCGAGTTCAGCGGGATGGTGGCCGTGCCGTCGCTGTTGCGGGCGGTGAAGTCCATCGGGTCGGCCTCGCGGGTGCCGCCCAGCGGGGCGCCGGACACCTTGTGGCGGCCGATCACGGCCTCCTGGGTGTTCAGCGACATGGTGTCCCAGTGCTCAAGACTGATCCGGATCAGCCGGGCCACCAGGTAGGTGCCGCCGACCATCCAGGACGGCCCGTCGCTGCCCGCCCAGACGTACTGGTTCATCTGGGTGGCCGAGCTGGTGGGCGGGTTGGCGGTGCCGTCCTTGAAGCCCATCAGGTTGCGGACGGTGCCCTTGGTCTTGGCCGCCTGGTTGAAGCCGGCCTGGACCCAGCGGATCTGGGCCACCCCGGCGGCGGCGCGGGCCAGTTGGCGGACCGCGTGGAAGGCGATCTGCGGGTCCGAGGCGCAGGCCTGGATGGTGAGGTCGCCGCCGGTGGTCGCCGCGTTCAGCTGGTCCCCGTGGAAGACCGGGAGGTTCACCAGGGCGGCCGGGCGGCGGGCGGCCAAGCCGTAGCGGTCGGTGCCGTCCTTGGTGAACAGGGTGGCGCCGAAGCCGAAGGTGAGGGTCAGCTGGGCGGGGCCGAGGTCCAGGCTCTCGCCGGTGTCCACCGGCGGGGCGGTGGGGCGCTGCGCGGTGCTCACCGCCGGGTTGCCCGCGGTGAGTTCGGCGGCCTGCTGGGTCCAGGTGCGCAGCAGGTCCTCGACGTCGGAGCGCTTCTCGGTGAGGAGGTCGAAGGCCGCGAAGTAGGTCTGCTCCTGTGGGGTGTTGGTCACGCCCTGCTGGTGGGTGCCCCAGAACGGCATGGTGCCGCTCTCGTTCTGGCTGCCGCTGCTGCCGCCGCTCTCCACGGCCACGGCGACGCCGGCCCCCAGCGCGGCGGCCGCGCCGGTGCCGAGGCCGACGGCGGCCAGGAAGCCGCGCCGGCCCAGCGCGCTGCGCGAGCGTCCGGCGTCGGTGGCCGTCTCGGTCGCCGCACCATCGGCCGATTCGGGCTCGGCCGGTTCGGGCTCGGCCGGTTCGGTGGGCTGCTGGTCCGTCACTTCATGACCCCCAGGGCGTTGTTGTCGTCCATCGCGAAGTAGACACCGGTGTGGTCGGCGGTCAGCGCGAGGCCGAACAGGTCGCCGCTGCCGGCCGGGGTCTGCGCCTGGTCCTGGTCGAGCCAGGCGTTGGCGACCTGCTTGCCCGCCGGGGTGACCTCGACGAGCTGGCCGTTGAGGCCGTTGGTGACCAGCAGGTCGCCGTTGGGGGCCAGGGTCATCGCCAGCGGGCCGTCGAGCCGGCCGCCCGTGGTGAGGGTGGTGCCGGTGCCCGCGCTGTCGGTGCGGGTGGCGGCCTGCGGGATGGCCGCGATCCGGTTGCCCAGCCGGTCGGCGACGTAGAGGGTGCCGTCCGCCCCCAGCGCCACCCCGGTCGGGCCGTCGACGAAGGTGTTGGGGTCGGCCTGCTCGGGGAAGCCGCTGCCGATGACCGTCTCGGAGGCCACCGTGGGTGCCGCGTTCGCGGGTTCGGTCAGCTGGACGCGCACCACCGTGCCGGCCTGCTGGACCGGCTGGCCGACCGCCTGGATGCCGTGCAGCGTGTTGGTGACGTAGAGGGTGGCGCTGCTGCCCTGGTCGGTGGCGGTCAGGTCCCACGGGCCGTCGAGCTGTCCGCCCTGGATGGTGGAGGCCACCTGGCCCTGCGGGTCGAGCACCAGCAGGCAGCCGGCGCCCTGGGTGGCGGTGGTGCCGTCGGTGCTGGGCGCGCTGCCCACGATCACGTAGCCGGAGCTGAGCTGGGTCATCGCGGTGGACAGCCCGATGCCGCCGGGGCAGCCCGGCTGGTTCGCCGGGATCTGGGCGAAGGTGGTCAGCTGACCCTGCGGGTCGATCTGCACGATCGTGGTGCCGGTGCCCTGGAAGTTGGCCTTGCTGTTGAAGTTGTCCACCAGGACGTTGCCCTTGGTGATCTTCCCGGCGGTGGTCGAGGCCACCAGCACCGCGTACGGGTTGACGTCGAGGTTCTCCGGGATGGTCGAGGCGAGGGTGCTGGTGGTGTGCAGACCGGCGAGGAAGCCCGACTGGGGCTGGTCGGTGGCGGACTGCGCGCTGTCGGAGGGCGCCGGAGCGGGGGCCGAGGCGGCGGCGGAGGCGGCCGATCCGGCGGAGGACGAGGAGGAGCACCCGGCGAGAGCCACCGCGAACAGCACGGCGCCCAGGGCCTGGACCCGTGCGGCTCGGGTTCGGTTGGCGGGTCTGGTGGGTCGCATGAGTCGGTCCTTTCGGTGCCGCACACAGGCGCGGTCAACGGACGGTGGGGACACGGTGGTGACACGGTGGATACCGATTGGATAGGCAAGCCTTGCCTGACCTTGCCCGGAATCGGGCAGGGGGTACCGCTCCCCTGGCGACTCGTCGCCAGGGGTTGTGAAGGACGAAAGCGGCGGCGCGGGTTAGGTGGTAGCGGCAGCCGGAGCCGGCCAGGCGGTGACCGGTCCCCGGGCCCGCAGGCCGACCCGGCTTCCGGTCGGCCAGGCCGCGCCGTCGCTCAACCGCGCGGTGATCTCCAACCGCTCCCCCGCCGGGTCCCGGTCGGGCCCGTCGAGCGTGCAGCGGAGCACGGTGTCGTGACCGTGGTAGCGGCAGTCGGCGACCACGGCGGCCAAGTCCAGGTCCAGGTCGTCGTTGTGCTCCCCGGCGAGCGGACGGACCTCGACCTGCTCGGGGCGGAGCAGCACCAGGGCCGGCCCGCTGCCGGACCCCTCGGGCGCGGCGTGCAGCGGCAGGCTGCCGAGCACCGTGCGCACCGTGGCCGGGCCGCTGCCGCCCTCCGGTTCGAAGGTGCCGGGCAGCAGGTTGGCCTCGCCGACGAAGGAGGCCAGTTGCGGATCCGCCGGCCGCCGGTAGAGCTCGTGCGGGGTCGCGCACTGGGCGATCCGCCCGTCGCGCACCACCGCCACCAGATCGGCCATCGACAGGGCCTCGTCCTGGTCGTGCGTCACCAGGATCGCGGTGGCCCCGAACTCCCGCAGGATCGTCTGCACGTCGGCCCGGATGCTGGCCCGCAGGCCGGCGTCCAGCGCCGAGAACGGCTCGTCCAGCAGCACCAGTTGCGGGCGGACGGCGAGTGCGCGGGCGAGCGCGACGCGCTGCTGCTGGCCGCCGGAGAGCTGGTGCGGGTAGCGCCCGTCCAGGCCGGTCAGGCCGACCCGCTCCAGCAGTTCGCCGACCGCGGCGGTGTGCCGCCGGGCGCGGCCGGGCAGTCCGAAGGCGACGTTGCCGGCCACCGTGAGGTGCGGGAAGAGGCCGCCGTCCTGCGGCACGTAGCCGATCTTCCGTCGCTCGGGCGGCAGTTGGCGCCGCCCGTCGTCCACCACCTGGCCGCCCAGGCTGACCGTGCCCGCATCCGCCCGCTCGAACCCGGCGACCACCCGCAGCAGGGTGGTCTTGCCGCTGCCCGACGGGCCGAGCACGGCGGCCAGCGCACCGGCCGGCACCTCCAGGTCGACACCGTGCAGCACGGGCTGGCGGCCGTAGGACTTGGCGACCCCGCTCAGCGTGAGACTGGTCATGCGGATTGCTCCTGTCGGGCTCTGACCCGGTCGAACCAGCGGCCGAGGACGTAGCTGGGCACGGCGGCGATCGCCACCATCAGCGCCGCGTAGGGGGCCGCGGCGCCGTAGGAGAGGTCGGACTCGTACTCCCAGAACCGGGTGGCCAGGGTGTGCGCGCCGGTCGGGATCAGGATCAGGGTCGCGGTCAGTTCTGTGACCACGGAGAGGAAGACCAGGCAGAAGCCGGCCGCCAGCCCCGGCGCGACCAGCGGCAGGGTCACCCGCAGCGCCACCGACCAGCGCGGCCGCCCGAGCGAACGGCCGATCTCCTCCAGCCCGACGGGCGCGGACGCCACCGAGGCGCGCACCGCGACCAGGGCCAGCGGGAAGAACATCACCGCGTAGCCGATCACCAGCAACTGCGGGCTCTGGTACAGCGAGAAGGCGTAGCGGATCCCGAAGAACACCAGTCCCAGCGCGATCGCCAGCCCCGGCAGGCCCTGGACCAGGTAGGTGCTGCGCTCCAGCAGCACCGTGAACCGGCTGCGGTGCCGCACCGAGAGCAGGCCGACCGGCAGCGCCAGCGCCGTGGTCAACGCGGCGGCACTGACCGCGTACAGCGCGGTCTGTCCGGCCGCGCCGAGCAGCGAGGCGGGCGGCAGGGTGGTCGAGCCGCCGACCACGCACCAGTAGGCGAGGGTGCCCACCGGCAGCAGCAGGGCGGCCGAACTCAGCGCGGTCAGCGCCAGGCTGATCGCCAGACCGCCCAGCACCCCGGGGCGGGCCCGGCGCGGGGCGCGCACCGCCACCTGCCGGGCCACCCGCCCGCCGCCGCCCGCCGCGTACTCGGCGAGCAGCACGGCCAGGCTGAGCACCACGAGGATCAGCGACAGCGCGCAGGCCGCGGGACCGTCGAAGCTCTCCAGGTACTCGGTGAAGATCTCGGTGGTGAAGGTCTGGAAGCGCAGGATCTCGAACGCCCCGTACTCGGCGAGCAGCGCGAGGGCGACCAGCAGGCAGCCGCCCAGCAGGGCCGGGCGGATCTGCCGCAGGGTCACCTGGGCGAACGCCCGCAGCGGGCCGCGGCCCAGGCTGCGCGCCTGCTCCTCCAGCGCGGCGTCACCGGCGCGCAGCGCGGCGGCCACCGGCAGGTACACCAGCGGGTAGAGGGAGAGCGACATCACGGTCACGGCCCCGGTCAGCCCGTGGGCGAACGGCACCCAGGAGGACCAGGCGTAGCCGACCACGAAGTCCGGCAGCGCGACCGGCAGCACCAGCAGCACCGCCCAGAGCCGTCGTCCGGGCAGCGCCACCCGCTCCACGCAGTACGCGGCACCGGTGCCCAGCACCGCGCAGCAGAGGGTGACGATCACGGTCAGCTCGACGGTGTTGCGCAGCAGCACCCAGGTGAGGTGCCGGAACATCAGTCCGGCGATGCTGGACCAGCCGGCCTGGTTCGCCTGGATCAGCAGGAAGCAGAGCGGCACGAGCAGCAGCGCGGCCACCGCGACCGACAGGCCGGTGAGCAGCCAGGGCAGGCGCCGGCCGCGCCGGGCGGCCCGTGGCCGCGGCAACCCGGCGGGCGGCTGCGGCAATCCGGTGGGCGGGCGTGGCACCCCGGCGGGCCCGGGGCCCGCCGAAGTCGCGACGGTGTCGATGGAGTTCGCCATGGGAGGCCGCCGCCCTAGAGGAGCTGGGCCTGCTGGAGCAGGGTGATCGCCTGCGAGCCGTCGCCGAGGTCCGCGACGCTGAGGTCGGTCGGCTTCAGCTGGTCGAAGGGGGTCTCGGGCTGCGCGGTGGTCACCCCGGAGCCGATCGGGTACTCGAAGCTGTCGCTGGTGGCGATGATCTTCTGGGCCTCGGCCGAGCCGAGGAAGGCGATGAACTTCTGGGCCTCGGCCTGGTGCTTGCTGGAGGCGAGGATCCCGGCACCGGAGACGTCCAGCACGTAGCCGGGGTCCTTCGGCGCGAAGGAGGCGATCGCGGAGTTCACCGCGCCCTTGTTCTCGGCCTTCAGCCGGTACCAGTAGTACTGGTTGATGATGCCGATCGCGGCCTTGCCGCTGTCCACCATCGAGGTGAGGGTCTCGTTGTCCGGGTACAGGTTCGAACCGGCGTTGTTCTTCACCGCGTTGAGCCAGGTCTTGGTGGCGGCGACGCCCTGCGACTTGACCATCGAGGTGACGATCGGCTGGAAGTCGGTCTCGCCCTGCGCGAGGCCCAGCTTGCCCTTCCACTGCGGGTCGGCCAGCTGGGCCAGCGTGGTGGGCAGCTGGGCGGGGGTCAGCATCTTGGTGTTGTAGATCAGCACGCTGACCCGGGCGGAGACGCCGAGCCAGTCGCCCTGCGGCGAGTCGTACTGCGCGGGGACCTGCGCCAGCGCGGACTTGTCCACCGGCACCAGCAGGTTCTTGTTCTGCAGCTGCATCAGCGCCGGGGAGTTCTCGGTGTAGAAGAGGTCGGCGGGCGCGTGCGAGCCCTCCGCCTCGATCTGGTTGGCGAGCACGTCCTCGTCGTCGCTGCGGACGTTGACCTTGATCCCGGTGTCCTTGGTGAAGGCCGCCACCAGCGCGTCGGTGGTCTGCTCGTGCTGCCCGTTGTAGAGGGTCAGCGCCTGCGTGCCGGAGGCGGAGCCGGACGCTCCCCCGGAGCCGGAGCTGGAACAACCCGCCAGCGCGGCGGCGGCCAGGGCCGCCACCGCGAGCAGGCCGACCGGTCTCATGGCGATACGTCGCATGGATATGCCTTTCCGGAACAGGCACGACGACAGCCGGGCATGCCTGAGCTACGACACAGGGGGGAGGGACGCCAGCCCCGGACCGGGGAGGCGTTAGCTAAGGTATACCTAAGTTCTGAGAGCGGGAACCGGCCCCCCGCCTCCGAGACCCTTCTCTCAGGCTTCTCCGGGCGGGTATCCAGGAGGCTCACAGGAAACCCTCACGAACCCGCCGCCGCGTGGCGTGCTACGGTGTGCCCGCTTCATCGGAATGCGCGAAAAACTCGCTCCTGAATGGTGTTTCGGAGCGGCACCGACCACGGTGTTCGTCCCCGCTGCGGGGAGCCAGTGCCTTCCTTCGTGTCTCATCGACGAAGGCAGAGGACTGTGCACCAGCAACCCCGTGTGATCATCATCGGCGCCGGCCTGGGCGGCCTCGCGCTGGCCCAAGGACTGCACCGGCAGGGCTTCTCAGTCCAGGTCCACGAATGTGACGCCCATCCCGGCGCGCGTCCGCAGGGCTACCGGATCCAGCTCGACGAACCCGGCCGCACCGGCCTACGGCGCTGCCTGCCCGCGCCGCTGTTCGACCTGGTCCTGGCCACCGCCGGCGCCCCGCCCGCCCGGGTGCTGGTCCGCGACCCGCAGCTCAATGCGCTCGCGGACCGGGCCGCCGCCGCGCAGGGTGCCACCGGCGACGCGCAGGGGCCGCTGGCCGTCAACCGGCCGACGCTGCGTCAGATCCTGCTGGCCGGGCTCGCGGGCCGGGTGCGCTTCGGCTCCCGCCTGCTGGACCACCGCCGCGAGGCCGACGGCACCGTCACCGCCCGGTTCGCCGACGGCAGCACCGCCACCGCCGACCTGCTGGTGGGCGCCGACGGCGTGGGCTCGGCCGTACGGCGGCAGTTGCTGCCGCACGCCGAGGTCGAGGACGCCGGACTGCGCCTGATCTACGGCCGGATCCCGCTGACCGCCGCCACCCGCGCCGCGATCCCCGCCTGGGCGCTGGAGGCCGTCTTCACCGTGGTCACCGGCGGCCCCGGCCGCCCCCATCTGGGCCTGGGGCCGGTGGAGTTGGCACAACGCCCCGAGCTGGCGGGGCAAGCCCTGGTCCCGCCGGTCGAGTTGGCACCGGCGGACGACTACCTCGCCTGCCTGGTCGGGGCTCCGGCCGGCCATCCCGCCGTGCCCGACTTCGCCGAGCTGCGCCGCCTGGCCCCGGCCGCGCTACGGGAGTTGGCCGTGGGTCTGCTCGACCCCGACGACTGGCACCCGCAGGTGCACCAGCTGCTGCGGCTGTGGGACACCGACTCGCTGTTCCCGCTGCGGATCTCCACCGCCGCCCCGGTGCCGGGTTGGGAGCCGGGCCCGGTCACCCTGATCGGCGACGCCGTGCACGCGATGAGCCCGGTGCTGGCCATGGGCGCCAACACCGCCCTGCGCGACGCGGGGGAACTCCTGCTCGCGCTCACCCGGGCCGCCGGCGCGCCGCTGGTCGAGGCGGTGCGCGACTACGAGCGCCGGATGACCGGCTACGCCTTCCCGCTGGTCGCCGCCTCCCGGGCGACCGGGCAGCGCCGCGTCGGCCAGAGCTAGCGCGGACACCCGATCAGCGGGAGGCGCTCGGTGGGGCGCCTCCCGCTGATCGACGGCGCGGGCGATCGCCTCCATACTCCTCGGTAACACCTGTTCGACGATGAGAAAGCGAGGTTGGCCCGTGCACCCGTTCCGCAAGGCCGTCGAGGACCGCGACGAGCAGGCCGTCGAGGACCTGCTGGCCGAGAACGTCGTCTTCACCAGCCCCGTCGCCTTCAAGCCCTACCCCGGCAAGGCGATCACCGCGGCGATCCTGCGCGGCGTCCTGCGCGTCTTCGAGGACTTCCGCTACGTCCGCGAGATCGCCGACCCGGGCGGTCGCGACCACGCCTTCGTCTTCACCGCCACCGTGTCCGGGCGGCAGATCCACGGCTGCGACTTCCTGCACTTCGACGAGGACGGGAGGATCGACGAGTTCACCGTGATGGTCCGCCCGCTCTCCGCCGCGCAGGCGCTGGCCGAGGCGATGGGCGCCCAGTTCGACCGGATCGCCCGGGAGGCGGCCGGGGACTGACCGCGACCGCACCCGGAGTGCTAACTTAGGTAAGCCTAAGTAATTAGATCATCACGACGTCATACAGGGGACCCCATGGCAGAGCAGCCGACCCGCAGGACACCGCAGGCCCGCGAAGCACAGGTACTGCGCACCGAGCGGATCACGCCGCACATGGTGCGGCTGGTCCTCGGCGGTGCGGGGCTGGACGGCTTCGACGCCACGGAGTTCACCGACCACTACATCAAGGTGCTCTTCGCACCCGAGGGCGTCAGCTACCCGGAGCCCTTCGACATCGCGCGGATCCGCGAGGAGTTCGCGCGCGAGCAGTGGCCGGTCACCCGGACCTACACGGTGCGGACCTGGGACCCGGCGCTGCGCGAGCTGACCGTCGACTTCGTGGTGCACGGTGACGAGGGCCTGGCCGGACCGTGGGCGGCGCGGGCCCGGCCCGGCGAGACGGTGCGCTTCCTGGGCCCCGGCGGCGGCTACGCCCCGGACCTGACCGCCGACTGGCACCTGCTGGTGGGCGACGAGAGCGCCCTGCCCGCGATCGCCGCGGCGCTGGAGCGGATGCCGGCCGACGCCGTGGTGCGCGCCTTCGTGGAGGTCGCGGACGCCGCCGAGGAGCAGAAGATCGTCTCGCCCGCCGGCGTCGAGGTCAGCTGGCTGCACCGCGGTGCGCGTCCGGTGGGCGAGGCGCTGGTCGAGGCGGTGGCCGCGCTGGACTTCCCCGCCGGCGCGGTGTCCGCCTTCGTGCACGGCGAGGCGGGCTTCGTGAAGGAGCTGCGGCGGCTGCTGCGCGTGGAGCACGACGTGCCGCGCGAGCGGCTGTCGATCTCGGGCTACTGGCGGTTCGGGCAGAGCGACGAGGCCTGGCGGGCGGCCAAGCGCGAGTGGAACGCCCAGGTGGAGGCCGAGCAGGAGCAGGCCGGCTGACGGCCGAGCTGCCCAAGGACCTGCCCCTGCCCGCGCTGCCCCGGGCGCCCGCTCAGCCACCCGGGGCACCGTGGCCGGCGCGCGGGCGGGTCACGGGATGCCGGGCGGGCGGAGCCACTACCTTGCCGAGGGATCGCACCGATGCCACCGGGAGGGCCGCAGCCCCATGACCACTCCGCCACAACCCGCGCCGAGGCAGGTACGCGCCGGGCAGGTGCTGCGCAACCCGAAGGCCTGGTACTTCCCCGGCGGCGTCGTCGCCCTGCTGGCGCTGCTGCTCTCCCTGCTCTACCTGGGTGGGGTGGCGGACCCGACCGGGAACCTGCACCGGCTGCCGATCGGCCTGGTCAACGCCGACCGCGGCGCCACCGTGGCCGGGCACCCGGAGAACCTGGGCGCCCAGCTCACCTCCGGTGTCGCCGCCGCCCCCGACCCGAAGGAGCAGGTCTCCTGGCGGGTGCTGGACCAGGCGGGCGCCCAGGAGGGCCTGGCCTCGGGGAAGTTGGACGGCGTCCTGGAGGTCCCCGACGGCTTCACCGCGGCCGTCGCCGCGCTCGGCAGCACCGGCGCCCAACCGCCCGCGCGCCCCACCGTGAACGCGCTGACCAACCCCGGGGTGGGCAGCCTGGCCTCCTCGCTGGCCTCCTCGATCACCCAGCAGGCCGCCCACCAGGCCTCGTTGCAGCTCGGCGGCGAGCTGACCGCCGCCGCCCCGGGCGGCCAGAGCAGCGCGACGCGGCTGCTGCTCGCCGACCCGATCACGGTCTCGGTCCAGGTCGGCCACCCGATCGGCTCGCACAGCGGCCTGGGGCTGACGGCGTTCTACTACACCCTGCTGCTGGTGCTCTCCGGCTTCCTGGGCGCCAACGTCATCAGCAACGGCGTCGACGTCGGCCTCGGCTACGCGGACAGCGAGTTGGGCCCCTGGCACAGCCGCCGCCCGGTGGTTCCGATCGACCGCACCCAGACGCTGATCACCAAGTGGGGCATGTCCCTGGGGCTCGCCGTGGTGACCACCACGCTGATCATGGTCGGCGGCATCGCGATCGTCGGCATCGACGCCTCGCACCTGCCGCTGCTCTGGGTCTACTCGTTCTGCGCGACCGCGGCGGTGGGCCTGGGCGTGCAGACCATCAACGCCGCGTTCGGCGGTATCGGACAGTTGGTCAGCATGTTCGTCTTCGTGGCCGTCGCGCTGCCCTCCTCCGGTGCGACGATCCCGTTGCAGGCGCTGCCCACCGTCTACCGCTGGTTCGCCGAATTCGAGCCGATGCGCCAACTCAGCGACGGTACCCGCGCCATCCTCTACTTCGACGCCCGCGCCGACGCCGGACTGCTCCGCGCCTGGATCGCCATCGCCATCGCCACGGTCCTGGCGTTGGCCGTCGGCCTGGCCGTCACCCACTACTACGACCGCAGGGGCCTGCACCGGCTGGTCCCCAAGTTCGCCTGAGCGCCGCCAACTCCCCCGACCCGACCGTCGTCGCCACTGCTCCCCCGACCTGACCGTCGTCACCCCTGCTCCGCTGACTTACCATCAACTCGACTGCCCGAGCACCGCCGAGGACGCAGGGGAGCACGGATGGAGTTGGAGCTTCGGCATCTACGGGCGCTGCGCGCGATCGCGGACGCGGCGAGCATCGGGCGGGCCGCAGCCGAGATGGGCTGCTCGCAGCAGGCGCTCAGCACCCAACTGCGGCGGATCGAGAGCCACTTCGGCGAGCCGCTGTTCGAGCGCAACACCGTGGGGGTGCGGCTGACCCGGTACGGTGCGGAGGTCGTCACCCGGGCCCGCGACGTACTGGCCCGCGCCGAGGCGATCGGCCGGCGACCGGCCGAGGAGGGGATGCCGCGACCGGTGCTGCGGCTGGCCGCCACCAACTCCCCGATCCTGTCCGGCATGGTGGGGCGGGTACGGACCGAGCTGCCCGAGCTGCTGCTGACGGTGAGCAGCGTCTACGAGTCCTCCCAGATCGTCGAACTCCTGGAGAGCGGCGAGCTGGACGCCGCGATCGGCGTGGACTACCCGGGGCTGGAGCTGCGGCACTCCGAGGCCGTCGAGCACCGCGGGATCGTCACCGAGCCCTCGTTCGTGACACTGCCCGCGGACCACCGGCTCAAGCACCGCGCGGAGATCTCGCTCGCCGACCTGGCCGAGGACTCCTGGTTCATCACCCCCGACGACGGCGCGGGATGGCCGGGCGTCTTCTACGCGGCCTGCGAGGCGGTCGGCTTCACCCCGGCGGTGGTGCACGAGTTCCTCGGCGACCGGCTGCAGTTGCAGAACATGATCGCCGAGGGCCTGGGCATCTCGCTGACGCAGGCGACCACCCGGCCGGTCCCCGGCGTCATCGTCAGGCCCCTGATCGGCACCCCGATCTGGTGCCGCTACCTGCTGGCCTGGCGCAAGGAGAGCATCGCCGAGCAGGTCGTCACGACGCTCTTCGGCTCGGCCGCCGCCTCCTACCGGGAGCTGATCGCCCAGGCGCCGCACTTCCAGGCCTGGGCGGCGCGCACCTACCACGGGACGCTCCCGTAACAGGCCTTCGGTAGCGGGCCCTCGGCAAAGGAACCGCCACGGATGTTGTGGCATGCACGGTGCAATAGCTGTTTCCGGACTTATTGTCCGGGCTGCCGGGCGATGAGACGGTGCGTCACACGCTTCCCCCACGACGCGTGAAGCGGACAACCGTCCCGAAGGAGCAGTGATGCACCACCGATCCTTCCTGCCCGGCCTCCTCGTCGCCTCCACCGCGGCACTCGCCATGCTCATGGGCGTGTCGACCGTCCCGGCCTCGGCCGCGACAGGTTCGACGGGCACCGCCCGGCCCGCCACCGGGTCGCACCAGTCGGCCGAACCCGCACCGGCGGGCGCCGTCCTCGGCGGCACCGACGCCTCCGCGGTCCAGTACGGCCGGCTCGGCGCCGGCCAGCTCCCGCCGCGCCGGCCGACCTCGCGGGCCACCACGAAGACGGCGAAGGCCGCCACCGACCGGCGGGCCGCCGGACCCGTCGCCGCGCAGTCCTGCACCCCGGCCGCCTTCGGCGCCCTGAGCGGCTCGGCGCTGGCCTCGTACGTCGAGAGCTCGACCACCGACTGCATCAACTCGCTGTTCACGATCACCGGCAGCGACGCGCAGCAGGTGTTCAAGGAATCCCAGATGATCCCGGTGGCCCAGGCCTACCAGAGCCTGGCGGCGAACTACACCGGTGACGACTCGACCGGCATCTGGCAGCTCATCCTCTACCTGCGGGCCGGCTACTACGTCCAGTACGGCGACGCGACGGACGTCGGCTCCTACGACGCGACCCTGTCCACGGACGTCGAGAACGCCCTCAACACCTACTTCGCCAGCCCGCGGATCACCGATGTCTCCGCGGACAACGGCGATGTGCTGGGCGACGCCGTGATCCTCACCGACAGCGCCAACCTGCAGGGCGACTACCTCAGTTCCTACCAGCAGATACTCGGCGCGTACAACAGCTCCTGGGATGCCGACTACAGCATGGACGCCGTCATCTACGACGTCTACACCCCGCTGTGGCGCGGCCAGTACAACCCCGCCTTCGTCACCGCGCTGACCGCGAACCCGGGCGTCATCAACTCGCTCGACTCCTTCGCGCTCGGCCACACCGCCATGCTCGGCGGTGCCAACACCTTCATGGACGCCGACGCCGGCAACGACCTCGCCGCGTACGTCCAGTTCCCCGCGCTCCAGCCCACCGTCCGGCCGCTGATGCTGGGCCTGCTGCAGGCCTCGTCGATCTCCGGCTCGACCGCCGCGCTGTGGATGTCCGTCGCGCAGCAGGCCAACGGCTTCGACGCGGCCGACTGTTCGTACTACGGCGTCTGCAACCTGGTGGCCCAGGCCACCGCGGCGGCGCTGCCGACCACGCACCCGTGCAACTCCGAGATCAACATCCTGGCGCAGTCACTCAGTTCGGCCGATCTGACCGCCGCCTGCGACGAACTCGCGGGCCAGGACGCGTACTTCCAGAACGTGGTCAAGGACAGCGGTCCGATCCCCGGCCAGTACAACGACACCGACAACATCGTGGTCTTCTCGAGCTCGCTCAACTACGAGATCTACGCCCCGGTGATCTACGGCGTCACCACGAACAACGGCGGCATCACCATCTACAACACCCCGTCCACGCCCGGGAACCAGGACTACTCGATCCTGTACCAGGACCCCAGCACCGACGGCTACACGGACAACATCTGGAACCTCAACTACGAGTACACCCACTTCCTCGACGCGCGCTACGACACCATGGGCACCTGGGCGGACATGGAGGTGGAGCCCAACATCTGGTGGATCGAGGGCATCTCCGGCTACATCACCTACGGCTACCGGGGCATCACCGACACCGACGCGGTGACCGACGCCGGTGAGCACACCTACCCGCTGAGCACCCTGTGGCAGACCACCTACGCCAACAGCAACGACGACCGGGTCTTCCCGTGGAGCTACCTGGCGGTGCGCTACATGGTCGAGGAACACCCCGCCGACCTGCAGACGATCCTGGGTGACTACCGGGTCGGCAACTACACCGCCGGCTACGACTACTACGCCAACACCATCGGCACCCGCTACGACGCCGACTTCAACACCTGGCTCGACGGCATCGCGGGCGGCACCTCCAGCGCCCCGACGGCCGCCTTCAGCGCGGCGGCCACCGGGCTGACGACCGCCTTCACCGACCGGTCCACCGAGTCCGGCAGCGGCAGCATCACCGGCTGGGCCTGGAACTTCGGCGACGGGGCGAGTGCCACGACGCAGAACCCCTCGCACACCTACGCGGCGGCCGGAACCTACACCGTCACGCTGACCGTGACCGACAGCAGCGGGAAGACGGCCAGCACCTCCCAGTCGGTGACCGTGAGCGGCGCCGCCACCCCGTGCACGGACGCCAACCCGCAGCAGATGGACCAGAACTGCTCCCGGGCGAACCTGTCCGCGACCGCCGGGAACCTGGACTACCTGTGGATCTACCTGCCCGCCGGGACCAGCACGCTGCAGGTCAGCACCAGCGGCGGCACCGGGACCGCGTACCTCTACTACGACCCCACCACCTGGGCCAGCAACACCACCTACACCGCCGAGTCCACCAACTCCGGTAGCGCCCAGAGCCTCACCGTCACCAACAGCACGGCGGGCTACCGCTACATCAGCCTGTACGCCCAGACCGCGTTCAGCGGCGTCACGGTGACCACGCAGTACTGAGCCACCCGCGCCCACCCCGGGGCTGCCGGTCGTTCCCGCCCCCAGCGGGAACGACCGGCAGCCCCGCACCTCTTGGGCGGGACCTCGCACAGTCGACAACTAATGAGCCAAAGTGAATTGATTTCTGACGATCATTCACATCAGTTGCTAGCCTCACGGCCGTACCCGTACTCGTACTCGATGCATCCCGATCCGATCCGAGGAGCATGTCCGTGAACGGTCTCAAGCAACTGCTGCGCCGAGTCCTCCCCGTGCCCGTGGCCGCCGCGTTGGCGTTCTTCGCCTTCCTGCTGCCTGGCGCGGCGAACGCCCAGGCCGCGACACCGCACACCGTGTCGTCGGTCTGCGCCAACCAGGCCGTCCCGGCGGGCTACATCGTCACCGCCGTGTCGCCGACCAGCGCGTGCCAGGGCTACCTGCTGTACACGGTCGCGCTGCCGAGCAACGGCGCCGTGCTCTGTACGGTCGGCGTCGCCGTGCCGTACCCGTACGTGATCATCGCCGGGACCACCACCGCCCAGTCGCAGTGCGACAACCAGTTCGAGACGCAGACCATCACCCAGGCCTACAACGGCGTCGTGGCCTGCTTCGGCGGCACGCTGCCCAGCCCGTACGTGATCACCAACATCAGCTCCGGCACCGCCAACGCGTGCAGCGGCCAGCAGATGACCCTGCAGCAGGAGTACCCCGGCATCACCGCCTGCCAGCTCACCATCAAGTGGAACAACTACGTGGCCACCTCCGACGGCACCGGCGGCCCCTGTGCCGGCTACGGGACCGAGGTCCTCACCCCGGTCTACAACGGCATCGTCGCCTGCGGCGTGGGCGCCGGCCCGGCCCCGAGCGGCTACGTGATCACCCGGGTCTGGGGCAGCTACGGCGGCTGCGGCCAGTACGAGGGGCTCCAGTACAGCACCATCTACAACGGCATCGTGGCCTGCTCCAACTCGACCCTGCCGGCCGGCTGGTCGGTCACCTCGTACCCGAACGACCCGAACTGCAGCCCGTTCGAGGGCGAGACCCTGCAGTCCTGACCCGCAACTCCGAGCCGACCGGTCCGGCGCGCCCTCGCCCCCACCCGAGGGCGCGCCGGACCTGCGGGTCGCTGCCCGCTCACTGACCTGTCCGAAGACCCACGACACCGCTAAGCAGCGGACGTCTTCGGCCCTGTCACCGCTGCCGGGGGCCCGAACCAGTGGTGCAGGACTTCGCGCAACTGCTGGGCGGTGGTGCGCTGCGGTGCCGAGGGTGTCGCCGTCCAGGCGGCGTGGCCGTCCGGGCGGACGAGTACTGCGGATGTGTCCGGCAGGGTGTCAGACTGGGCCGACAGCACGGTCACCCGGTCCGTCCACGGCTCTGCCACCGCGCGCAGCGAGTCCGTTCCCGTGCTCCCGTCCACCAGCAGTGCTCCGCCGCCCGTGCGGGCGAGCAGCGAGAGCAGGCTGTTCCGTTCCAGTGGGACGTCCGGCACCATCCTGCCCTCCCAGGGGTGGCCGGAGCCGTGCTGGACGGGGTAGCGGGTGGCGACGGCGGTGATCTCCTCGGCCAGGTACCCGGCCGTCTGCTCGGCCCGCGCCAGCTCGGCGAGCAGTTCGCGCACCGGCGCCAGCCGCTCCCCCTCCGCCGCGACCAGTTGCTGCGCCCGGGTGTTGCGCAGCAGCCTGGCACCTGCCGCGTGCCGCTCGGCGTGGTAGGTGTCCAGGAGGTCCTCGGGGGCTTGTCCGCGCGCCACGAGAGCGAGCTTCCAGCCGAGATTCATCGCGTCGTCGATGGCCGCGTTGACGCCGATGGCGCCGGCGGGGGGATGGATGTGCGCGGCGTCGCCCGCCAGCAGCACCCGGCCGTGTCGCAGCCGTTCGGCCAGCCGGGCCGCGTCGCCGAACCGGGTGAGCCAGCGGGCTTCGGCTATCTCCACCCGCCGCCCCAGCGCCCGGTCCAGCACGTCCTGGAAGCCGGAGAGCGTGACCGGCTCGTCCCGGTTGTCCGGCGGCTGGGGGTCACTGGTGATCAACCGGACATAGCCGGGGCGCGGGATGGCGAACACCGTGCCGTTCGCGCCGGCCGTCACTCCGAACGGGATCGCCTGCGGGTCCGCCAGGACCACGTCCCCGAGCAGGGTGAAGCGGGTTGCGGGCGTGCCGGGGAAGCCGATGCCGGCCAGCTTGCGCACCGTGCTGCGGCCGCCGTCGCAGCCGGCCAACCAGCCGGAGCGCAGCAGCATCCGCCCGTCCGGGGAGTCGACCTCGGCATGCACCCCGCTGTCGTCCTGGCGCAGTCCGGTCAGGCGGTGACCGCGCAGGATCCGCACGCCCAGGTCCATCGCGCGCTCGGCGAGGAGCTCCTCCACCCGGGTCTGGGCGATGCCCAGTACGTACGGGTGTTCGCTGCGCATCGCGGCCAGGTTGAGCTGGGCCGCCCCGACGAACGCGGTGGTCGGCACGGTGGGGCCCTCGGCGAGGAAGCGATCGGCGAGGCCGCGGCGGTCCAGCAGCTCCAGGCTGCGGGCGTTGAGGTTGAAGCCGCGGCAGAAGCCCGGCGGGGCGGGGTGCCGCTCGAGCAGCACGGTGCGCACCCGGCCCAGCGCCAGCTCGCAGGCCAGCATCAGGCCGGCGGGTCCGGCTCCCACCACCAGGACGTCCGCGTCGCCGTACGGTGTGCCTGCCGGCGGCTCGGTCCGTGCTGTCGCCGGCGCGGGCGTGTCAGGCATCGGGGGCCTCCGGCCATGGCAGGGCGCCCTGCTCGATCTCCTCGGCGGTGCGCGACACCCACTGCAACTCCGCCTGCAGCATCGCCTGGGCGTACTCCGCTTCGATCACGAAGAGCCGGGGCACCTGGTGCTCCTCCCTGGCGGCCCGATACGCCTGCTCGCCCTCGGCGGCGCGGGCCCGCAAGGCCGCCGCCCGTTCACGCAGCGCCTGTGCCGCCCGCTGCCGTCCCAGTACGCCCAGGTAGCTGACCGCGGACAGGAACTTCGGGTACTCCCGGGACGGCTCGCGGATGAGTTCGTCCAGCCACTCGACGAAGTACCGCTGCCCCTCACGCGTGTGCCGGTAGATGGTGCGCGTCGGGCGACCGCCCAGCTGCTCGGTGTCGGTCGCCTCGATCCAGCCGTCTCGGACCAGGGCCCGCACCGTGTCGTACAGCGATCCGGTGGTCAGTTTGAAGGCCGAGTCCAGTTGGCGCTCCCGAAGCACGGTCGCCATCGCGTGGGGGTGCATGGGCTGCTCCAGCAGCAAGCCCAGCACGGCGAGGGCCAAGGGGTTGGCCGGTCGTTTGGCGGTCATCTCACTCCACGGTCGGGGTCGGGCTCGCGGTTACTCGGATCCTACTACTCGGATCCGAGTACTGCTCGCGAGCGGGGCCGTCGACCGCCCGGCGCGCAGCGCGATCAGCTGGGTGGCGTAGCGCGCCGACAGTTGGCGTTCCCCCGATCCGGTCCAGTCCGGCCCTCGGAGGTCAGAACGGCTTGTAGGGCAGGAACTTGCCGTCGAGCGTGATCACCGCGCGGTGACCGCCCTCGGGGTCGTCGACCTTCTTGACGTCCAGGGTGAAGTTGATCGCGCTGATGATGCCGTCGCCGAACTGCTCGTGGATCAGCGCCTTCAGGGTGGTGCCGTAGACCTGGAGCACCTCGTGGAACCGGTAGATGGTCGGGTCGGTGGAGACGGCCTCGCCGGTGCCGCCCCGCAGCGGGATCGTCTGCAGCAGCCGGGCGGCCTCCTCGTCCAGGCCCAGCAACTCGGTCACGGCCTTGGCCGCGTCGGCGGGCAGGGCGTGCTGGCCGAGCAGCGCCGCGGTGACGAACGCCGGGGAGAGCCCGGCGGCGTCGGCGAGTTGCTGCCAGCTGAGGTCCTTGCGGATCTTCGCTTCGACTGCTTCCAGCGCGAGTTGCCGGCGGGCCTGCGGATCGGCGTGCGCGTGCATTCCGGTGGGTCCTTTCACGGGGGCCGGGTACGGCCGTGCGGGCGAAGCGCGGTTCCAGCGCGCTTCGCCCGACAGGCTAGCTCTTCGGTGCCAACGGTCCGTCAGAATCGGTTTCCGAGCGACATGTTCGACATCCGAGCCCGCACCCCGGCCGGATCATCCGGCCGCGATCGGTCCGAGATAGGTGCCGCCGGAGACGTCGATGGTCTGGCCGGTCACCCAGCGCCCCTGCGGACCCGCCAGGAAGCCCACCACGTCCGCGACATCCTCCGGCTCACCGATCCGGCCGAGCGCGGTGATCGCCTCGAGGCTGGCCAGCGCCTCGGGAACCGCGGCCCAGTCGGCGATCTTGTCGGTCAGCACCACCCCGGGGTTGACGGTGTTCACCGTGATCCCGCGCCGGCCCAACTCGTTGGCGAGCGACGGGCCGAGCGCCGCCAGCGCCGCCTTGGTGGCGGTGTAGCCGATCTGGCGGGGCTCCGCGATCCGGGTGGCCGCTGAGCCCATGTTGACGATCCGCCCACCGTCCCGCAGCAGCGGCAGTGCCCGCTGGACCACGAAGACCGGCGTGCTCACGTTGATCACCAGCAGCCGCTCGAACTCCTCCTCGGTGAGCTGCCCGATCGAACTCGCCGAGTGGATACCCGCGTTGTTGACCAGGATGTCCAGACCGTCCGCCCCCAGTTCCGCCAGCCCGGCGGTGAACCCCTCGAACAACCGGTCCACCGCACCACTCTCGCCGAACCGGGCCCGCACCGCGAACGCCTGCCCCCCGGCCTCGGCGATCCGCGCCACGGTCTCCGCGGCGGCCGCCTCGTTGCCCCCGTAGTGGACCGCGACCAGCGCCCCGTCAGCGGCGAGGCGCAACGCGACCGCGCGCCCGATCCCGCGCGAGCCGCCCGTCACCAGTGCGACCCTGCCGTCCAGTTCCCCCATGATCGTCCCTCCCCCTCGTACCACCCCGGTCGATTCCGGCCCCGCGTGCCACTCGTGCGCCACCCGGAGCCCCCTGCCTCCTCAGTGTGCGACGCGAACTGCCGTCCCACCAGAACGCCTACGTCAGCGTTGCGCCAGGATCGATCGGCCCGCTACCGAGGCCCTCGGCACCGAGCGGGCGGGACGGCAGCCCCGGACGCATCGTCAGTTCTGGCGCTGGTCAGTCCAGTTCATCGGCTGCCCGGTAGGTGCCCGGCGCCAGGTAGATGGAGAAGCGCGAGGCGTCGCCGCCCCGGTAGGACATGAAGTTCTGGGTCAGCGACCGCGCCAGCGGGCGGTCGGCGAGGTCGTCGAGCAGGGCGGCGTAGGGGTCGGCCGCCGGGGAGCCCTCGGCGCGCAGGAAGGCCGCCACCCGGTCGCGGGCCGCCGCGTCGCTGTCGTGCACCGGGATCAGCGGGACGTAGATGGTCGCGCTCGGCAGTTCGTGGCGGGTGTCGAGGGCGAAGGTGGTGACGGGGGGCTTGCGCTGCCAGGCCGCCGCGTCGTGCGGGCCGTTGATCTGGTGCAGCGCGCGGGCGAACAGGCCGGGGACGTGGTCGTGGGCGACGGCGGCCTTGGCGTCGATCTCCGCCGCGCTCACCCCGGAGTGCGCCAGGTACACCTGCGCCCTGAAGTCCTCGCCGTCCACCAGGTCCAGGGCGATGGCGACGGGCTCGTGGGCCGAGGTGAAGCCGCCGAGGTGGTCGACCAGGGCGCGCCAGGGACGCTCCAGGCCCAGGCGGAGCATCGCCTGCTCGGCGCGGTCGGCGGACTGCTCGCGGCCGGCCACCGCCGGGTTGAGCCAGATCTTGTACTGGGGGTGGGCGCCGGGCCGCCAGGCGAGCGCGTGGGCCATGGTGAAGAACCCCTGCGGATCGTCCTCGACGAAGAGGTCCTCGATCTTGAGCAGTCGGTCGACGGAGACGCCCGGTCGGCCGGCCAGGCGGCGGGTGAGGGCCATCGCCTCGCGCATCCGGGAGACGGCGGTGCCCTCGCCCGGGGGCTCGAGGGAGAGCCGGACGCCGGCCGTCCCGTTCACCCAGGCGACCGAGGCCTCGAAGGGCATGCCGTCGATGGAGACCCAGCAGGCCCGCTCGGGGGGCGTGCCGACCGGCAGGCGGCCCCAGGGCTCGGTCAACTCCGCCAGCAGGGCCAGGATCGACTCGCGGCTCTCGCCGGTGAGCCCGAGGCTCTGGTGGGCACGCCAGACGCGGTCGGTGGCGACCTGCGCGTAGCTGTCCGTCGGCAGGTAGCGGGTGGAGTCGAAACGCAGCGGGCGCCCCACCATCTCGGCGATGACGCCCGAGTCCGGGCTGAAGTCGGCGGCGGCGGCCGCGCGGTGGTCGGTTCCGTGGGCTTCCATCGGATCTCCCTGTCCCCCCGGGCGAGCCGGGGCATGGGTGGGTGCGGCGTATGTGAGGTGCGCGAGGTGTGCGTGACGTCTGGGATGTGCGGGACCTGCGAGACGTGCGGGACCTGCGAGACAGGCCGGAATGCATGGAGAGCGCTGAGGGATCTGTGGCGCGGACGATCCGAAACGAGCGCGATCTTCCCATCGCAGGGCGAGTTGAGTCCGCGCTTTGCCCAAGCTTGTCCGCTCTGGCCTACCGGCGGGCACCTGTTCCAGCCAATATGACTGACCTTCCGTAGCCGCTTCGCTACTCGCACGGCAGCGGGAGAGCGCAGGTCCGATCCGATGGAGATTGCCTGGCCGGACATGTCGCAGCCATATGCATGCTGGGATTGCCCCCGGTCACGGCGCCAGCGGCGAGCTGTGTGCGAGAAGAGCCGAAAACATGAACATGGCACTCCACTTCGCCCCAGCATTTGGCATGATCGCTACACGACGTCGAACCGCATGAGCACCAGGCCGCCTGGTGCCCTTCCGTGTGCCCTCGACCCGGACGCCGGTCGCCGCGTTCCGGAGCCCCGCGCAGAGGAGTTCGTGCCACGTGTCCGTCCAGCGCCCCTCCGACGAGTCCCTTTCACTGCCGACGGCCTTCGCCCGGCAGGTCGAGCGCACCCCCGGCGCGACCGCGCTGATCAGCGGAGACACGGTGCTGACCTACCGTCAACTCAAAGCCCGTGCGGACCTGCTGGCCGATCGGCTGGTGGCCGAGGGGGTGGGCCGGGAGGACCCGGTCGCGATCCTGGCCGAGCGTTCGGCCGAACTCGTGGTGGCACTGCTCGCGGTCGCCAAGTCCGGTGGCTGCTACCTGCCGTTGGACCCGCGCCAGCCCGCCGCCCGGCTGGACTGGATGCTCGCGCAGAGCGGCGCCCGGCTGCTGCTCACCACCGACCAGGTCTCGGCACCACCGATCGGCGCCGGCCTGCGCACGCTCCCGGTGACCGCCACCGCGCCGACCGGCGACGGCCCACGTGACCGGACCGCCTCCCCGGTCCGGGTCGATCCGGACCAGTTGGCGTACCTGATGTTCACCTCCGGCTCCACCGGCACCCCCAAGGGTGTCGCCGTCAGCCATCGCAACGTGGTCGGGCTGACCCGGGACCCGGCCTTCGGCGGCGGCGCGCAGCAGCGCGTCCTGCTGCACTCACCGCACGCCTTCGACGCCTCGACCTACGAGTTGTGGGTGCCGCTGCTCTCCGGCGGGACGGTGGTGGTGGCGCCGCCGGGCGACCTGGACGCCCGCGCGGTCGCCGCCGCCGTCACCGGTGCGGGCGTCACCGCGCTCTGGGTGACGGCCGGGCTCTTCTCGGTCCTGGCGGAGGAGGACCCGGGCTGCTTCACCGGCGCGCGCGAGGTGTGGACCGGTGGGGACGCGGTCCCACCGGCCGCCGTGCGCCGGGTGCTGGCCGCCTGCCCGGGCCTCGCCGTGGTCAACGGCTACGGGCCCACCGAGACGACCACCTTCGCCACCTGCCACCGGGTGGCCGAGGCCGGTGCGCTCGGCACGGTGACGCCGATCGGCACCGCGATGGCCGGGATGCGCACCGTGGTCCTCGATCCGCGGCTGCGCCCGGTCGAACCCGGCGAGGTCGGCGAACTCTACGTCGGCGGCTCGGGGTTGGCCCGCGGCTACTGGCAGCGCCCGGGCCTGACCGCCGAGCGCTTCGTCGCCGACCCGCAGGGCGGGCCCGGCGCTCGGCTGTTCCGCACCGGCGACCTGGTGCGCCAGGACGCCCAGGGCGCCCTGGAGTTCGTCGGCCGCGGGGACGACCAGGTGAAGATCCGCGGCTTCCGGGTGGAGCCCGGCGAGGTGGAGGCCGTGCTCGGCACGCACCCCGAGGTGGCCCGGGCCGCGGTGGTGGTCCGCGCCGACCAGGCCGGCCAGAAGCGGCTGGTCGGCTACGTGGTGCCGGCCGAGCAGCGCGATCCCCAGGCCGGCCAGGACGGGCCCGACCCGGTGGCCGAGTGGCAGGAGATCTACGACACGCTCTACCGGCGCGCCGCCGAGGCCCGGTTCGGCGAGGACTTCGCCGGCTGGAACAGCAGCTACGACGGCCGGCCGATCCCGGCGGCGCAGATGCGCGAGTGGCGCGATGCCACGGTGGACCGGATCCGCGAGCTGCGCCCGCGCCGGGTGCTGGAGATCGGGGTGGGCACCGGTCTGCTGCTCTCCCGGCTTGCCCCGCACTGCGAGTCCTACTGGGGCACCGACCTGTCCGGTCAAGTGGTCGAGGCGCTGGGTTCGCTGGTGCGCCAGGACCCGGCGCTGGCCGAGCGGGTCGAGCTGCGGGCCCGGGCCGCCGACGACACCGAGGGCCTGCCGGTCGGCTTCTTCGACACCGTGGTGATCAACTCGGTCTGCCAGTACTTCCCCGACGGCGGCTACCTCGCCGAGGTGCTGACCAAGGCGGTGCAGCTGCTCGCCCCCGGCGGAGCCGTCTTCGTCGGCGACGTACGGCAGTTGCGGCTGCTGCGCGCCTTCCACACCGATGTCCGGCTGCGCCGCCCGGAGCTGCCCGCGGATCCCGAGCTGGTCCGCGCGGCCGTCGAGCAGGCCATGGTGCGGGAGAAGGAGCTGCTGGTCGACCCGGCCTTCTTCGCGGAGTTGGCGCACCGACTGCCCGCGGTGGCGGGCAGCGAGGTGCGGGTCAAGCGGGGCCGGTCCGTCAACGAGCTGACCCGGTACCGGTATGACGCGGTGCTGCGCAAGGTCTCGGCGGTGGCCGAGCCGGCCGGCGCCGAACCGCCGGCTCCGACCGTGGAGCTGAGCTGGGGTCAGGACCTCACCAGCGCGGACCAGTTGGCCGCCACCGGCCATCGCGAGCTGCGGGTGACCGGGGTGCCCGACGCCCGGATGGCGCCCGTCGCGCAGGCGCTGCGGGACCTCGAAGCGGCCCAGCAGGGCGACCTGATACCGGCGTTGGGCGAGCGGGACGACGCCGAGGTCACCGAGTTGGAGGAGTTCCACCGGGTGGCCGAGCGCCTGGGCCTGCGGGCCTCGGTCTGCTGGTCGGCCACCGTCGCGGACGCCCTGGACGTCACGCTCACCGCCCGCCGCCCGGGCGAACCGGGCCCGCAGTCGTCGCCACCCCAGTCACTCCAGTCAGCGCAGTCGCCGGCGTCGACCGGGGCGCCGCTGGCCTCGCTGGTCAACGCCCCGGCGACCACCCGGGACACCGGCGCGCTGCTCTCCTCGATCCGCGCCTTCCTGCGTGACCGGCTGCCCGAATACCTGCTGCCCGCGGCCACCGTGGTGCTGGAGACACTGCCGCTGACGCCCAACGGCAAGGTGGACCGCCGCCGGCTGCCCGAGCCGGACACCGGTTCCACGCCGGGCGGGCGGGCGCCGCGCGACCCGATGGAACGGCTGCTCTGCGAGCTGTTCGGCGACATCCTGGGCGTCTCCCAGGTCACCATCGACGACAGCTTCTTCGCGCTCGGCGGGCACTCGCTCTCGGCCACCCGGCTCAGCGCCCGGCTGCGCGCCGTGCTCGGTCTGGAACTGCCGGTCCGCAGCGTCTTCGAGGCGCCCACCGTGGCCGCGCTGGCCGAGGCGGTGCACCTGGCGTCGGCCGGCGAGCGGCCCGCGCTGGTGGCCGGGAAGCGGCCCGAGCCGCTCCCGCTCTCCTTCGCCCAGCGCCGGCTCTGGTTCCTCGACCAGTTGCACACCCAGGGCGCGGCCTACCACGTGCCGCTGGTGCTCGACCTGACCGGCGAGCTGGACCGGGCGGCGCTCGAGGCGGCGCTGGCCGATCTGGTGGCGCGTCACGAGAGCCTGCGCACCGTCTTCCCCGCCACCGCCGGGGTGCCCCGCCAGCAGGTGCTGGACAGCGTCGCCGCCCGGTTGCCGCTGGAGGCCGGTGAGGTGGCGGCCGAGGAGCTGACCGAGGCGGTGGCCGCCGCCGTCCGCCGGCCCTTCGACCTGGCGCACGACCTGCCGGTGCGGGCCTCGCTGCTGCGCACCGCACCCGATCGGCACGTGCTCGTCCTGGTGATCCACCACATCGCCTGCGACGGCTGGTCGTTGGCGCCGCTCTGGCGCGACCTCGCCGCCGCCTACACCGCGCGCCGGGCCGGCCGGGCGCCGAAGGTCGAGCCGCTGCCCGTCCAGTACGCCGACTACAGCCTGTGGCAGCAGCGGCTACTGGGCGCGGAGGACGATCCGGAGAGCCTGACTTCTCGTCAGCTCGCCTACTGGCGCGGCGCGCTGGCCCGGCTTCCGGAGTGCGTGGAGCTGCCCACCGACCGGCCCCGGCCGCCGGTGGCCACCCAGCACGGCGACACCGTGCCCTTCACCCTGGACGCCGACCTGCACCGCCGGATCACCGAACTGGCCGAGCAGGTCGGGGCCAGCCCGTTCATGGTGCTGCACGCCGCGCTGGCGGCCCTGCTGACCAAGCTCGGTGCGGGCACCGACATCGCGATCGGCACCCCGGTGGCCGGGCGCACCGACCACGCGCTGGAAGCCCTGGTCGGGTTCTTCGTCAACACGCTGGTGCTGCGCACCGACACCTCCGGCAACCCCGCCTTCCGCGACCTGCTGGCCCGGGTCCGGGAGGGCGACCTGGCCGCCTACGCCCACCAGGACGTGCCCTTCGAACGCCTGGTGGACACCCTCGCGCCGAGCCGCGGCCTGGCCCACCACCCGCTCTTCCAGGTGCTGCTGGCCCTGCAGAACGCCCCGCAGGGCGGGCCGCAGCTGCCGGGGCTCAGCGTGGCGCCGCGCGAAGTGGGCACTGGGGCCTGCCGGTTCGACCTCTCGATCAGCCTGCAGGAGCGGCACGGCCCCGACCGGCAGCCCCAGGGCATGACCGGGGTGGCCGAGTTCAGCACCGACCTGTTCGAGCGGAGCAGCGTCGAACTGCTGCTGCGGCGCTTCACCGGCCTGCTGGCGGAGGTCACCGCCGAGCCCGCGCGCCGGCTGGGCAACCTGGACGTGGTGCTGCCCGAGGAGCGCGAGCAGCTGCTGGCGCACAGCGGCGACCGCAGCCACGACGTGGCGCAGCGGACCCTGCCCGAGCTGTTCGAGGCCCAGGTCAGGCGCACCCCGCAGGCGACCGCGCTGCTCTACGACGACGGCACGGGCCCGGTGCGCACCCTCAGCTTCCGCGAGCTGGACCTGCGCTCCAACCGGCTGGCCCGGCACCTGATCGCCCACGGCGTCGGCCCCGAGCGCTTCGTGGGCATCGCGCTGCCGCGCACCATCGACTCGGTGGTGGCGACCCTCGCGGTGCTCAAGGCCGGCGGCGCCTATCTGCCGCTGGACGCCAACTACCCGGCGGCGCGCCTCGAGTTCATGGCCGAGGACGCCCGCCCCACCGTGCTGCTGACCGACTCGGCCACCCAGCTGCCGCCGGCCGGCACGGCGGGGGTGCCGCGGCTCGTGCTCGACGCGCCGCAGACCCGGCAGGCGGTGAGCCGCCGGCCACTGACCCGGGTCACCGACGCCGACCGCCTGCGGCCGCTGACCTGCGGGCACCCCGCCTACGTCGTCTACACCTCGGGCTCCACCGGCCGTCCCAAGGGCGTGGTGGTGACCCACTCGGGCATCGCCGGGGTGGCCACCGCGCAGCTGCGGCGCTTCGGGGTGACCAGCTCCAGCCGGATCCTGCAGTTCGCCTCGCACAGCTTCGACGGGGCGGTCTGGGAGCTGTGCGGCGCACTGCTGACCGGGGCGACGCTGGTGATGGCACCCGCCGACGTCACCGCCCCCGGCCCCGCGCTGACGGCGCTGGTGGGGCGGCACCGGGTCAGCCACGCGACCCTGCCGCCGGCCGCGCTGAGCGTGCTGGAACCGGCCCAACTGCCCTCGCTCACCTCGATGATCGTCTCCGGCGAGGCCTCCTCGGGCGAGACGGTACGGCGCTGGTCGGCCGGGCGCCGGTTCCTCAACGGCTACGGCCCCACCGAGACGACGGTGTGCGCCACGCTCAGCGCCCCGCTCTCCGGCGGCGCCACCCCGCCGATCGGCCGGGCCACCGTCAACGCCCGGGTCTACGTGCTGGACCGGGACCTGACCCTGGTGCCGCCCGGTGTGGTGGGCGAGTTGCACGTCTCCGGGGCCGGGGTGGCCCGCGGCTACCTGCACCGGCCCGCGCTGACCGCCGACCGCTTCGTCGCCGACCCGTTCGGCGCGCCGGGCAGCCGGATGTACCGCACCGGCGACCTGGTGCGCTGGAACGGCGACGGCGAGCTGGAGTTCGTCGGCCGCGCCGACGGGCAGGTGAAGATCCGCGGCTTCCGGATCGAGCCGGGCGAGGTGGCCGCGGCGCTCGGCAGCCACCCGGGCGTGGCGCAGGCGGTGGTCGTGCCGCGCGCCGACCAGCACGGCGGCACCTTCCTGACCGGGTACGCGGTGCCGGTGGACGCCGCCGCGCCGCCGG
The DNA here is from genome assembly GCF_036242395.1 of Kitasatospora sp. NBC_01266. Taxonomy (NCBI): domain Bacteria; kingdom Bacillati; phylum Actinomycetota; class Actinomycetes; order Kitasatosporales; family Streptomycetaceae; genus Kitasatospora; species Kitasatospora sp. NBC_01266. Next base: position 6,518,249 of record NZ_CP108458.1, on the reverse strand, counting down.
ACGGCCGCGAGCTGCGGGCCCACCTGGCCGGCCTGCTGCCCGACTACCTGGTCCCGGCCGTGGTGCTGGTGCTGGACGCGCTGCCGGTCGCGGCCACCGGCAAGGTCGACCGGGCCGCGCTGCCGGTGCCCGACTTCGCGGCGCTCTCGGCGGGCCGGGCGCCGCGCAATCCGCGCGAGCGGATCCTGTGCGAGCTCTTCGCCGAGGTGCTGGGGGTGCCGCAGGTCAGCATCGACGACAGCTTCTTCGCGCTGGGCGGGCACTCGCTGCTGGTGCCCCGGGTGATCAGCGGGATCCGCCGGAGGCTGGGTGTGGAGCTGGCGGTGCGCGCGCTCTTCGAGCGGCAGTCGGTGGCCGCGCTGCTGGCGGCGGTCGACGGCACCGCCGAGAGCGGCAGCGTCGGCGGCCCGACCCCGGCGCAGCTGACGGCGGACGCGGTGCTCGACCCCGCGATCACCGTCGTGCCGGGCGGTGCGCCAAGGGGCGGCCGGCCGGCGAGTGGCCGGCCAGCGGGCGAACGGCCGGCGGGTGGCCGGGAGAACCTGCTGCTGACCGGCGCGACCGGCTTCCTCGGCGCCTTCCTGCTGCGCGAACTGCTCGACCGCACCGGCGCGGACATCCACTGCCTGGTGCGCGCGGAGGACGAGGCGGGGGCCTACCGGCGGATCCGGCGCAACCTGAGCGAGTACGGGCTGTGGAACGAGTTCTCCCGCCGCCGGATCGTCCCCGTCCCCGGCGACCTGGAGCAGCCGCTGCTCGGCCTGTCCCCCGCGCGCTTCGAGCAACTGGCCCGGCTGGTCGACGCGGTGTACCACAACGGCGCCCGGGTCAGCGCGGTCGACTCGTACCAGCGGTTGCGCGCGGCCAATGTGACGGGCACTCAGGAAGTGCTGCGGCTGGCCACGGTGGCCGATCCGGTGCCGGTGCACTACGTCTCCACGGCCGCCGTCTCGGTGGCGGCGCACGAGCGGCTCGCCACCGTACCCGAGGCGCGCCGGCTCGGCGCCGAGGAGCTGATGGCGGGCGGCTACCCCGAGAGCAAGTGGGTGGCCGAGCAGCTCGTCTGGGCGGCCGGTGAACGCGGCCTGCCGGTCAGCGTCTACCGGTGCGGGCGAGTGAGCGGAGACACCGGCAGCGGCGCCGGCTCCAGCCGGGACGTGTTCTGGCAGCTGGTCCGCGCCATGCTGGTGATCGGCGCGGCCCCGCGCCCGGCACCCGGCGAGCAGGCCGCGGCGGTGGTCGACCTGGTGCCGGTCGACTACACCGCCGCCGCCATCGTCCGACTCTCCCGCCGCCCCGCCGGCGCGGGCCTGGCCCACCACCTGACCTGCCCCACCCCAATCCCGGTCGAGCAGGTGCTGGACCAACTGCGCGGCTACGGCTACCGCCTGGACGCCATGGAGCAGGCGCAGTGGATCCGCACCCTGCACCGGCGCGCGGAGGCGGACGCGCAGACCGGCGCCGGCACGCTGGACGGGGCGGTGCTGCTCACCGACACCCTGCCCGCGCTCGCCCGGCTCGGCCGGGTGCGGCTGGACCAGGCGAACACCCTGGCCGGACTGGCGGATTCGGGCATCGGGTGCCCGCCGCTGGACGACGCGCTGCTGCGCACCTACACCGACTACTTCATCACCTCGGGCTTCTTCCCGCCCCCGCCGGCCGCGCGCTGAACCGCCCGGCCGCCCACTGACCCCGGCGCACCACCAACTCCCTTTTCCCGCATGGAGGAAGAACTGTGAGCGATCCCTGGGACGACAGCGCCGGCACTTTCCTGGTGCTGGTCAACGACGAGGGCCAGCACTCCCTGTGGCCCGCCTTCACCGCCGTCCCGGCCGGCTGGAGCACGGTGTGCGGGCCGGTCACCCGGGACGAGTGCCTGGCGTACGTCGAGGAGAACTGGACCGACATGCGGCCCAAGAGCCTGGTCGACCACCACAGCGAACTCTCGGAGGCGCGTTCCGCATGAGCGAGATCATCAACGAGTACCTGGACGACACGACGACCGGCAAGCGCGCCCCGCGCAGCTACCCCTTCAGCGAGGCCGTGGCACTGGACCTCGACCCGCTCTACCAGAAGCTGCGCGTCGAGGAGCCCGTGGTGCGGGTCTCCTGCCCCTACGGCGAGGACGCCTGGCTGGTCACCACCCACGCGGACATGAAGACGATCCTCGGCGATCCCCGGTTCAGCCGCGCGCTGGCCGCCGAGCACGACGAGTCGCGGCTGACCCCGCTGCCCATCAACACCAGCATCCTGGGCATGGACTCGCCCGACCACCCGCGGCTGCGCCGGCTGCTCTCCAAGGTGTTCACCATGCGCCGGGTGGAACTGCTGCGCCCGCGGGTCGAGCAGGAGGCGCACCGGCTGATCGACGCGCTGGTGGCGGCCGGCGCGCCGGGCGACCTGATGGAGGGCTTCGCCGTGCCGTTCGCGGGCACCGTGGTCTGCGACCTGCTCGGCGTCCCGTTCGAGGACCGCGAGCAGTTCCGCACCTGGCTGGACGCCTTCTCCGCGACGACCGTGATGTCCGAGCAGGAGATCGAGGAGGACACCCAGCGGCTGTACGACTACATCGGCGAGCTGATGGTCCGCCGGCGGGCGGAGCCGCAGGACGACCTGATCAGCGCCATGGTCAAGGCCAGTGACGAGGAGGACAAGCTCTCCGAGAAGGAACTCGTGGAGCTGGCGAGCGTGCTGCTGATCGCGGGCCACGAGACCGTCTCCTCGCAGCTGATCGACTCGCTGCACGTGCTCTTCACCCATCCCTCCCAGCTGGAGCGGCTCAAGCGCGAGCCGGAACTGCTGCCGGGCGCGATCGAGGAACTGCTGCGCTATGTGCCGCTGATCTCCCACGTCACCTTCGCGCGCTATGCCACGGAGGACGTGGAGTTGAGCGGGACGCTGGTCCGGGCCGGCGAATCCGTACTGCCCGCGATTCCCTCGGCCAACCGCGACGAATCGGTCTTCGAGGACGCGGAGCGATTCGACCTGACGCGGGCGCACAATCCGCATCTGGGATTCGGCTACGGAATCCACCGCTGCCTGGGCGCACCGCTCGCGCGCCTGGAAATGCGGGTGGCCCTGGAATCGCTCTTCGCCCGGCTGCCCGAACTCCGCTGCGCGGTCGCGGTGGAGGAGCTGGAATGGAAGGACGGCATGCAGGTGCGCAGCCTGCTGGAACTGCCGGTCAGCTGGTAGCGGTAAACGCGTAGCGGGCCTTTCCGGAGCAGCCGTCGGCTGTTCCGGAAAGGCCCGCGCCGGGTCTGCGCGCGGCCGGCGCGCGCGGCCGGCGCGCGCTGCCGTCAGGCCAGTCGCCAGGCCGGATCGGCGGGGCTGCTGTCCGCGGTGGCGGCGGGATCGCGGCTGACCACCGGGCCGAGCACCGCGTCGATCGCGCCCAGCACCTCGGCGTCGAGCGTGACGCCGACCGCCTTGGCGTTGTCGGTGATCTGCTCGGGCCGGGAGGCGCCGAGCACGGCGGCCGAGACCCCCGGATGCTGGAGCACCCAGGCGAGCGAGAGCTGGGCGAGGGTCAGCCCGAGGTCGGCGGCGATCGGCCGCAACCGCTGCACCCGGCCCAGCACTTCGTCGGTCAGCCAGGGAGCCAGCACCTCCGAGCCGTCGTTGCTGTCGGTGGCCCGCGAACCCTCGGGCCACTGCCCGCCCGGCAGGTACTTGCCGGTCAGCACCCCCTGGGCCAGCGGCGACCAGACCACCTGCCCGATGCCCAACTCCTCGCACACCGGCATCACCTCGGCCTCGGGGACCCGCCACAGGGCCGAGTACTGCGGCTGGTTGGCGATCAGCTGGATCCGCAGCTCGCCGGCGAGCGCGTGGCCGCGCCTGATCTGGTCCGCGGTCCACTCGGAGACGCCGATGTAGTGCGCCTTGCCCGAGTGCACCACGTCGGCCAGCGCCGTCATGGTCTCCTCCAGCGGGGTGGAGGCGTCGAAGCGATGGGCCTGGTAGACGTCCACGTAGTCCGTGCCCAGGCGCCGCAGCGAGTTGTCGATGGATTCCCGTATGTGCTTGCGGGACAGCCCGAGATCGTTGCGCCCGGGGCCGGTGGGCGCGAAGACCTTGGTGAGGATCTCCAGCCCCTCCCGGCGCTCGCCTTTCAGGGCCCGGCCGAGGGATTCCTCGGCCGCGGAGTCGGCATAGACATCGGCGGTGTCGAAGGTGGTGATTCCGGCGTCGAGTGCCGCCCGCACACAGGCGAGCTCCGTCTCCTCGCTCCTCGAAGAACTCCGGGTCAGCCAGTTGCCGTAAGCGAGCTGACTGACAATCAGGCCACTGCGTCCAAGATGACGGAAATTCATACCGCCACGCTACCAACGGAATTACTCCGTCGCGGGAGAATGCCGAAACAGCCGGCCACTTCAGAAGCCGGTCCTGGACGAGTGATTGGGGTACCCGCCCGGCCGGACGGGCGGGCGGGTGGGCAGCGGACCGGTCAGCCGAAGTCGACGTCCGAGCAGGAGGTGAAGAACTCGCCGGCCTTCGGGAACTGCGGGTCGATGATCTCGATCAGGTCAGGGCTGTGAATAGGAAGAGCCCAGGGAAGCCATCCGCATGCGCACCATAGCCACGCCAAGGCGCCGGCGCCGATCCGGCGTTCGGCACTTCGGCGGCGGACTCCCGCAGAACGGCCGCTACCGCATCCGGTTCCTCCAGCGCCGGCCGAATGCCATGGCCAGGCCGAGCGTGGCGCACGCATAGCCCGTCACCTTGGCGGGGACGCCGAGGAGCGTGAGCACGACGTCGAGCGCGAGGACGCAGGCCGTGGCCAGCAGGGTGAACTTCAGGAGCTTCGTGATCTGTACCCGTGAACCGTACAAACGCCCGAGCCGGAAAGCCAAGGGGTGTTCCGGGCACGACAGATGCCGTGAGCCCTCCCCCGGCTGCGGTCCGGGGAAGGGCTCACGGCGGTCCAGCTGAGGCTGGTTACTTCTTGCAGCAGGAGCTGGAGCTCGTGGTGCTGGAGCAGGTCGAGCCGTTCAGGACCTCGTTGGCGTCGGCGTAGTCGGTGATCTCGAAGGTCTCCGACTCGAGCTCCAGCAGCTCGCGCGACAGGGTGGTGAGAGCGGTGGTGTCGTTCATGGCTTCTCCTCAAGTTGGTGCTGCCGGGCGTTGCCCGGTTCTCTCTGCTGGAACAGTTCTATGGCCGGTCACTTGCCGAACCGCTTTCCTGCCGCTGCCGTTTCGCTGACCGAGCGCGGTGGGCGCGGTGGGCGCTATTCGGGGCGCGGATCCCAGCGGAAGCGTCGGACCGCGACGACCACGGCGGCCAGGCCCCAGGCGAGCAGCACCCCGAGCTGGGGCCAGCGGAAGCCGGTGTGCTGGGCGAACGAGCCGAGCAGGGCCTCGTCGAACGGCTGCATCGGCAGCAGCCCGGCCACGGTGTGCAGGACCGCGGAGTGGATCGGGAAGTAGTTCCCCGAGATGAACAGCAGCGGGAACTGGACGAACTGCACCACCGCCGAGGCCGCTTCGGAGTTGCTGATCAGCGAGGCGACGGCCACCCCGAGGGCGCAGAAGCACATCGCGCCGAGCACCAGGGTGAGCAGCACCGCGGCCCAGTGCGCGGGCAGCGGCACGCCGAAGAGCGAGCCGGTGCCGATGATCAGGGCCACGTCGATGGCGCTGACCGTCACGCTGTGGGCCAGCAGGCCGAGGAAGTACGTCCCGGGCGACAGGGGGGTGGCGTGCAGGCGCTTCAGCACGCCGGTCTGGCGCCGGACGGACAGGGTGATCGCGAGTTGGCCGTAGCACGAGCCGAACACCGAGAGGGCGGCGACGGTCGGGGTGAAGTACTGCATGCCCGAGAGCCCGTAGAAGAAGCTGTCCCCGGAGTTGCCGCCGAAGACCAGGCCGAAGATCAGGATGGTCATCACCGGCAGGGCGAAGGTGAAGAACACCGACTGCGGATTACGCCAGAACGAGAGCTGCTCGTACCTGATCTGGTGGGCCAGCAGGCGCCGGTAGGTCCGGGGCGGTGCGGCCTTCGCGGTGCTCGCGGCAGTGCCGGTGCCGGTGGTGGTGGTCGCGGTGGTCGCGGTGGTCGCGGTGGTCATGAACGGCTCCGAGTCGTCGGCTGGGGCTCCTGCGGGGGCTGCGGGGTGTCGGGGGCCGACTCGATGCCGGTGAGACCGAGGTAGACGTCCTCCAGGGTGGGCTGTTCCACCGTCAGCCCGTCGAGCGGGCAGTCGTTGCGCAGCGCCCAGCCGGTCAGCTCGTGCAGCGCCCGGATGGGGTCGGCCACCTCGGCGACGACCAGCGGACCGGCCCCGGCCCGTACCGGGAGCGGGAGTTGGGCGGGACTGAAGCCCGCGGGCAGCACGAAGCTGATCCGCTTGCGGGCGCTGTCCCGGCCGCCGATGGTGGCGGGGGTGCCGGTGGCGACGATCCGGCCGGCCGCGATGACCGCGATCCGGTCGGCGAGGGCCTGGGCCTCGTCCATGTAGTGGGTGGTCAGCAGGATGGTGGTGCCGGCTGCCTGGAGGTTCTTCACCACCTCCCAGGCGCCGTGCCGCGCGTTGGGGTCGAAACCGGTGGTCGGCTCGTCCAGGAAGAGCAGCTGCGGATTGCCGACCACCCCCAGGGCCAGGTCGAGGCGGCGCTTCTGCCCGCCGGAGAGGTCCTTGACCTTGGCCTGCTGCTTGCCGTCCAGGCCGGTCAGCTCGATGACCTCCTGCACCCCGCGCGGGTCGGGGTAGTACCCGGCGTTGCGCGCGATGGTCTCACGCACCGTCAGATACGGCTCCACCGCGATGTCCTGGAGCACCAGCCCGATCTGCTCGCGCAGCCGGCGCCCGCCCGCCCGGTCGCCGGGGTCGTGGCCCAGCACCTCGACGTGGCCGCCGTCGCGGGCCCGGAAGCCCTCGAGGATCTCCAGCGTGGTGGTCTTTCCCGCGCCGTTGGGGCCGAGCAGGGCGAAGACCTCCCCCCGGGCGACGGTGAAACTCACCCCGCGCACCGCCGGTTGGCCTCGGTAGCTCTTGTGCAGGCCGTCCACGGTCACTGCGTCGGGTGGGTAGGTCATGTGTTCCGATTCCTCGATGTGGCTGGCGGCTGGAGCGGGGCGAACTAGGAGAAGGGGTGCGGCACTTCGCGCGGGGAACGGCCGTTGGCGAGGGCCTCGTGCAGCCTGGGCAGCCGCAGGGCGCGCTGCCTGCTCCAGCCGAAGTCCATCGGCAGCAGGCCGGGCACCAGCATCCGGACGGTCCGCAGACCCAGCCGCGCCTGTTCGGGCGAGGTCTGGTCCACGGCGATCACGTCGAAACCGGCGCCGACGAGTGCGTCCCGGCAGAACAGCACGTCCTGCCGCAGGTCCTGGGAACGCGGGCGCCGCTGCTGCCAGTCGGCGTAGAGCGACCGCGGTGCCTGCACCGAGGCGGGCCGGAGGTAGCCGTCGGCATGCCGCGCCATCGACGGCAGGCCGAACAGCGCCGAGTGGTCGGCGAGCTCCCGCACCTGGCTGAAATCCGCTGCCATGACGGTGAGTTCGGGAAGTCGTGCGGCGACCCGGGCAGGCAGCTGCGGCAGGTAGGTGAGGGTCTCGGCCAGTGCGGCCTCGATGGCCGCGGCGGGGTCGAAGGCCGCCGCCGCCGCGAAGGAGAGCGTGCCGGGGCCGCCGTCGCGCCGCACCGCGAGGCTGGTCACCACCGGGATCGGCAGGTCGGCCCGCGAGTCGAAGGCATACAGGTCGTAGCCCTGCAGGTGGGCCCGGTCCAGCATGCCCCGGATCGAGTCGCCACCGCAGGCGTCGAGGTCGATCGCGGTCGCCGGGGTGTCGGCGTACCAGGCGAGCAGGAAGGCGTCCCGCTCGATCAGCTCCAGCAGTCCGGACAGCACCGCCTCCTCCAGGCAGCTGCCGATGGCGCAGCCGTTGGAGCAGTCGTCGACGAAGGCGTCGTCCGGCGTGCCCTCGCAGTAGTACGCCAACCGCAGCGGCACCAGGACCGGCCGCTCGCCGCGCAGCGAGTAGCCCCACACCCAGGGGATCGGCCGGGTCGGCTCGAAGGGGCTGATCTCCGGCTCGTCGGCGTAGGTCCCGGGGGCGTAGCTGCCGCAGTCCCGGGGGTCCAGCACGTGCTCGCCCCGGCGCACCAGGGCCTCGTAGGACGCGACCAACGGCGGTGCGCCGTACCGGCGATGGGTGCCGGCATAGCGCTCGAGGCCCTCCAGCAGCGCCAGGTCGCGGCTCGCCCGGAAGCTGTCGGCCTTGCCGCTCCAGGTCATCTCGCCCAGCCCGCTCTGGGTGCGCATCAGGATCGCGCCCGCCACCGGTGCGATGGTCGGCGAGCCGATGTCCGTCAGGGTGCCGGCGCCGAGCGCCCCGCAGACCGGGTTGACCAGTGCCTCGACCGGCAGTTGGTAGGAGGCGGGCGTGCGCAGCCGCTGCTCGCCACTGCGGCCCGGCTCGCGCGGTCGCGAGAGAAGCCTCAACTCATGCTCTTCGGTGGTGGATTCGCCGCAGTACGGGCAGCACGGCTCGGCCAGCAGCGGGACCGTGCTGCTCCGCAGGGTCGCCAGGTCGACCGCGGTGACCTGGCGCAGCCCGGTGTCCGCGGGGCGGGTGTCGCCGCTCGTCAGCCGGTAGGCGGCCCAGACGGCGGCGGCGCCGAAGTCGCTGATCAGCGGCCAGCCGCCGGTGCCGGTGGTGGCCGTCCCGGTCTCCAGCGCGTCGCGCTGCGCGCGGCCCCGCAGCCGCTGCCAGCGCACGGCGAGGCAGTTGCCGCAGCCGGCCGCACCGCCCGGCGCCGCGCCACCCGCCGCCGCGCGCCCGCCCCAGGGGCCGATCAGGACGGCTTCGGCGGTCAGCTGGACGTCGGCCAGCGCTCGGCGGGCGATGGCGGCGGGGGGTTCGGGTCGCAGGGCGTCGGTCTCGCCGAGCGCGCAGACGGTCGGCGGGGTGGCGCCCGACCGCCGTGCGTGGTCCGCGAGTCGGCGTTCCAGCTCGGACCGGGCCGCTTCCAGCGCCCCGGTCACCGCTCGTCCGCCCTGGCGGTCCGCCGGCGCAGCAACGGCAGGACGGCGAGCACGGACAGCACGGCCACCGCGACCAGCGCCGGCGCCGGCCGCTCGACGGCGCCGTCGACCGGCAGCCGGCGAAGGCAGCACCGGACGAACGCCCAGGCCAGCGCGCCGGTCAGCACCGCCCAGCCCAGCGCGTACCCGCCCAGGACCAGCCGGGCTCGGCTCGGATACCTGGCGACACCGGGCCCGCGCCGCAGCAGCCGGCCGGCCGACAGCCGCGCGAACCGGCGGCTCTCGGCGGCGAGTTGCGCCGTGCCGAGCAGGTACTCCAGGAGCTTGTAGCCGTCCAGCGGCGGCAGCGGCAGCAGGTTGACCAGCCCCGCCAGCGTGCCGAGCAGCAGCAGTCCGTCCAGCACCGGGTGGGCGTGCGCGCCGGCCCCCAGCAGCACCCAGACCAGGTAGACCGGCAGCAGGACCGCGAGGTTCGCCAGCGCCCCGGCCCCGGCGGTGGCCAGTTGCCACCCGCGGCTGGGCAGGAAGCGGAGGTCCGCCACCGTGCAGTACAGGTACGCCGTCGGCAGCCGCCAGCGCAGGCCGAGTTCGGTGACCGTGCCGCCGGCCGCCCGGGCGACCAGCCCGTGGGCGAGCTCGTGCAGCGCCATGCTCAACCAGAGCGCGCCGGCCACCCCGGCCAGGGCGAGCGGGCGATGGCTCAGCGCGGCGGTCCCGGTGACCAGCGCGGGCAGGTGCCGGGTCAGGTCGACCAGCATGGCGGCGATCAGCAGCAGCACCGGGACCAGGACGGAGCGCCTGCGGGCGAAGCCGGTGGCCCGGTGCAGCCGCTCGATCAGCGCCGGGGTGTTCGCGACCAGGGGAAGCCGGCCGGCGAGCACCGTTTGGCGTTCGACGCGGCGCGCCACCGGCGGTGGCGCGGCGCCGGCGAGCAGGCAGCGCTCGTGGAGCAGGTCCAGCAGCTGCCGCCACTGCGGCTCACCGAGCCTGCTGCCGAACCGGTCCGCGTAGGCCTCGCCGACCTCCGTCAGGCTGCGGCTGCCGTCCAGCTGGTCGATGACGAAGCGGGTCTTGGGCGTGACGGCCAGCTGGGCGCCGGTGCCGGGGTCCAGCAGCAGGTGGATGCGGGTCGGCCCGCACAGCAGCGGACGGCTGACCAGCAGGTCGGGGCGGAGCCGGGGCCGGAGCGTGTCGAGCGGGCTCACGCGCCCGCCTCCCGCAGTTCGCGTGACTCCCGCAGCCCACGGGCCAGCCCGTAGGCGAGGTAGGCCTCGTCCTGCAGGCCCATCGACAGGCGGTTGTTGGTCATGTGCAGGTAGGGGACCAGCAGCCGGGGCAGGGTCTGCTGCGGGTCGGTCAGCGCCGCTCCGGCGGCGGGCTCGCCCGGGGCCGCCCCGTCGTCCAGGACCAGTCGGCCCGAGGTGGTCAACTCCACTACCCGGCGGCGCAGTTCACGGCAGTGATCGGCCCAGCGGCGCAGCGTGCCCGGCAACCCGTCGAGGTCGTCGGCGGCGATGGCGGCGATGATGCGCTCGAAGCGCGGCCCGAGCGATTCGCCGGACGCCTGGTAGGCGCGCCCGAAGCCGTCCAGGTCGGCACCCGGCAGGCTGGTCGAGGCGTCCCGCCAGAAGCCGTGGTAGTCGCTGAAGAACTCCTCCAGCTCCTGCTCACGCGGCAGCAGGCAGGCGGACATCACCATCATCAGCTGGGCGGACAGGCCGAGCGCGACCGTGCGCAGGTGCAGGTTCAGGGTGCGGCTGACGTCGATGACCAGCTCGCTGGAGTGCTGGAAGTGCCATTCGGCCAGGGCCACCCCGGCCGGGCCGCCGTACTTGCCGTACTCGGGTTCGTAGGCCTCCCGGGTGAAGCTGTTGTTCGGCCGCAACCGCATCAGGCCGTCCGGGCCGGTCAGCGCCGCGCGCTGGTCCGGGGAGTACTCCAACGCGAACGCCTTCTCGAAGTGGGCGTCCAGGTAGCCCGGCGGGATCTCGTACAGCGCCGGGCGCCGACGCAGGAAGTCGGTGATCGCCGCCTCGGCCCGCTCCCGGACCTCGGCCGCTGCCGCCGCCGAGACGGGCCGCAGCCGCAGCCGGACGTGCGGGCCCTGCAGCCAGTAGTTGATGAAGAAGTGGCCGGCCAGCAGCCCGTCCCGGCCGAGCGACTCGACCAGCGGCTCGACGCACTGCAGCAGCAGCGGGCGCGGGCTGGCCGAGTAGAAGATGTGGAAGGACTGCCACTCCCCGGCGGGGGCGGCGTGCTGTTCCGGGTCGGTGGGGGGCTGCGCCAAGGCGGTGGGGTGCTGCTCCAGGGTCGCGGTCATGCGCGCTCCTCCTGCTGGGTCCGGTCGGGTACGAGTTCCACCGCGAACTCCGCCACATGGCGGCCCTGCGGCGAGTGCGTCTGGAGTTCGTCCTCGGCCGGGAGCATCTCCTCGAAGACGATCCGGCCCGGCCGCCCGGCCATGGCGGCCTCCAGCGCGAGCAGGGACAGCGGGCTGGCGAAGTCGACGTACTGGGGTTTGCCGCCGCCGAACTCGCCTTCCTTCGCCCGCTGTTCCTGGAACCTGGCGAAGACCTGGAGGGGCAGGCCGTGGCGCCGCCGCCAGCGCTGCCAGCCCAGGTACCAGTGGGATTCGGCCTCGCCGGGCTCGCGGGCCGGGAGCACGGCGCAGTCGGCGCTCCAACTGCGCCGGTGCAGCACCACGCTGCGGTAGCGGACCCGGGGCCGGCGGGTCACGCCGTCCACGGCCGGGCCCTGCGGCACGGCGCGCCAGGCGTCCAGGTGCACCCGGAAGGTCGGCGCGAACAGCAGCAGGGTGCGCGGGATCTCGGGCAGCGCCTCGGAGACGAGGTAGCCGAAGTACAGCGGCACCACCTCGCGATCCAGCCGCCGCGAACGCAGCACCAGCCGGTCGGCCGCCTCGTCGTGCACGACGTAGAGGTCCTCCAGCGGCAGCCGGGAGGCCGGCGGGGCGCTGCTGACCTCCCCCGGGCAGGCGATCTGGTAGTCGGTCAGCGGGCTGTGCAGGTTGAGGTTGGTGGTCGCCGGGCCCGCGGTGATCTCGGCGAAGACCGCTCCGTCGGGTTGCCAGTCGCGCAGGCTCCTGCTGACTCCATCGGCCAGTGACGCCTGCGGCCACTCCCCCTGCTCGGCGCGCTGCTCGAAGCAGTGCGTGAAGCGGGTGAACGGGAAGCCGATCCCGCCGTAGGAGTTGTTGAGCACCACCAGCGGATCGCCCTCCCGCTCGGCCAGTTGCAGGAAGTGGCTCTGCGGCTCGAAGCCCCGGGCCACCGGCACCAGGTGCTCGGCGGCGGACCGCAGTTGCTCCGGATCGATCCGCAACTCATCGGCGCCCTCCGGGAGTTCCGCCCAGCAGCGGCGCATCCCGGCGGCGAAATCGTCCCGGGCCAGGTCCAGCGCGGTGATCTCGGACAGCCCCAGCCAGTTCAGTTCGCCCGCCGCGCTGTCGGCCGGCAGTGCGGCGGAGTACTCCAGGTAGCGGTCGAAGATGTCCTCGTGGAAGTCGTGGACCAGGGTGAGCAGATCGTCGCAGCGCCCGCCCCGGCCGTGGCGCATGACGAAGAAGCCCTTGAGGGTGAGCCGTTGGACGAGCATCGGGTCGTAGGCCGGGAACACCGCGGACAGCTCGCGCAGTGGCTCGGCGGCCAACCGCTGCCAGCGGCCGAGGTCGGCCCGGGTCGGCGCGGCGGTGACGTCCTCATAGAGCAGGAGCTGCGGCAGCGAGGCCGACTCGGCACCCAACTCCATCTGGAGGGAGAGGAGTTCGGTGCGCAGATGGGACAGGATCGCACGCCGGGTGGCCAACTCGGCACCCCGGTAGTCGTTGATCCAGTCCGCCGGCCCGTCCAGGCGATCGGCGAGCGCCTCGGCCCACCGGCGGTCCAGCGCGCGCAGTGCGGCCTGGAAGGAGCGCAGCGGGTCATGGTCGTGCACATCGACGGCCAGCGCCGGCAGTTGCAGCAGGCCGAGGTCGAGCAGGGCGCTCAGATAGCGCTCGGCCTCCTCGGGCTCGGCGCCGGCGTGCTCGCCGAGCCAGTCGCGCACCTCGGCGCAGCGCAGGTCGGACCGCTGCCGGAACAGCTCCAGCAGCCGCTCCAGCAGCCCGCTGCGGCGCAGGAAGAAGACCCGGTCGGTCGCCCGGTCGAAGGCCACCGACCGGCTGTCGTCGCCGGCCGTGGTGGAGCGGCGCACGTAGCGGATCCGCCCCTCCCCCAGGGCGAGTCCGGAGGCGGGCGCGATGGGCAGGTCGCCCCGGCGCCGCGGGTTGTCGACGATCGCCTGAGCGAGCCGGGCCAGCACCACGACGTTGAGCCGCGGGTGCCCGGTCCACTCCTGCCCGACGGCCACCTCGGCCGCCGCACCCGGTGCGAAGCGTCCGACGGCCAGACTGGTGAAGGTGGAGAACGGGCTGGTCTTGCAGGCCGTCCGGTACAGGTAGGCCAGCAGCGAGCGCTCCAGCTTGCGCCCGCGCTTGTCGGGCATCAGCCCGGCGGCTCGGACGAACGCGTTCAACTGGCCTTCCAGGGTGGGCGAGGCCAGCAGCAGGCCGAGCCGGATCCGGTCCTGCTGTGCCAGGCCGCGCAGTTCGGCGCGACCGGCTTCGAGCTCCCGCTGGTAGAGGGACTCGACCGCCGCCGTCGCCAGCGCGTGCCGCCGGCGCGCCGTCAGCCAGTCGGTCAGCGCCTCGCCGGTCGGGCCACCGAGCCGCCGCGCGAGGTCCAGGGCCGCCGGCAGGCCGCTCGGCAGGCGGTTGTTGAACACCTGGCGGCGCAGCGACAGCACCGACCGGCGCAGCTGGTCGTCCTCGAACTGCGAGACCAGGGCGCCGAGTCGATCGCTCAGCTCGGCCCCCGCCGAGCTCAACCGCTGCTCCTCGGTGAGCAGTTCCTCGGCCCGCTGGTGCAGTCGCGGGGAACGCAGGCGTTGGACGGCCTCGATCGGCAGTCCGGCGACGCGCAGCATGAAGCGACGGCTCAGGGTGTTCGCCCGGGTGGTCTCCAGGACGGTCACGGTGCTTCCTTCCGGGGTGCTCGGAATGCTCGGGGCGCTCGGGATGCTTCGGTGGCTCACGGGTCAGACCACCTCGTAGCGGTAGTCGGCGGCGTCGGGGCGCTCCTGGCCGACCGCGATGATCAGCAGCGGCAGTTCGCCGGTGTCCGCCAGGCCCAGCTCCTGCGTGTACGCCGCCCCGTCGAAGGCCAGCGCCGCCCCGCAGCCGAGGCCGGCCGCGGCTGCGGCCGTGTAGACGGCCTGGGCGGTGGCCCCCACCGCCGCGTTGGCGAGCCGGTAGCCCCGGCCCCCGACCTCGTCCAGCAGCGCGGGCACCCGGACGGCCGGCACGATCACGGCACCGGTCTGCTCCAGGTTGTAGTTGTGCATCGTGTAGCTGCGCTGCAGGAAGGACCCGGGCGCCCCGGCCTTGACCAGCCGCAGGTTCCCGCTGCCCTCGGCCACCCGGCCGTCCAGCAGGTAGCTGCCGGGCGGCACGCCCACCACGTGGTTGACGAAGACGTACAGCCTGGTCACGGTGCCCCCGGCGGACTGGGCGGCGGCCAGCATCGCGGCCAACTGCTCGAGCTCCATCGGGTGTTGACCGCTGTACCGGCCGAAGCTGCTGCACCGGGCGCGCAGCGCGGCGCGGATCGGCAGGGTCAGGGCCGAGGGCACGGGCAGCGGTGTCCGCTCTCCCCCGGCGGGGACGGGCGGGGCGAGGTCCGGGCGGGCCGGGTGGCGGGCGGCGTCCACCAGGGTGGCGGCGTGCATCCGCCGCACGGTGTCGAAGCCGAGGGTCGAGCGGGACTGCTCCTGGTCGGTGATCCGGACCCGCAGGGCCTCGATCAGCTCGCCCGACTCGCCCGACTCGGCGGCCCGGAGAGTACCGCCCCCGTCGCCCGCCCAGCGCAGCGGGACGACGGCGAACACGCCCTCCTCGTCCGGGCCGAGGCCCAGCAGCCGGCCCAGCCTCGGCTCGTCGAACCAGAGCGCCTCGCCGAGGTGCAGCCCCTGGGCCCCGGCCCACATCCGCCAGCTCTGCAGCAGCGCGCCCACGTCCATGGTGACGACGTGGTAGCCGAAGCCCGCGTACTTGAAGGTGTTGAGCCAGAACTTGACCCCCAGGATCAGGAACTGGTCCGTCCCGCCGGTCAGTTCGTCGTCACCGACGGCCGCCCGCAGCTCGCCGGACACGTCGCCGGTGAGCAGGCGCCGCATCGCGTGCTGCTGGACGTCGTAGTGGTAGACGCCGGGGGTCATCGGCCCGCTCGCCCCGCCGGCCCAGTAGACGGTCGCCGGGTAGAGCCCGCCGCCGGAGGCGGTGCCGCGCGCCCAGTGGGCGCGGTCGTACCAGGGCAGCGTCTCCAGGTTGGCGTTGCCGTGGACCGCGAGCCGGCGGCTGAGCAGGCCGTGCGAGTCCTGGAGCATCCCGCTGAGCAGCGGCAGCGAGAAGGCACCGGTGCCGCGCGGGCCGAACAGGCCGCGCTGCGTGGTCGCCTCGGGCACCGCGCGGTAGCGCGGCAGCGGAAAGTCGGCCGCGGTCGGGTAGTACTTGCCCGTCCGGGGCTGGTCGCCCCAGTCGGGCTTGCGGAGGTCGCCCTCCATGGGGCTCCTGGTCCGGTGCAGGACCGCCTCGGCGTACTCATGGGCGACACCCATGGTCAGTTCCTTTCTGCTCTGGAGCAGGGCGGGTCAGGGGAAGGGGTGCGGCGCGGGGTTGAGGTCCCGCGCGCCCAGCACGTGCGCGCGCAGGCCGGCGTCGCGCGGCGCGGTCCGCACCCGGGGCAGGTGCAGCGCCCGCTGCCACTGCCAGCCGAAGTCGATCGGCACCAGCCCCGGCACGATCACCTTGACCGTGCTCAGGCCCAACTCCCGCTGCTCGGGCGTGCTCTGGTCGACGACCAGCACGTCGAAGCCGGCCCGGGCCAACGCCTCGACGCAGGCCCGGACGTCCTCGCCGAGATCCGCGCCGGGCGCGATGGTGCCGGCGCCGGGCGCCCCGAAGGTCTCGGCGAGCGAGCGCGGCTGTCCGCCGCCGGCCAGCAGGAAGTCCGCGTGCCGGGCCATCTCCGGCAGCCCGTAGAGCATGGGGTGGTCGTGCAGTTCGCGGACCAGGCTCCGGTCGGCCACCATCGGCCGCAGGCGGTCCTGGTCCTGGACGGCCATCCGGCGCAGTTTGACCGAGTCGGTGGCGATCTCGCACAGACCGGCCGAGAGCGCCGACTCCGGGTCGAGGCTCGCGCCCGCGCCGAAGCACAACCTCCCCATGCCGCCGTCGATCCGCTCGGCCACCGCCGTCACGATCGGGATCGGGAAGGTGATCCGGGTGTCGAAGAACCGGGCCCGGTAGCCGTACATCTCCAGGCGGTCGACCATCGCCCTGGTGTCGGCGCGGTCGCTGCTGCGCGGGTCGATCTCCGGCAGGGCCAGCTGCCCGTACCAGGCGATCAGGAACGCGTCCCGCTCGATCGCCTCCATCAGACCGAAGTAGACGGCCTCCTCCAGGCAGCCACCGGAGGCGCAGCCGCTGGAGCTCTCCTGGAGGAAGCGGTCCTCGGGCCGGCCGTGCGCGTGGAAGTAGGCGAGCACCTCCGGCACCAGCACCGGCCGCCGATCGCGCAGCGAGTACCCCCAGACCCACGGGAGTTCGCGATCCGGGGTGAACGGGTGCACCCGCTCCTGCCGGTAGACCTCCGGCGGGTAGAGCCCGTAGTCGCGCGGGTCGAGCGCGTGTTCCGCGAGTTCGCGGTAACTCCCGTGCACCACCGTCCGCTTGCCCCTGGAGCGCATGGCGGCGTAGCGCTCGAGCCCCTCCAGCAGCCCGACCGTGACGCTGCTGCCGAAGCTGTCGGTGTGCCCGCCCCAGAAGCACTCGTCCAGGTAGCCGGCCGCGCGGGTGGACAGGCAGCCCAGGGTCGCGCTGGTGGACACCGAGGCCAGGTCGGGCCGGACCGCGGCGCCGAGCAGCCCGGTGACCGGGTTGGCCAGCGCCCGCACCGGCAGCGCGTAGTCGCCGATCCGGCGCCGGCGGAAGACGTCCGGCGCGAGCTTGGGCACCTCGGTCGGCTCGACCGCCGCCAACTCGGCCGAGTCCGCAGGCAGTTCACGGGCACAGTCGGGGCAGTCGGTGTCCGGGACGAGCGGGTGGCGGTCGACCGTCAGGCGTTCCAGGTCGACCAGGTAGACGGACGGGTAGCGGTCGCGCTCCCCGTGCGCGAGGTGCGCGGCGACCAGCGCGGCGAGCGTGTCGGCGAGGAACGGCAGCGCCCACGGCGGGTTCCCGGTGGCCCCGGTGGGGCCGCCGGTCTCCAGCGCGTCGCGCAGCGCCGCCGCCCGGACAGCCTGCCAGCGCCGGGCCAGGCAGCGCGGGCACGGGCCGCCGCGGCCGTCCTGGAACGGCCCGACGACCGCGTGGTGCCCGTACAGCCCGACCGGCGTGCGGCGGTCGACCCCGCCCGGGGAGGGCGCCCGGTCCAGTTCGTCGCGCACCCCGAGGGTCCCCACCCGCACCGCGTGGTCGGCGCCGAACCGGGCCAACCCGTCGGCCAGCAGCGGCGCCAGCTCCGCACAGGTCCGCTGCCACGGCGCGGTGCGGTCCAGCGGCGCGGTGCGGTCCAGCGGCTCAGTGCTCGTCACGGCCGCCGCCTTCGACGAGCAGCACCCGGGCCACGCTGATCCCGCCGACGCCGAGGTCGGGCGCGGGCACGGGGGCCACCAGGACGTCCCTGCCGCCGCGGTGCAGCCGGTCCAGCACGTCCGCCCAGCTCACCGCCGCGCAGTCGCCGCCGCCGCCGGCCAGGCCCTCGGCGCTGACGGCGATGGCGCCGGCGTCCAGATCGCCGAAGAGCGGGTCCCCGGTGTCCACCGCGCCTTCGACGCCCGACTGCCGGCCCAGTTGGACGCGGCCGAGCAGCTCCCGGACCGCCTCGCGGGCCGCCCGTGACCGGTGCGGCGAGCTCCCGGCGGCCCACTGCCAGGCACCCGTGGCGCGGTCCGCGCACCGGGCCAGCATGACCGGGACCGCGCGCCGCGCCGGCTCCCCCAGCTCCAGCAGTTCCAGGTCCACCCCGAGGTTCTTCGCGGAGCGGGCCAGGAAGGTGAGTTCGACGTCCTCGGCGAAGCTCTCGGGGTCGACCCGGGAGACCGGCACCGCGCGCCGCAGCGCCTGGCGCAGCACGTCGTACGAGAGCGCCGTGCGCAGGCCGCGCCGGATCGCGGCGGCGGCGTCGGCGCCCGCGCCGGTTCCGGCCGAGGTGAGCTCGCAGACCCGGTCCCGGTTGTCCGGACCGAAGGTGCGCAGGGCGGCGGCCGGCACCAGCACGGTGCGCGCGCTGATCAGCGAGGTCGCCGGGGCCCAGCGCGCGATCTGATCGATGCCCATGCCGTTCCCGCTGGCCGTGCCCAGGCGCTCGGGCGCGATCAGCGGCCACTTCACGCCGACCGCCGCCGCCTCGCCGGCGTTCAGCACCCCGGCGACGGGGACGACGTGCTCGGCGTAGGTCTCGGCGGCGCGCCGCAGCCCGCGCAGCCGCGCAGCGGCGACGTGGTGCAGATCGAAGGCCGAGACCTGGCGGCACTGCCCGTCGCCGACGCCCAGGCCGACCGTGCCGACCTTGAGCGGGCTCTGGCTCCACTCCTCGTCGTGGAAGCCGTCGAAGAGCCCGGCCCGAGCGCCGATCAGGCTCTCCCGGACGGTCAGCTCGGCGAGGGCGGCCTTGGTGGCCTCCTCCCCGGCGGCATCCGGCAGCCCGGTCGAGGCGCCCTCGTGCGGTGCCGAAGCGGCCTCGTCCGGTGTCGAAGCGTCCTCGTCCAGTGCGGGCAGCCCTGACGCGGCGGCGGCGTCCACGCCACCGGTGACGGGAGACAGGGCGCAGTACGGGCAGCGCGGGTGGGCGAGCAGCCGCTCGGAGACCACGTCCAGCGAGTCCAGGTCCTGGATGATCAGCCGGCCGGCGGTCTCCGTCGGCAGCGCGCCCGTGGTGTGGCGGAAGACCTCGAAGCCGAGCAGGTTGCCCAGCATCCCGGCCAGCGGGCCGCTCGGCTCCGGCTGCTCCGGCCCCAGCGGCGCATCCGGGGCGATGCCGCGCCACAGGGCCGCGCTCGCCGCCGCCGTACCGTTCGCGCCCAGCCGCAGGACGGCGCAGAGCCAGCACCCGGCCGTGCCGGACTCCATCAGCGGGCCGATCACGGCGCGGCGGCCGAAGGTCCACGCGGGCAGCAGCGTCCGGCCGGCCGGCACACCTTCCGCCAGCAGCCGGGACAGCCGCCTGGCGCCGAGGGTCCCGCCGGTCACCACGACCAGGTCGTAACCGTCGAGCTCGGCCCAGCCGGTCACGGCCCGCCCCACCCGGTCCGCTCCCGACCGGTCCGCTCCCGCCGCCAGCCGCTCGACCGACACCGGGCAGCCCGCCTCGGTCAGTGCCCGCGCCTCGTCCAGGACCTCGTCCAGGCCCGGACCGTCCAGCACCCCGACGGCCGCGCAGCCGTTGCGCAGCAGGCCCAGCGCGCACCAGCGGGCCGACGGGTCGTCACCGAGGACGGCCACCCGGGTGTCGCGGAAGCGCTGGAAGCGGGCGCCGTCGTTGTCGGCGTAGTGGTCCACGTACGCGATCTGCGCGGCGAACCTGGCCGCCACCTCGGGCGCGGGTCCCGGCTCGGCCGTGCCGCCCCGGACCGCCGCGTCCCGGGCGAAGCCGTGCCGGTACAGCGCCGCGACCAGCCCCGCCAGCAGGTCGCGCTGCCCCTCACCCAGCCCCTCGGCGAGCGCCGCCACGGTCGTGCCGCCGTCGAAGTGCGGGACGAAGAGCGAGGCGAAGCGGTAGGCCGACCTGCCGTTGAGGCTGAAGCCGCCCTGGGCGTTGTGGAACAGCACCCCTGACGCTGTCTCGGTGAAGAGGATGTCCCGGCGAAGCCGCGGCCGGGTCTCGGCTGTCTCGTCGTATGCGGTGGCCACGTTCGTCACGCCCTTGTCGATCGTTGTGAGTCCGCGCCCTGGAGCGCGGGGGTGTTGTGCTCGCCTGCCGCCACGCAGGTGAAGACGTGCAGGAGTTCGTTCATCCGGTACTCGCCGTGCGGGCCTTCCTCCAGCAGCCCCGCCTGGAGCAGCCGCCGCAGCACCTTCGCCCCCGACGGCGCGGCGGCCGGCAGCCGCAGCACCTGGGCACCCGACGGCGCGGCAGCCGGCGCGGGTGTGCTCGACGCGGGTGCGATCGGCGCTGGTGTGCCCGGCCCTGGTGCGCCCGGGTCGGGCCCCAGCGAGTCGCCGCGCAGGATCGCGAGTTCGAGCCGCTGCAGGGCCGGACCCGGGTCGATGCCGAGTTCCTCCAGCAGGTGCTCCTTGACCCGCCGGTACTCCGCGAGCGCCTCGGCCCGCCGCCCGGTGCGGTACAGCGCCTCGATCAGCTGCTCGCAGAACCGCTCGTGCTCCGGGTGGCTGCGAGCCATCGCCAGGGTCTCGGCCAGCACCTGGCGGCACCGGCCGAGCGCCAACTCGAGGTCGAAGGTCCGCTCCACCGCCTGCAGCCGTTCCTCGGCCAGCCGGGGCACCAGATCCCGTTGCAGCAGATCGGAGTTGACGTTCTCCAGCAGTGCCCTGCCGCGCCACAGCAGCACCGCCTGGCGCAGCAGGGCGACCTCGGCACCGGGGTTCCCGGCGGCGGACGCCTGCCGCAGCAGCTCGCGGAACCGCATCAGGTCCAGCGTCCCGGCATCGGCGTTGATCCGATAGCCGTACGGGAGCGTCTCGATCATCCCGGCCGGTATCCCGTGGCTGCCGAAGAGCCGGCGAAGCCGCAGCACACAGCTCTGCACCGCGGCCTTGGCGGTCTCCGGCGGATCCTCGCCCCAGATCGCGCGCTGCAGATACGGCACCGGGACGACCGTGTTGGCGTGCAGCAGCAGCGAGGCCAGCAGCACCGACGTTTTGGAGGACGGCAGGATCACCGTCTGCTGGCCGTCGGTGATCCCCAACGGCCCGAGGACGGTGAACCTGACCTGCCCGTTGACCAGGACCGCGCTCAAAACCCGTACTCCGTTCCTCGCCGACTCCGCCTGCCCAGGACCGCCTGCCCAGGACCGCCGGCACCGGCCGGTCGGTGGTACGCAGGCTGCCCGGCACGGATCCCCAGCGGATCTACGCGCGTTGTGAGGGCCGTGGAGCAGGGCGTCGGGGACGCGCGTAGATCGGCGAAGATCGAACGGATATCGAGGGGCGACAGGATGGCCCGGCAAGAACAGTTCGCCGTCCGGAGGTAGAACCATGAGCAGTGCCCGAACCCGCTCCGCCGCCCGCTGGAGCGCGGCGGTGTTGACCGTGCTCGGCGCGGCCGTCGGGGCGGGCGCGTCCCCGGCCGCCGCCGCCACGCCTGCCCCGGTCGCGGTGCACCAGCTCAGGCCGATGGCACAGCACGCTGCCCAGCTGGACTTCGTCGAGCCGAGGCGGCCGCCGCACAAGGTCTGGAACAACACCGGCTCCTGAACCACGGCTCCCCGGGGCCTGCTTCAGGACGGCGCGGCTCAGCGCGTGGTCGGTCGGCGCGGCTCAGGACACCACGGCGCAGGACACCACGGCTCAGGACGGCACGGCGCAGGACGGCACAGCGCAGGACGGCACAGCGCAGGACGGCACAGCGCAGGACGGCACAGCGCAGGACGGCACGGTCAGCGCCGCACGCCTCAGGCCGCCGCCGACCGGCTGTCGAGCTCGGCGAGCAGCTGCCGCACGTCCTCGCCGTCCGGCAGGCCGAGCCGCGCGAAGAGTGCCGCCGCCTGCCGCAGCCGCTCCTGGGCCTCGGTGAACTGCCCCAGCTCGGCCAGCCCCCGGGCCAGCGCGACCAGGGCGTGCCCCTGGTCGCGTTCGGCCAGCAGCTCCTCGCAGCCGGCCAGCGCCAGCCGGGCCTGGGTGACCGCCGGCCCGCAACGCCCCAGCAGGCGCAGCGTGTCGGCCAGCCGGTAGCGGGCCTGCGCCTGGCGCAGCGGGATCCGCGCGGTCAGGCAGAGCTCCAGGCACTCCTGGTACGCGGCGGCGGCCTCCTGGTAGTCGCCCGACTCGTGGGCGGCCAGGCCGAGGATGTAGAGCGCGTACGACCTGCCGCCCCAGTCCTTCGCGGCGGTCAGCGCCGGCAGCAGCTCGCGGCAGGCCGCCGCCGCCTCGGCGGGCAGGCCGGCGCGCACCCGGGCCAGCGCGGCGTTCAACGTGGTGGCGGTCTGCCCCGCCTGCTGGCCCAGGGCGCGGGCCAGCATGTTCGCCTCCTCGTAGAGCTGCACCGCCTCGTCGAAGCGGCGGCTGTGCTGGGCGAGCAGGCCGAGGTCGTTGAGGGCCTGCTGGAGCACCACCACATCGCCCACCGCGCGGCAGGCGTCGGCCGCCCGCCGGCTGTGCTCGCCGGCCTCCACCAGCCGGGCGGCCTGCACCGCGAGGTTGCCGCGGATGAACTCGGCCCGGCCCAGCGAGCGCTGGTCCCCGCGGGCACGGGCCGCCGCCGACACCGCCGCGGCGGCCGCCGCGCGCCGCTCGTGGCGCGGGTCGGCGTCGAACGGGCTGAGCGCGATCAGCAGGTCGGCGGCCATCCGGACGTCCTCGTCCGAGCTGTGCTCGCCGGCCGCCGCCAGCACCGCCGTGAGCGCGGCGTCGAACTCCTCCGCCACCCAGGCGGTCGCCTCGCGCAGCTCCTCGAAGCGCAGACCGGGCAGCACGGTGGCGCAGAGCGCGGTGCCGATCGGGTCGCCCGGCACCAGGTGCTGGAAGGCGCCGGTGGCGGTGGCGAGCAGGAAGTCCAGCTGGCGGTGGAGCGCGGTGCCCTCCTCCAGTCCGACCGGTTCGGCCAGTTGCAGGGCGAAGACCCGCAGCAGGTCGTGGTAGCGGTAGCGGCCGGAGCGCGGCGCGGTGACCATGCCCGCGTCGACCAGCGACTCCAGCAGCCCCTCGGCCCGCCGCTGGTCGACGCCCAGCACGGCAGCCGCCGTCGGCACGCCGATGTCCGGCCGGCTGACCTCGGCGATCACCCGGAACGCCCTGGCCTGCTCGGCCGTCAACTGGCGGTAGCCCCAGTCGAAGGCGGCGGCCACCGCGAGGTCGCCCAGCCGCAGCTCGGCCATCCGGTCCTGCTCGGCGGTCAGCCGGGCGGCCAGGTGGGCCACCGTCCAGGCCGGCCGGGAGGCCAGCCGGGCCGCCACGATCCGCACCGCCAGCGGGAGCCGACCGCAGTAGCGGATCAACTCGCGGACCGCGCCGGGGTCGGCGGCGATCCGCTCGGCGCCGGCCGCCCGGGTCAGCACCTCGGTCGCCTCGGCCACGCTGAACACGTCCAGGTCGATCTGGGCCGCGGTGGCCAGGCCGAACAGCCGGGCGCGGCCGGTCACCAGCACCGCGCAGCGGGCCGAGCCGGGCAGCAGCGGGCGGACCTGGGCGGCGTCCCGGGCGTTGTCCAGCAGGATCAGCACCCGCCGGACGTCCAGCAGCGAGCGGAAGAGCCGCGCACGGTCCTCCAGGCTCTGCGGGACGCCGGCCGCGGGCACGCCCAGCGCCGTCAGGAAGCTCGCCAGCACCACGTTCGGGTCCACCGGCTCGGCCTGGTCTCCGCGCAGGTCGGCGTACAACTGCCCGTCGGGGAAGCCCGGCCGTAGCCGGTGCGCGACCCGCAGGGCGACCGTGGTCTTGCCCACCCCGCCCATGCCGGAGATCGCCGCGATCGGCAGCACCGCGTCCTCGTCCCGGGCCAGCACGGCCTCGCCCAACACCGCGTGCAGGGCGTCCAGTTCGGCTTGACGCCCGGTGAAGTCGGCTATCCCAGCCGGGAGTTGGGCCGGGACAGCGGCCGGCTCGGCAGACTCGGCAGACTCGACGGGCTCCGAAGCGGCCGGCGCGGAGGCCTGCGCGGAGGCCTGCGCGGTGGCCTGCGCGGTGGCCGACGCGGCCGGCTCGCCGGGCGGCGGGCCGGCCGGCGCGGTGCGGCGCTCCAGCTCGCCCGTCCCCCGTCCGCCGACGGTGACCGGTCCGCCCCGGGCACCGAGCAGCGCCGGGTCGCTGCTCAGGATCCGCTGGTGGATGTCGCGCAGCTCCGGTCCCGGGTCGACACCCAGCTCCTCGGCGAGCAACCGGCGGATCCGGCCGTACACGGCCAGCGCGTCCGCCTGGTAGCCGCTCTGGTACAGCGCCCGCATCAGCAGCGCGTACGGCCGCTCGCGCAGCGAGTGCCCGGCGGTCAGCTCACGCAGCACGGACACCGCGGGAGCGGGGTCGCCCAGCTCCAGGTCCAACTCGCAGCGCTGCTCCAGCAGGCCGACCCGCAGGTCGCCCAGCCGGGCCCGCTGCTGCTCGGCGAACGGGCCGGGCACCCGGCTCAGCGGCTCACCGCTCCACAGGTCGAGCGCTTCGGTCAGCAGCCGGCGGCCCTGCTCGGGGCCCTCGCCGCCGCGGATCGCGCCCCGCGCCGCCGCCGCCAGCTGCTCCACCCGCAGCGCGTCGATCGCCTCGGGCGCGAGCACGGTGCGGTAGCCGTCGCCCACCGAGGCGAGGATCGCCGGAGTCCCCGGCTCGCGTTCCTCCCGATCCAGCACCTTGCGCCACCGCCAGGCGTACGTCCGCAGCATCGCCGAGGCGCTGGTCGGCGCCGCCTCGCCCCACAGCGCCTCGATCAGCTCGCCGGCGCCGACCGACCGGCCGTCGCGCAGCAGCAGCACGGCGAGCATCGCCTGCTGCAGTGGCGAGCCGACCGGCAACTCCTCGTCCCCGTACCGCGCGCGCACGGCGCCCAGCAGGAAGAAGCGGACAGGCTGGATCACGCGGGCACCCCCGTATTTCTGCTGGACGACTGGATTCCGGCGCGGCCCCCACCGCCGTTCCCAGGACTGCCGGGGCTTCCAGCTCCACTGGCAGGTCGGCTATTAGTAGCACACTTGCACGAGCCGACGAATTTGCCTGCGCGGCAGCCCGGGCGGGCCGCTGACCGGCGGTCAGCGGCCCGCCACCACCCGACACCCCCGCACCTGGAGGCCACCGCGCCGGCGGCCACCACCCACCCACCTGCCGGGCCCACTCGCGTGGCAGCCCCACGGATCAGGGACGCAGGATCAGGCGGATCGGGTCGCCCTCCTTGTCGCGCAGGCGCCGCACGGCCTCGGCCGCCCGCTCCAGCGGCAGGACCTCGGAGACGGAGCGGGAGAAGTCCAGCCGGCCGGCCTCGGTGAGGCGGATCAGCTGCGGGACGGCGTTCGCGCCGGAGCCGTAGTGGCCCAGGAGCTCGAGGCGGCGGGCGCTGAAGCCGGTGCTGTCGGCGACCGTGAACGGCCGTCCGCTCAGCCCGACCAGGACCAGCTTGCCGCCCATGGCCAGGACGGACAGGGCCTGTTCGCGCACCGCGGTGACGCCGGCGAAGTCGAAGGCGATCTCGATCCCCGCGCCCCCGGTGGCGGCCCGGATCCTGTCGGCCAGGTCCGGGTCGGCGGCGTCGAGCGCCAGGTCGGCGCCGAAGGCGAGCGCGCGTTCCCGGGCGGCGGCGGACGGGTCGACGGCGATGATCGGGCAGGCGCCGACCGCCCGCAGCAGCTGCACGCCGTGGGCGCCCAGGCCGCCGATGCCCCAGACGCCCACGGCCTGGGCGGGGCGTACACCGGCGGTGACCGCGATCGCGTCCCAGGGGGTGGAGACGGCGTCGGGGATGATGGCGCCCTGTTCGAAGGGGATCGAGTCGGGGAGCGCGACGAGGGTCTGCACCCGGGCCAGGGCGTACTCGGCCCAGCCTCCGTCGTAGTCCACGCCGCGGGTCCAGATCGCGCCCTCGCGGCGCTCGCCGGCCTGGAGGACCACGCGGTCCCCGACCTGCCAGCCGGCCACCTCCGGGCCGACCTCGGCGAGGGTGCCGGAGACCTCGTGTCCCAGGGTCACGGTGTCGCCCTCGAGGTGCGAGGAGACGCCGCCCAGCTCCCCCGAGATCAGGTGGACGTCGGACAGGCAGACGCCCGCCGCCGCCACCTTGACCAGGACCTCGCCGGGACCGGGCACGGGGCGCTCGACCTGCGCCAACCGGAGCTCGTGGGTGGGCAGGTGCAGGCGCACGGCGCGCATGACAGCCATGGGGGTTCCTCTGTCTCTCTGTGTCGGGTTGGCGGGGGCGGGTCACCGGGTCAGCGGGTCACCGGGTCACCGGGTCACCGGGTCAGCGGGTCAGCGGGTTCGGCGCAGTGCCTCGGGCGTGAGCCTGGCGAGGTCGGGGTAGCCGTCGACCGCCATGGTCAGGTCGGCCTCGGCCAGGATCGAGCGCAGCACGTGGACGATGCCCTCCGTGCCGCCCAGGGCCAGGCCGTGGGCGTACGGGCGGCCGATGCCGACAGCGGTGGCTCCCAGCGCGACGGCCTTGACCACGTCGGTGCCGTTGCGGACGCCGGAGTCGAAGAGCACCGGCAGGTCACCGGCCGCCTCGACGACGCCGGGCAGGGCGTCCAGCGCGGGCAGCCCGCCGTTCGCCTGGCGCCCACCGTGGTTGGAGCAGTAGATGCCGTCCACTCCACCGTCCTTGGCGCGCCGCACGTCCTCGGGGTGGCAGATGCCCTTCACGATCAGCGGCAGCGCGGTGAGCGACCGCAGCCACGGCAGGTCCTCCCAGGTCAGCGGGTTGCCGAAGACCTGCATCCAGCGCAGGATGGCCGCGCCGGGGTCCTCCTCCGGCGTGCGGGCCAACTGGGCCCGGAAGACCGGGTCGCTGGTGTAGTTGGTCAGGCAGTGGCCGCGCAGCTGGGGGAAGTTGCTCGTCGCCAGGTCCCGGGGACGCCACCCGGTGACCCAGGTGTCCAGGGTGACCACGATGGCCTTGAAGCCGGCCGACTCGGCCCGCCGCACCAGGCTTTCGGCCAGCTCCCGGTCGGTCGGGGTGTAGAGCTGGAAGAAGCCCGGGGTCTGGCCGAACTCCGCGGCGACCTGCTCCATCGGGTCCACCGACAGGGTCGAGGCGACCATCG
Source organism: Kitasatospora sp. NBC_01266 (assembly GCF_036242395.1). NCBI lineage: Bacteria > Bacillati > Actinomycetota > Actinomycetes > Kitasatosporales > Streptomycetaceae > Kitasatospora > Kitasatospora sp. NBC_01266. The sequence continues at coordinate 6,491,294 of NZ_CP108458.1, read as the reverse complement.
GGACCCCGGTGCGCGCGGCGGCCCGGGCCGTGGCGAGGTCACCGTGCCCGTCCTGGGCGCAGAGACCGATGACGCCGACCGGGGCCATGAACAGCGGCGTCGGCAGCCGCATCCCGAACAGCTCGACGGAGAGGTCGCGTCGCGCGGCCCCGACGAACATCCGCGGCACCAGCCCCCAGCCCTCGAAGGCGGCGACGTTGGCCCGCTGCGTGTGCTCGTTGCCGGCGCCGCCCGCCACGTAGGACCACACCGACGGCGGCAGCGCGGCCTGCGCGCCGGCTTCCCAACCCTCGTAGGTCATCGGGTACGACGGCACGATCCCGCGCAGGCCGCCGCCGTAGATCTCGTCCTGATACGAACCGAACGACTGGCTCATGAACCGCTCCTCCTGTCCGGACCCCGCCTCCCGGGGCCCCCGAACTCCGTTGTGCCCACAGTGCGATGCTTGTCATCCGTCATGACGAAAACGCAGGAATCCCGCAGCGAAGGGCCCTTGGATGCAGGAACCAGCGAGGATGCTGAGCGAGGACGATCTGGCGCTCATCCACGCCCTCCAACTGCGGCCGAGGGCGTCCTGGTCCGTCCTCGGCGCCGCGCTCGGGGTGGATCCCGTCACCGTCGCCCGCCGGTGGACCCGCCTGGCGCAGCGCGGTGAGGCCTGGATCCTGGGCTCGCCCGGCCCGCTGCTCTTCGAGCACATCTGCGTCGCCTTCGTGGAGATCGAGTGCGCCGTCGGCAGCGCCGCCGCCGTCGCCCGGGCGCTGAGCGGCCAGGCGCACGCGCTCACCATCGAACGCCCGGCCGGCAGCCACGACCTGCTGGTGACGGTGGCGACCCGCGACCTGCTCGCGATGTCCCGCTACACCCTCGACCAGCTGCCGGCGATCGCGGGCGTGACCGCCGTGCGCACCCGGATCGCCACCCACCTGTTCACCGAGGGCGGCAGCTGGCGGATCGCCGCGCTCGACCCCGGCCAACGCGCCCAACTGACCGCGTCACCCGAGCAACCGCGCGCCCGCCGGGGATCGCCGGAGATCAGCCCCTTCGACCGGGCGATCCTGCGGCGGCTGGCGGTCGACGGCCGAGCCTCCTACCAGGCGCTGGCCACCGCGCTGGAGACCAGCGCCGCCACCGTGAAGCGCCGGATCGACCGGCTCGGCCACCTCGGACTGATCACCTTCCGCTGCGACTTCGCCCGCCCGCTGGGCGGCTGGCCGGTCGCGGCCACCTTCTGGGCCCGAGTACCGCCCACGGATCTCCCGGAGGTCGGCCACGCGCTGGTCCGCTACCCGGAGACCCGCAACTGCGCCGCCGTCAGCGGCCCGTACAACCTCGTCCTGGAAGCGAGCCTGCACTCGCTCGCCGATGTCCTGCGCTTCGAGACGCAGCTCGCGACCATGCACCCCAGCCTCGACATCGTCGACCGGGCGATCATGCTCCGTCAGGACAAGCTGCTGGGCCACCTCCTGGACCCGCACGGCAGGTCCCTGGGCGTCGTACCGGCGGACCTCTGGTCCGCCCCCGGCACCCCGGTTCCCGAGCACCGTCGCACCATGGACCCGTTCACCGCGGATCCCGCGGCAGGCCGGGAGCAGGTTCAACCCGATATCCCTGGGTAGGCAAGCGGGCACCGAACGTAGCCAGCGAAGGGAATCGGAATGAGCGGTCAGCCGGGCAGGACGACGGACGCCGACGGGGTCGACGCGGTGGAGCGGTACGAGGAGGCTGATGTCATCTTCCACGGCGGTGAGATCGTGACGGTCGCCGCCGACGCGCAGCAGTCCGATCCCGGTCCCGAGGCGGTGGCCGTCAAGGACGGTGTGATCGTCCACGTCGGCGACCACCAGGAGGCCGTCCGCCGCTGGCAGGGGCCGCGAACGCGGGTGCGCGACCTGGACGGTCGCGCGCTGCTGCCGGGGTTCATCGACGCCCACGGCCACCTGGGCGGCATCGGGCTGCAGGCCACGCTCGCCAATCTGCTGGCGGCTCCCGACGGCGACGTCACCGACATCGCCTCGCTCCAGGAGAAGCTGCGCGCCTGGGCGAAGACCCCGGTGGGCCTCACCTCCAAGTGGATCATCGGCTTCGGCTACGACGACGCCACGCTCGCCGAACGCTGCCACCCCACCCGCGAGGATCTCGACGAGGTGTCCACCACCCGGCCGGTGCTGGCCATCCACCAGTCCTTCCACCTCGGCGCGGTGAACAGCCGCGGCCTGCGGGAGTTGGGCTACACCAAGGCCACGCCGGACCCGGACGGCGGCGTCATCCGCCGCCAACCCGGCCCGGTGGCCCGCCCGTTCGGCGAGCCCAACGGCGTGCTGGAGGAGACCGCCTTCACCCCCGCCTCCGAAAAGGCCACCAAGGGCCTGCCGTTGACCGCGCTGGCCACCCTCTTCAGCAAGGGCGTGGCATCGGCCGCCCGGTTCGGCTTCACCACCGTCCAGGAGGGCGGCGCCACCCTGGAGAACCTCCAGGCGCTGCGCGACGCGGCCGCCGTCCTGCCCTTCAAGATCGACGTGGTCGCCTACGCCCGGGCCGACGAGGCGACGGCATCACCGGAAGCGGACCCGGTCGGTGCGAGCCAGGAGTACAAGCGGGGCGTGCGGGCGGCCGGGGTGAAGATGTACCTGGACGGATCCCCGCAGGGCAGGACCGCCTGGCTCACCGAGCCCTACGAGGAGCGGCCGGAGGGCACGCCCGAGGGCTACTGCGGCTACCCCACCGTCAAGGACCCCCAGGTCGTCCTGGACCAGGTCCGCACCGCGTACGCCAAGGGCTGGCAGGTGCTGGCGCACGTCAACGGGGACGCCGCGATCGACCAGTTCGTCGAGGCGGTCGAGGCCGCCGCCGCCGAGGCGGGCCCCGGCGACCGGCGGACGGTGGCGATCCACGCGCAGACCGCCCGCGAGGACCAGATCGAGGACTTCGCCCGCCTGGACATCATCCCGTCGTTCTTCTCCATGCACACCTACTACTGGGGCGACTGGTACCGCAAGACCGTCCTCGGTCCGGAGCGCGCCGCCACCATCTCGCCGGCCCGCTGGGCCCTGGACCGGCAGCTGCGCTACACCTCGCACCACGACGCCCCGGTGGCCCTGCCGAACTCGATCGCCATCCTGTCCAGCCAGGTCACCCGCCGCACCCGCGGCGACGACGTCGTCCTCGGGCCCGAGCAGTGCGTGTCGGCCCTGGACGCGGTCAGGTCCATCACCATCAACGCCGCCCACCAGTACTTCGAGCAGGACCGCAAGGGCAGCATCGAGGTCGGCAAACTCGCCGACCTGGTGATCCTCTCCGCGAACCCCCTCACCATCCCGGAGGACGAGATCAAGGACATCAAGGTCACCGAGACCATCAAGCAGGGCACCACCATCCACCCCGTCCTCGCCGTCAGCAGCGACGATCCCGAGCCCGGCCCGGAGGTCCCCACCAACTACCAGTGGCACGGCTGCTGCTGACCACCCGGTAGGCACCGCACGGGTGCCGCCCCGCGCGCTCATCGCAGAGACCAGCGGGCAGCCACCGGACGGCTGATCGCCGTACCCGTGACTGCCCGCTGGATCAGCTGCCGAACTCAGGCTGCAGAATCCGGAGTTCAGGGCTCAGTACTGCGTGCTGACCGTGACCCCGCTGAAGGCGGTGTCGGCGTAGAGGCTGAGGTAGCGGTAGCCGGCCGTGGTGTTGGTGACGGTGATGCTCTGGGCGGTGCCGGGGTTGGTGGAGGAGGCGGTGAAGGCGCTCGGCGAGGCCCAGGTGGACGGGTTGTAGTACAGGTAGGCGGTGCCGGTGCCGCCGGAGGTGGAGACCGTCAGCGTGCTGGTGCCGGCCGGCAGGTAGATGTACATGTAGTCCGAGTTGCCCGCGGCCTCGGCGCGGTTGGCCCGGGAGCAGTTCTGGCCCATCGCGTCGGTGCGCGTGTCGGTGCAGGTGGGCAGGGTGGCCACGCCGCCGGTGGTGACGGTGACCGAGGCCGGGGTGCTGGCGCTCTTGCCGCTGCTGTCGGTCACGGTGAGGTCGACGGTGTAGGTGCCGGCGGCCGCGTAGGTGTGGGTCGGGTTCTGCTGGTCGGACGAGCTGCCGTCACCGAAGGTCCAGTGCCAGGAGCTGATCTGGGCGGAGCTGGCGGTCTCGACGGACGTGTCGGTCAGGCTGACCGTGGCCCCGTTCACCGACTGGTTGAACAGGGACGTCGGTCCGGCCGCGTAGCAGGCGCCGGCGGCGCAGGTGTTGAGCCAGCTGTCGAAGTCGGCGTCGTAGCCGGTGCCGATGCTGTTGTAGACCGCGTAGGCGCCCGCGAAGTCACCCGCGCGGAAGTCGTTCAGCATGGCGGTGATGTCGGCCGGGTGCTTCTCGAACATGTACCGGACGGCCAGGTAGCCCCACGGGTAGGTGCGGACCGAGTCCGAGTTGTCGTACGTGTTCTGGAAGATGGTGCTGAGCTTGTAGGTGTGCGCGGCCGCCTCCGTCATCGCCTGGGTGTCGGTGGTGCCGCGGTAGGTGTAGGACTCGTACTCGGCGACCCCTTCGATCCACCAGATGTCCGGGACGCTGGTCTGCGCGGTGAAGTTGCCCTTCATGTCGTAGATGGCATCGAGGTAGTGCGTGTACTCGTGGTTCAGGTTCCACACGTTCGCCGTGAAGCCGTCGTTCCACGCCTTCCGGTACATCACCGACACGGCCTGGTCGGTCGGGTCCGTGGCGTCCACCAGGGTCTGGCCGCCGTTGTCGGTGGAGTTGCCGAAGATCGCCCAGGAGTAGGTGACGTAGTCGGCCTGGTTGGCGAAGATCGCCATCGTGACGGTCTTGGCGTACTGGCCGGGAACCGGGCCGTCGTCCTTGACCATGTTGTGGAAGAAGGTGTCCTCGCCGCGCAGGCTGGTGCAGACGGCGGCCAGGTCGGCCGGCGAGAGGTCCTCGGTCGCGATCGTTCGGTTGTCGCAGACCAGGGTGTTCGGCAGGATCGCCGCGCTCAGCACGGCCGGCAGGTCGCAGGTGCCGTAGTAGGAGCACTGGGCGGCGTCGTACTGGTCCGCCTGGTAGGCGGTGTGCACGTAGAGCGCGCCGGTGGCGCCCTTGATCGGGGCGGCGTCGAGGACCGTCTTCACCAGGGGCTTGGCCACGGCCTCGATGGTGGCGTTGTCACCGGCCATCCGGGCCAGGTCGTTGCCCGCGTTGACGTCGAGGAAGGCGTTCGCCCCGCTGAGCAGGTCCTCGTGCGCGGTCGCGAAGGTGCTCAGGGTGTTGACGATGCTCGGGTCGGCGCTGACCGCGTTGACGAAGTCCGGGTTGAAGTTGGCCCGCCAGAGCGGCGCGAACAGGACGGCGTTGACCGCGTTCACCATGGTCGGGAACGCGTTGTAGGAGTTGTTGTAGCTGGTCAGCACCTGCTTGTAGATGTTCAGGTACTTGCTCTGCAGGTTGGCGCTGTCGGTCAGGACCAGCACGTCGTAGAGCACGTTGCCGTTGGCGGCGGTGACGTCGGTCCAGTGCTGGCCGGCGAAGAAGGCGTCCAGGCCGGCTTCGGTGGCGGCGGCGAGCGTGGCGTCGTAGTTGCCGACGGCCGCCGAGTTGTAGGACTGGACGTAGTAGCCGGCCCGCAGGAAGAGCACCAGCTGCCAGATGCCGGTCGAGTCGTCGCCGGTGTAGCTGGTCGCGAGGTTCTGGAAGGCCTGGGCGACCGTCAGCATCTGCTGCTGCTTGAAGATGTCGCCCGCGTCGGTTCCGGTGACGTTGAACAGCGTGTTGACGCAGTCGGTGGTCGAGTTCTCGACGAAGGAGACCAGGTCGGCGCCGCTCCGGCTGCCGAAGTCGGCCGGGGTGCAGCTCTGCGCGGCGGCGGCCTTCGCCGTCTTCGCCGTCTTCGCTGTCTTCGTGCCGGCAGCGGCCGGATTGGCCGGGGCCGCCTGCTGGTCGGCCGGGCGCGGCGTGGTCTGCACGGCCGTGCCGGCCGGCTGGGCCAGCGTGGCCTGGCCGAGCAGGGCCGGCGCCAGCGGGGCCGCGGTGGGGGCGAGGTCCTCGGAGCCGGTCCGGACCACGGGGCCGAACGGCTTGGGGAGGGCGGCGGAGGCCGCGGTGGCCGAGGTGGCCGCCTTGACGGTGGCCGGGCCGGACGCGGCGAGCGCCGGGGCCGGCAGCATGGCGGCCGCCGTGGCGGCGGTGGCGACGACGGCCATGAGGGTGGGGATCGGTATACGCAGACGCACGGCGAATTCCTTCTCCTGTGGGGGTATCTCACTGAGCATCAGGTGAAGCGAGGGGGAATGGCGTGCAGCCTGTCATCAAATGAGAGTCAGAACAATGTCACAGGTCATATGACAGTGCGGCTTCGGCCATAACACGCCTGACCCCGGCGCGACAGCGCGACCGGCCCAGCACGGCACGGCCCGGCACGGCTATGGGCGCGCCTCGCCGTGGACACCACCGATCCACGGCTGGACCTGCGGCACGCCGGCGACCAGGTCCCGGTGGGCCGCCGTCGCGGCACCGAACAGCGCCTCCGCGATCTCGCCGCCCACCGCCGCGGTCCGCCAGACCAGCAGGTGGCGGACCCGGATCGGCATGCCGGTCAGCGGCCTGACGACCACTTCGCCCAGCGGCCGGGTGCTCGCCCGGACGATGGAGATCCCGAGGCCGGCGGCGATCATGTCCTGCAGCTCCAGCCGGCCGCCGCAGAACTCCCGCACCGCCACCGCCGCGAAGCCGGCCGCCGCGCAGGCCCGATGGAAGACCTCGGGCCACCCGGCCCCGTCGTCCGGCGCGAGCAACCAGGTCTCCTCGGCCAGGTCGGCCAGGGCGATCTCGGTGCGCCGGCCGAGGCGGTGGCCGGCCGGCAGCGCCACGAAGGCCGGCTCGGTGGCGATGTCGCGGTGCGCCACGGCCCGCGAGTGGCGCAGCTCCAGGCCCGGGTAGTCGACGGCGATGGCGACGTCCGCCTTCTCCAGCTCCAGCAGCTCGACCACCTCCGAGATGCGCTGGACTGCGTTCACTGTGAGCAGCAGATCGGGCCGCTGCCGGCGGGTCCGGCCGAGCAGCCCGGGCAGGATGAGCGTGCTGGTCGCCACCAGGCGGACCTCCTGGCGGGCGGGCGCGGCCTCCTCCCCCGCCGGCCGGCCGAGACCGTCGATCCGGGCCAGCACCTCGCGCGCGGTGCCCAGCACCTCGACTCCGAAGCAGGTCGGCGCGACGCCCGCGGCCGTCCGCTCGAACAGCGGTGCGCCCAGGATGCGTTCGATCCGGCGCAGCTGGGTGCTGGTGGCCGGCTGCGAGGCCCCGAGCGCCATGGCGGCCCGTCCCACGCTCCCGCTGTCGGCGATCGTGCACAGCACCCGCAGGTGCCGAAGCTCCAGCTCCATGGACCCCCCTTGTCCGGCGGTCCACCCGGCCTTCCGGCGGCGTCGGACAAGTGCGGCCGCCAACCCGTCTGTGTAATGGCACACGTAACATGTCAGATCTCGCTGATCAGGTTCGCTCCGTGCTCAGGTCGCGTCAAGCCCCTGCTGAGTGACGACTGTCCGGCTGCTGGGTCATCGCCGCAGGTGGGGGCGGGTGCGGGCGACAGCCGCGGGTGCGGGCACAGCGCGGGTGCGGGTGCGGGTCACAGCCGCAGGCGCGACGCCCCGGTGACCAGGACGCCCCTCATCGGGCGAAGAGCTGGGCCTCGTCGCGGAACGCCTTGAACTCCAGGGCGTTGCCGGCCGGGTCGAGCAGGAACATGGTCCACTGCTCGGCCGGCTTCCCGGCGTAACGCAGGCAGGGTTCGATCACGAAGCCGGTACCGGCGTCCGCCAACCGCCGGGCCAGCGACCGGAACTCCTCGACGCCCAGCACCAGCCCGAAGTGCGGCACCGGCACCCGGTGCCCGTCCACGGTGCCGTACCCGGCGGCCTGCGAACGGACGCCCGGCACCAGGTGCGTCACCACCTGGTGCCCGTGGCAGTCCCAGTCGACCCAGCCGTCGGTCGACCGGCCCTCCGTCAGGCCGAGCAGGCCGCCGTAGAAGGCGCGGGCCGCGGCCAGGTCGTCGACCGGGATGGCGAGGTGGAAGGCAGGACGAGTCACGGTCTGGCGCTCCTGAAGGGGAGTTGGGAAGGGAAGACCCCGTGGAAAGCGGTGCTGACCCCACCTTGATCCTGGGGCGCTGCCAATGTCAACATTCGAACATGAAGGATGAACCCCTCCAGAAGGCGGCCCGGCGAGGGCTGGCCGACGAAGTCGCCGACCGGGTCCGCGAGGCGATCTTCGAAGGCCGCTTCCCGCCCGGCGCCCCACTGCGCGAGACCGAACTGGCCGAGTCACTGGGCGTCAGCCGCGGCGCGGTGCGCGAGGGGCTCGCCCAACTGCGGCGCGAGGGGCTGATCCGCACCGACTGGCACCGGCCGACCACCGTGGTGGCGGCGACCGCCGCCGACGTGGACGAGGTCTACCGCGTGCGCGCCGCGCTCGACCGGCTCGCCGCCGTCACCGCCCGGCGCCTGGCGACGGCGCCGCAGCTCGACGAACTCGACCGGCTCGTCGAGGAGATGGCGGCCGAACTGGCCGCCGGCGCCCCGGTGCCGCGGCTGCTCGCCCTCGACATGGCCTTCCACGACCAGATCTACGCCGCCGCCGGAAACCACCGGCTCACCCAGGCCTGGCAGGCCCTGCGCTCACAGGTGTTCCTGTTCCAGCTGCAACGGGCGTCGCTGGCCCGCGGGCAGTACCGCGCCCTGGTCGTCGGCGAGCACCGCGAGCTGGCCCGCCTGCTGCGGGACGGCGGCACACCCGAGCAGCTCGACCAACTCGCCGGTGAGCACGTCGACTTCGCCCGCCGCAGCCTGCTCGCCCTGCTCGCCGGGCCGGCCGGCGAGGCCCTCCCGGACTGAGAACGGTCCCGGGCTGAGAACGGTCCCGGCCCAGGCCCCGGGCACGGGCGGCACTCCCCCGCGGAACCTCGGTCAGGAGGTCGGGATGCCCTGCGGGAAGCGGAACAGTCCGTCGGGGTCGTAGCTCTGCTTGACCTGGCGCAGCCGGGGCGCGTTCACGCCGTAGTAGGCCTGTTCCCAGTCGGCCAGCTGCGGGTCGGCGTAGTTCTGGTAGGCCTCGCCGCTGGCGTACGAGCGCATGGTGGACCAGACGTCCCGCAGCCAGGCCTGCGACTGGTCCACCCCGGGGCCCGAACCCGCGCCGGGATCGGGGTAGTTGGCGATGTACTGGGCGAGGAACAGGCCGCTGCGGTGGACGAACGCGGTGTCCTGCGGGCCGACCCGGTTGACGGCGCCGCCGAGCGAGTCGAAGGCGACCGCGCAACTGCCGCCCTGCGGCGCGGTCCGGGCGTAGCGTGCCACGGCGGCGACCAGGGCGGCGGCGCCCGCCGGGTCGATCGGCCGGGTGTAGAAGTCCGAACGGGCGCCGTAGGACTCCCTGGTGAGCCGGCCCTGCGGGGAGTGCCCGGGCAGCGTGCCGGCCAGGTGGGCGGCGGCCGGCGACCAGCCGGACACGCCGCCCATCACCTGCATGGTCGCGAGGTAGGAAGCGGAGTGCAGCGACACCGACTGCGGCCGGACCCCGAGTTGGTCCACCAGGTTCGCCAACTCTCCTTGCGGACCGAGGTAGTTGACCGTGCTACTGAGGGTCAGACGGCCGTCCGGCCAGGCCTGCAGATGCAGGTCCGCCCAGAGCTGGTCCGGCGCACCGGGCGCCCACCGCTGCCAGGCGGCGATCACCGCCGCCGCCTGCGACCAGGGCCAGGAGAGGAAGCCGTAGGAGCAGTCCACGGCCGGGTGGGTGCGCAGCGACAGCGAGGTGACCACGCCGAAGTTGCCGCCGCCGGCGCCTTGCAGGGCCCAGAGCAGGTCGGCGTCGCTGTCGGGCGACACCTGGCGGATCCGGCCGTCCGCGGTGACGATCTCCGCGCCGGTGAGGCTGTCGCAGGTCAGCCCGTACGCCCGGCAGGTCACCCCGAGCCCGCCGCCCAGGGCCAGTCCGGCGACGCCCACGCTCGGGCAGGAGCCGGCCGGCACCGTGAGCTGCTGGGCCGCGAGCCCGCTGTACACGTCGATCAGCCGGGCGCCGGCGCCGATCGTCGCCGTGCCGCCGGAGGCCGACACACCGTTCAGCCGGCCCACGTCGACTATCAGCCCGGGTCCGCCGGACCAGCCCGCGTAGCTGTGCCCACCGCCGCGCGGCACGATCGGCACGCCGTAGCGGCGGGCGAAGGCCAGGCAGGTGGCGGCGTCCTGGGCACCGGCCGGATAGGCCACCGCGGCCGGGCGCAGCGTGTCGAACTGCGGCTGGTAGAGCCGGCTCGCCTCGGCGTACGCGCCCTCGCCGGGCTGCACCAGCGTGCCCTGGAGATCCTTGGCCAGCGCCGCCCAGTCCGCCGGGCCGACACTGCCGCCGGAGGCGGCGGGGGTCGTGGCCGCGCCGCCGGTCGGCGCACCACTCGGCACGGGCGTGGGCGTGGCCGACCGCGCGGGGGCGGACGAGGCCGCGCCGCCCGGCCGGCTCGGGCCGCACCCGGCCACCACCGCCGCGGTGGCACCACCGGCGGCCAGCCGGAGCGCGGCACGCCGCGACAGCCGCCCGGCAGCGGGCGAGGAGGTGGAGCTGTCGGTCATGGTCACGCTGCTTTCACGATGCCGGCCCCGGCACGCCGGCACGATGCCGGCCCCGACCCTCGCATACCGCGCGGCCGCTGTCACCTCGACGACACCTGGCACGGCCCGCCCGGTTCCCGTCGCCGCCGGCCTGCTCACCGTCCTCACCCCGGCCATGCCCACCCCCGCGCTCAGGTTCACTCACCCGAGCGATTCATGACCCTCTCGTTCGCCCACAAAGGGCATCAGGGCCTGAACAGGTCAGACGTCCCCGACAGCGAGCAAAGAGAGGCACGCCGCCTGCGCGCACTGGGCCGGCGCAGGCCGCACTCGCTGAAGAACACGTCCGACATGGCCGCGTCGTAGTGCTGCCCGGTGTACGCGTCCCGGGCCGCCAGCGGGAAATGCCGGGCCGCCGGAGCCAGCTTCACGATTTCCGGCCGGGTGCCGAGGACGAATGCCACTGAGTCGGTAAATGAACTGCCGATGAATCTTTCCGGACGAGCCGACTTCCTGCGCACACGCGCCGACTTTCGTGCGGCGCCGGACTCCCCGACCCCGCCGGACAAATGCCAGCCGCAGCGCGAATAGGACCTCCGCTTGATTCCCGCAGAACGCCCGGCGAATCCACTGCCGGGCGGCGCCAATTCCTGGCCGCTTCCAGCCGTCCGCCAGGAGTTTGGCGGGATTCTGGAGGGACTATGGCCACCTTGTCGAGGATGGGACCACCAGCCCCCGCCCGAGAGAAGGAGGTGCAGAGATGAAGAAGATCCAGATTCGCAAGGCCGGCCCGGTCCGCCTGACCACCGCCGCTTGTCACATGTACCCGGCCGCCTGACCCAGGTCGGCCGACCCGGTTCAGCGGTAATGGAATCCAAGGCGTCGGCGTGCCGCGGGTACCCGCCCGAGTGGGTCGGGCGGCCCGGGCACGTCGGCGCCGCCGCCCAGGAGGAGCACCATGACGGACCAAGGGCAACTCGACTCCGCCGCGGCCGAACCCGCCGACACCCACCCCGCAGCGGATCCCGACGCCCCGCTGGCACTCCACCCGCTGGTCTACCTGGAGGACGGCGAGGAGGTCACCATCGGGCGCGCGGACACCGACTCCTACGCGATCTTCCCACCCGACGGCGCCGAACTGGTCCGCCGTCTCGCGGCCGGCGACACCCCGGCGCAGGCGGCCCGTTGGTACCAGGCGGAGTACGGCGAGAGCGCCGACGTGGCGGACGTGGTCGAGGCGCTGCGCGAGCTCGGCTTCGTCCGGGAGGCGGGCGAGGCGGCGGCGGTGCTGGAGCCGGTCCGCTGGCAGCGGCTCGGCCGGGCGCTCTTCTCACCCGTCGCCTGGCTCTGCTACGCGGCGCTGGTGGCCTGGGCGGCGGTCTGCGTGGTCCGCGCGCCGGAGCTGTTCCCGCGGTCGAAGGACATGCTGTTCAGCAGCTACTACGCGGTGATCAACCTGACCCTGCTGGTCGCCGCCGTCCCGCTGATCGCGGTCCACGAGGCGTTCCACGCGCTGGCCGCCCGCCGCCTGGGGGTGCGGTCGCGCACCAGCATGTCGTACCGGTTCTACTTCCTGGTGATCGAGACCGCGCTGGACGGACTGGTCGCGGTCCAGCGCCGCAAGCGCTATCTGCCGATCCTGGCCGGGATGGTGGCCGACGTCGTGCTGCTGAGCCTGCTCATCATCGTGGCGGACGCGACCCGGGGGCCGGGCGGCGCGGCGACCCTGGCCAGCCGGGTCTGCCTGGGGCTCGCCTTCGCCACCGGAGTCCGGCTGCTCTGGCAGTTCTTCCTCTACCTGCGGACCGACATCTACGTGCTGATCACCACCGTGCTCGGCTGCGTCGACCTGCACACCACCGCGATGCGGCTGCTGCGCAACCGGCTGAACCGGGTGCTGGGCCGCCGCGACCGGCTGCTGGACGAGTCGCTCTGGCACCCGGTGGACCGGCGGATCGCCCGCTGGTACTCCTGGCTGATCCTGGGCGGCTACGCGGCCAGCCTGAGCACCTTCCTGCTCGCCCTCGGCCCGGTCTTCCTGCGGATGGTGACCGGTTCGCTGGCCCGGTTCAGCCCGGGCCACCACGCCGGCTGGGTACAACTGCTGGACTCCACGGTCTTCCTGCTGCTCACCCTGGCGCAGGTCATGCTCACGGTCTGGATCGCGCTCCGCGAGCGCCTGCGCAGCCGCCGCTCCCGGCTCCACCACGTCATCGCCTGACGCCCCCCGCCGACCACTGTGTGAAAGGCAGGCACCATGCGCGGCCACTACTGGATCTCGGCGCCGCTGCGCGCCGACCGCGACCGGCTGCGCGCCGGCCTCGAACTGCCCCCCGTGCTCGCCGTCGTGGACGCGCACCGGCACCTGCGCGGGCCGTACACCGCGGCGGGCACGCTGCTTCGGCTGCTGGCTCCGGACGCGCTGCGCCGCCGGCCCGCGCTGGCCGCCCGCCACTACGTCGAACTCCAGGAGAGCACACCGGAGTTGACCGACCTGGTGCCGCCGATCGTGCGGGTCCTGGAGAAGCAGTCGACGGTCGGACCGGCCGAGGTCAGCCGGTACCCGGCGCGGCTGCACTCGCTGCGGGTCTCGCACGGACTGGTGGACTTCCTGCTCAGCGCGCTGACCGACCTCGGCGCGGGCCCCCGCACCCTGGTGGTCGAGAACGTGCAGCACTCCGACGTCACCGACCAGGAGTTCCTGGCCGCGGCGCTCCGGCGGATCCCCGCCGAGCTGCTCACCCTGGTCGTCGGCACCGGAGTCGAGCCGCTGCTGGACCCGCCCGGCCCGGTCTCCGTCTCGCTGCCGGCCGCCCTCGCCGCCCACACCACCCAGGTCACCCAGGTCACCGCGGCCGGTTCGGCCGGTGATCTGACGGATCATCACCAGGCCGACCGGCAACGGACGGCCGAGCTCGCCCGCGCGCACGTCGACGCGGACGGCGCCGACGACGACCCCGCACGCACCGCCGCCTACCTGCGGCTGGACCCCACCGAACGCGCGGCGCTGCACGACCGCCGGGCCGCCGAACTCGCGGCGCTCGAGGAGCCTTCGCTTCGACTGGGCGCCATCCCGTACCACCTGATGCGCGGCGGCGACCCGGGCGGCGCCGGGCTGGCCGCGCTGCGCTTCGCCCAGACCCGGTGCAAGTACCTGGGCTTCTACCACACCGCCGCCGAACTCGCCGAGCAGGGACGCGCGTTGGTCAGCGCCGAGGAGCAGCCCGAGCTGTGGTGGGTCTTCACCCGGGACACCGAGGTCTGCCTGGCGGCGGCCGGCCGGGCCGACGAGTCGCTCGCCGTGCAGGACGAGGCGCGCCGCACCTCGCTCGACCCGGTGGTCCACATGAAGCTCGCCTACGAGACCGGCATGCTCTACGCCCGCCACTACCCCGAGCCGCAGCGCGACGAGCGGTTGGCCCGGGCCTGGGTCAACCAGTCGATCGCGATCGCCGCGCTGCTGCCGGACCCCAAGGAACGCGCCTTCTACTCGGTGTTCAACCGCAACGGCCTGGCCCTGGTCGAGGTGCGGGCCAAGCGCCCCGAGGTGGCGCTGCGCCTGCTGGACGAGGGAATGGCCCGGCTGGACCAGGAGTTGGGTCTCGGCGAGCACACCTGGCACCGGGTCGGCCTGCGCTACAACCGGGCCCAGGTGAACGGAATGAGCGGGCGGATGGCAGCGGCGCTGGACGACTACGCCGAAGTCATCGGCGCGGACGACGACTTCTCCGACCACTACTTCAACCGGGGCAACATCCTGCGCCGGCTGGGCCGCACCGAGGAGGCGATCGCCGACTACGAGAAGGCGCTCAGCCTGGAACCGCCGTTCCCCGAGGCGCACTACAACCGCGGCGACGCCCGGCTGGAACTCGGCGATCTCGAAGGGGCGTTGGCCGACTTCGAACGGACCCTGGAGCTCGAACCGGAGCACCTGGACGCGCTGCTCAACCGCGCCGGCGTGCTGGCCGACCTGGGAGATGCCAAGGCCGCGCTGGAGGGCGTCGAGGCCGGGCTCGCGCTCGCTCCCGAGCACGCCCATCTGCTCTGCCTGCGCGGGCGGTTGCTGGCCGAGCAGGGTGCCGGCGAGGAAGCCGGGCAGGCGCTGGACGCAGCGCTGCGCAGCGATCCGGAGCTGGCCGAGGCCTGGGCACTCAAGGGCGAACTGGCCTATGCCGCAGGTGACCTGGCTGCCGCTTCGGCCGACTTCGACCAGGCGCTCCAGCTCGCGGACCGGCCGGAGTTCCGGTTCAACCGGGCCATGGTCCACCAGGCGGCCGGCCGGTTCGCCCAGGCGGCGGCCGACTTCGAGGCGGTGCTCACCGCCACCGACGACCCCGACGCGCGCTCGCACCGGGACGCCTGCCTGCGGGCCGCGGGCCAGGACGGCTCCACCGGCAGCGACAGCGACAGCGACCAGCACGGACCGGGCGAGGACCGGTGAGCGACCGGACGGAGGGACTGGGCGGATGAAGGTACAGCAGGCGACCGCGCCCGAACTGGCCGGCCAGTTCACCGAGGCGATGTCGCGACTGGTGTCGGGCGTGGCCGTGGTCTCCGCGCGGCGGGCGGACGGACGCCCGTGCGGGCTGCTCGTCTCCTCGATCTGCTCGTACAGCGTGCGCCCGCCCTCCGTCCTGCTGGCCCTGTCCAGGAGTTCGCGCACCGGCCGGGAGTTGGGCCCGGGCAGGGCGTTCGGCGTGCACCTGCTGGGGCACACCGACGCCGGGCTCGCCGAGGTCTTCGCGGGCAGCGGCGAGGACAAGTTCGCCGCGCCGCCCTGGGAGTGGGACGGCGCGGTCCCCAGACTGCTCGGCGTCCCGGTCTATCTGCGCTGCGTGGCCCGCCGGGTGTTCGAGCACGGTGACCACGCGATCCTGGTCGGCGAGGCGGCCGACTGCGTGCTGGACGACGGCGAGCCACTGATCTACTTCCGCCGACGCCTCAACTGGCGGATCGCCGGGGAAGGTTACGACTCAGACGGCTAGCTGTGCGGGCGGCGCCGGGCGACACCGCTCGTGCCGGGTGTCGTTCGGCCAGTGCCCGTCCAGCAGCGCCCGCTGGGTGGCGCGCAGTGCTGGGCCCGGCTCCATCCCGGTGTCCTCGACGACCGTACGGCGGGCCCGCGCGTACGCGCCCAGTGCCTCGGCGCACCGGCCGGTGCGGGCGAGCGCCAGCATCAGTTGCTCGTGGAAGGCCTCGCGCAGCGGGTAGCGGGCGCACAACTCCTCCAATTCGCCGATCACTTCGCGACTGCGGCCCTGGCAGATGTCCGCACCGATCCGGTCGTGCACCACCGCGAGCCGCTCCTCCTCCAACCGGACCCGGTAGTGCGAGGGCAGCGCGGCCTCACCGAGATCGCCGAGCGGCGTCCCCCGCCAGAGCGCCAGCGCGCCGCGGAAGCTCGCGCCGGCCACCGCGCACCGGCCGGACTGCAGCTGGGAGCGGCCGAGCCCGGCCAGCGCCTGGAAGTGGTCGAGGTCGAGTTCGCCGGGCCGCGCGCGCAGCCGGTAGCCCGAGCCCTCGGTCCGCAGCACCGGATGCTGCCTGGGGTCCCGGCCGGCGAACCGGTGGTCGGGGTCGAGCGTGTGGCGCAGCCCGGAGACGTACATCTGCAGGGTGGCCGTCGCGGACCTGGGCGGATGGCAGTCCCAGAGTTCGTCGATCAGCACGGTCACCGACAGCGGCTCGTTGGCGTGGAGCAGCAGCAGGGCCAGCAGGGCGCGGCGCTTGAGGGCGGTGGGTGTGCACGGTTGACCGTCGCGACGTACTTCGAGCGGACCGAGCACCCGGTACCTCGGACTGGCGAGCATGCCGGGTTCGAGCGGGGGGCGGTGCCGAATCCTGGGTGGGTGCGTTTCGGGGGCCGGGGCAGGAAGCGGAGAACGCATGTGCCATAGGTACTGGTTAATGGGCGGTGGCACACAGTCCAATTCCGGTCGACTGTCCGCATATCATCACAAGTTGACTCGACGTCACCTACGAACCCCGCACCCCAGGAGTGCACGAACGAGCGTCCAGTGAAACCGCCGCATCAGGTCGGCACCGAGCGCCGCGAGTCGTTGCCCGCGGCGCCCGGCGCTTCGCTCACTTGGCGGTCGCGGAAGGCGACGGGCTCGGGGAGCTCGTCGGCGCGGCGGCGGTGGGCGAGGGTGACTCACAGCCCGGCGAGGGGGTGCCGGAGGGCGCCGGGGAGCCCGGGGTCGCGGACGGCTTCGGCGACGACGAGGCCGTCGGCGAGGCCGAGGCCGACGGGCTCGGGGAGGCGGACGCCGACGCGGACGCGGACGCGGACGCACCGGCCGTCGGGGACGGGCAGGCGGTCGGCGTCGGGCTCGGGGTGGCCGTCGGCGAGGCGCTGGCCGTGGGCGACGGCGTCGCGCTGGCCGTGGGCGACGGCGTCGCGCTGGGCGACGGCGAGGCGGTGGCCGTGGGCGACGGCTTCGCGGTCGGCGAGGGCGAGGCGGTCGGCGAGGCCGTCGGTCCGGCCGTGGGTCCAGCGGTCGGTCCGGCCGTCGGCGACGCGGCGGCGGACGGCTGCGCTGTGGGCACGGCTGTGGGCGACGGCGCGGCCGTGGGCACCGCCGCCGTGGCGGGCACCAGGGACAATCCGGATGTACCGGACGCCCCGGACGCCCCGGACCCGGTCGGCACGGCGGCCACCGGGCCAGGCGTGGCCGACAGGTCCGGCACCGTCGTGGCACCCGTCTGGTAGTAAGCCATCCAACTCTTCACCGTGCTGAGGTAGTCGGTGGAGTTGTTGTAGCCGAGGACCGCCTTGTCGAGCTGGCCCGGCACCGACAGGTCGCGGCCGTCCGCACAGAGGTAGCGGCCGGCAGCCAGCGCCGCGTCCCAGACGTTGTTGGGGTCGGCCTTGCCGTCGCCGTTGCCGTCGGCGCCCCACACCGCCCAGGTGGAGGGGAGGAACTGCATCGGACCGACGGCCCGAGCCCAGGAACCGCCGCCGTCGTAGGTCCCGCCGTCGGCGTTCGGGATCGCGGCGAAGCCGCTCGTCCCGTCCAGCGCCGGCCCGAGGATCGGCGTGTACGTCGTGCCGGAGGCGTCGACCCGACCGCCGTCGGCCTGGCCCGACTCCACCTGGCCGATGCCGGCCAGCAGTTGCCACGGCAGGTGGCAGCCGGGATCGGTGCCGGCCAGCGAAGCCTCGGCGTTGCGGTAGGCGGCGAACACCGTGGCCGGCAACTGGGCTCCGCCCACGGACAGCGACACCACCGGCGACACCGGTCCGGCACTCGGCGCCCCGGTCGGCAGCACGGCGGTCGGCGCCGCGAAGGGCGACCCCACCTCCGCCCCCGGCGGCTGCGGCAGAACCCGCGGGCCACCACCGTCCAGCGACGGCTGCCCAGCCGCCGTCGCCCCGCCCGAAGCGGCCGCGGGCGCACCGAATGCCACCGGCGAGGCAAAGGTCAGGGGCGCGGACGGCGCCGCCGCGGCAGCCAGCGCGACGAGCACCCCCGCTGTCTGGAACACCATGCGTTTCCGTATCCACCCGGCCACGTGAACTCCTTCCGACGATGTTTCGGTCAGTTCATGGACGAACCGACCGCCCATCAGGTTCCACCCAGGTTCCCCGGCTCGGTCCGAACCCCCGACGGTCAGCCGACACCCAGCATCAGATCACAGCAAGGTGACGCACCTTCACAAGGGGGCCACCCCCGAGAAAGGGCCCAGCCGCCAGGAAAGACGAACGGTTCGGCCACGCGCATCGTTACCAACATGCCGTCAGCTTCCCGAACGACCACGGCGCCGGCGGCCACGGCGTGGTCACGTACCCGGCCCCTTCTCCCCCAGTACCCGAAACCGGAACCGAACGGACAGAACATGGACATCGACCGCACAGCACCCGTCATCGTCGAGCTCAGCACCACCATCGCCGCCCCACTCGGGACGCTGTGGCCCCTGCACACCGACATCACCGCCTGGCCGACCTGGCACAGCGACATCACCAGCGCGCGGCCGCGCGGCGACCTGGCCGTGGGCACGGTCTTCGACTGGCAGAGCCACGGCCTGGCCATCTCCTCCACGATCTCCGAACTCCGCCCCCAGGAACGGATCGTGTGGGGCGGCCACGCCCACGGCATCGACGGCATCCACGTGTGGACGTTCCGACCGGTCGACGGCGGCGTCCTGGTCAGCACGCTCGAATCCTGGGCGGGCCCGGCCGTCGACGCCGACCCCGACGGCATGCGCACCGCGCTGGAAGGCTCGCTGCGCGCCTGGCTCGCGGCACTCAAGCAGACCGCCGAGCAGTCGACCGACTCCTGATCACCACTGCGGCGGGGGCGTTCACGGTATGAGGCACCGTACGTTCGGCCGCGACGACAGGCGGTCGCAACCGGACAGGGACCTGGCACCGTCTGACGATCCGTCACACGAAGGGGACGGGGGCTTGCGATGGGTACGGGGGACACCGGCCGGGCCGGCTCGGGAGGCGGTCTGCCGGGCTGCGTGCTGATCGTGGTCGCGCTGGGTGTGCTGCTCGGGCTGCTGTACCTGGAGCACGACCCGCACGGCGGCGGGCGGGGCACCGGGCACGACCCGGTGAACATCAACCTGCCGAAGACGGTCGAGGGGAAGCGCCGGTTGGACTCGTCCACCGACCTGACGAGCGATCCGGACGTCACCACGACCGGGCTCTCCTCCGGGCTGTCCACCGTGAGCCAGGGTGTCTACGGTGACGCCCCGGGCACCGCCACCCTCTGGGCGCTGACCACGACCCGCAACCACGGCCAGGTGGGCGGCTGGCTCGCCGCCCACGCCCCGTCTCCGCAGGGCGCCACGCTCACCCACCCGCGGCTGAGGATCGCCGGCACCACCACGTGCTACCAGGACCAGCACGCCGACCGGACCCTGTGCACCTGGTACGACGAGAACTACCTGCTGCAGGTCAGCGGCCCGGCCGACCCGGACACCGTCCAGCAGGTGCTGCTGCGGATCTACGACGGCACCGAGCACTGAGGCCGGCGCTCCGAATGGTGCCGTGAGGGCCCGCATGCCAGCATGCCTACGAGGAGATGCCGGTGTCGCCCGCTCGCGCGACGCCGCGCGGACCGGCCCCGTATCGCCAAGACCGGCAGGAGCGATGCAGCATGCGCACTCCGAAACAGTTGACTCCGCTCGGCGCGATCGCTTCAGGTCTGGCCGCCGGCCTGGTCGGCACCGCGTGCATGGACACCGTCCGGTTCCTGCGGCAGCGCCGGTCCGGCGGTGAGCGCAGTGCGCTGCGCTGGGAGTTCGCTCCCGTCCGCACCTGGCAGGAGGCTCCGGATCCCGGACAGGTCGGCAAGCGCCTGATCGAGGGCTTCACCCAGCGCGAACTCCCGGATGCCGCGGCCTGGCCGGTCAGCACGTTCATGCACTGGTCGTACGGCGCGGCCTACGGGGCGCTCTACGGCGTACTCGCCGGCTCGGTGCGCAAGCCCTGTGCGGTCTACGGCGTGCCGTTCAGCGCGCTCGTGTGGATCAGCGACTACGTCACCCTGCCGATCGCGGGGCTCTACGAGCCCATCTGGAAGTACGACGCCAAGACCCTCGCGGCCGATCTCGGCCCCCACCTCGCCTACGGCGCCGCGACCGGGACCGTCTTCCAGATCCTCGCCAGCCTGGGCAGGGCCTGTCCCGGCGGTCGCCGGGACCGCGTCACTTGAGGATTTCCAGCATCCGCTCCCCCAGCACCGCCGCCGACGCGGGGTTCTGCCCGGTGACCAGGTTGCGGTCCTCGACCATGTACGGCTCCCAGATCGGGCCACGGGTGAAGTTGACCCCGACCTTCTCCTTGACGTCGGTCTCCAGCAGCCACGGAGCGTTGGGGGCCAGCCCGACGCCCTCTTCCTCCTCATTGGTGAAGCACGTGATGTTGTAGCCCTTGAACGGCGACTCGCCGTGGATCCTGGTGGCCAGCAGCGAGGCGGGGCCGTGGCACACGATGAACAGCGGGTTGCCCGAGGCCAGCTGCTGCGTCAGCAGCCGTCCGACATCGGCGTCCAGCGCCAGGTCCGCCATCGGACCGTGGCCGCCCGGCAAGTACACCGCGTCGTAGTCCTCGAGGCGCACGTCCGACAGCCGCAGCGGCCGGCGCATCGTCTCCGCGGACCGGATGATGGCCTCCAACTCGAGGGCCATCTCGTTGCCGCCCACCATCTCGGGCCGCAGGCTCATCATGTCGACGTTCGGGGTCACGCCGTTCGGCGTCGCGACGACGACCTCGTGACCCCCGTCCGTCAGGATCTTGTACGGGTTCGCGAACTCCTCGGCCCAGTATCCCGTCGCGTGCCGCGTGCCGTCCTTCAGCACCCAGTAGGTGGCTCCGCTGACGATGAACAGTACCTTCGCCATAGCAGGGATCTCCTCTCGGCCGTGTACCGGCGTTCGGAGGCATGACCCATCGAGCAGATCCGCCCCCGCTCGGTTCTCTCCCTACCAGCCAGCCTAGGCACGTCTGCCACCGTGCGCACCCGGGTGCTCGACCCACTGCAACTGCCCGTCCGACGAGCGGTGTTGGGTCAGCGTGTCAGGACGGGGGAACCGTCCGCTCCGGCGCCAGCGAGTTGCCCGCCGGGATCTGTCCGCAGTCGGACGGGGCCGGCTTGCCCGCGAACCGGTCGTTGAGCCACGACCCCGCCTTGAGCGCCCATACCGGCGCCGTTCCGAGGTGGCTGAGCAGGTCGTACTGGTCGTAGCTGATCGAGCTGTTGCCGGTCGCGCAGTACTGGTCGGCCAGCGCCCGCACGTCCCCGGCGACCATGACGCCGTCGCCGGTACCGATGCCGGCCGGATCGGCGAAGGTTCCCTCCAGCACGCCTCCGTCACCCTGGGCGATGTAGCCGGGGACGGTCGGGGTGGGGGCCGAGCCCAGGTTGATCCTGTTCACCGCCTCGACGAACGGGCCCACCGAGTCCGGGTCGGCGTACTGGGGCTTCGCCATCTGCTGCCAGGTCAGGCCGGGGTAGTGGCCGAGCGCGTCGAGGAGCGAGCCGTTCTGCAGCCGGTCGTAGATCTGGAGACCGTAGCTGTTCAGGTACGGCGTCAGGTCGATGCCGAACGAACGGGAGACCCCGATGATCGACATGGGGATGACGCCGGACCAGACCAGGGAGCCGTTGACGTACTGCAGGTTGTGCGCCGGGTCGACGAGCACCCCGCCCTCGGCGAAGCCGACGAGCTTCCGGTTGACGTCGGGCGCGTAGCCCGGGGCGAGGGCCGCCGCCCAGTCGGTGGCGATGGAGCCGCCGGAGTAGCCCATCAGCCCGAACTCGGTCGCGCTGTTGAGGCCGGTCAGCGGGGAGTTGGTCGCGGCCCGGATCGAGTCCAGGGTGTTGAAGGCGTACTCCGGTCCGGCCGCGAAGTCCGCCGACTGGCCCTCGGTGTCCGGGATGACGAGGTTGTCACCCTGCAGCAGCAGCGCCGAGAGGGCCGCGGATTCGAAGTTGGCGATCGTGCCGCCCAGGGTCACGTTCCCGGCAATGGCCCGGGACGGTTCGTCCTGCGGGTTCAGGGAGTCGTAGAACGACTGGTAGGACACGGCCTTCGTGCTGTTGCCCGTGATGCTGCGCACCACCGAGGTCACGTTCGCGGCCGGTCGCCCCTGGGCGTCGGTCGTGCGGTAGAGCAGCTGGATCGCGGTGACCGGCGTGGCGATGCCCTCGATGTGGTACTGCAGCGTGCGCGTCTTCAGCACGGTGCCGGGCGCGAACGAGGAGAGCGGGGCGCTCCCGTTGTAGGTGGAGAACGGATCGCCCGTGGTGCTGTTTGTCGTCGCGGCCGAGGCGCACGGGGCGGCGGCCAACGTCATGGCCGCGACGGCGGCGATGGCTAGGCTCCGAACAGGTCTTCTGGACATGGCTCCCCCGAAGTCGTGAGGCGGGTCACACTCCTGACTGCCGAGTAAGTTACCTGTGGGTACGCCATTCGTACAGAGAGATGACAGCTCAGCTGAGAACGACCAGGGCGGCCGCGATCACGCCCTGGCTCTCGATCCACGGCCGCCAGCGCGGGTCGTGCTCGCGCCGGTAGCCCACCGCGGTGACCAGAGTGGCGAGTGACACCACGATCAGCGCGGGACTGTCGAGCAGGTAGGCGCTGAACCCGGCGGTCCCGCAGAGCAGGCAACCGACCAGGCGGGCCGCGCGGGTGCCGACCAGCACGGGCAGCGACCGGGTGCCCCGCCGGCGGTCCTCGTCGACGTCCCGCAGGTCGTTGACGAGGATCTGCGTGGCGATCAGGCACCAGAGCGCCGAGGCGGTCAGCACGACCCGCCGGTCCCAGGACCCGTGGGCCACGGCCACCGGGACGAAGACGGTGAGGTTGGTCCACAGCGCCGCGACCAGGACCTCCTTCGCGGCCGGCAGCTGCTTCCAGGCGATCCGTCCGCCGCCACGGGGAATCCACTTCACCGTGTAGCTGACCGACAGGCCCAGTCCGCCCAGCAGCCAGGGCAGGCTCGCCGGTCGCAGCAGCACCGCGACCGCCGCCAGCGTGCCGAGCACCCGCCCCAGCCGGCGCAGCGCCGCCGCGTGGCGCACCAGCCAGCCGGTGCGCTCGGGCATCGTGAAGCGGTCGGCGCTCTGCTCCGCCGGCGCCATCCGGTCGCGCAGGTAGAACACGGCGGTCAGCACGAAGGCGAGGGCGACGACGGCCGGATCGACGGGCAGGCCCACGACCGACGCCGTGCACAGGACCCAGCCCGCCGCGCTGCCGGCCATCAGGAGGTTCGACCAGACGAGCCACGGCGTGAGCTGGGACCGGATCGTCGGCCCAGGCCGGTCGAGGGCCTGGCGAACACGGTTCACGGCGTTGTTCCGCCCGCCGTCAGCGGAGCGAGATCTGCGGGACGGCGGGCAGCTCGGCCTGCTCCTGCGGTGTCGCGGGACGGGAGTCGATGGCGGTGACGGGGCAGACCTTCTCGCAGGCCATGCAGGCGATGTCGCAGGGGGTGTCGGTGGCGATGGTGTCGAAGGGCGTGGTGAACCCGGCCTCCTTCGGGCACACCGCGACGCAGGCCCCGCACTGGATGCACGCGTTCCAACTGACCTGGAAGACCATGGCGCTCTGGGACATCGGATCAGTCCTCTGCTTCGTTCGACCGGACCGGGCAGCGGCCGGTCAGATCTTCCGGTACTCGGAGTCGGGACGGAAGTAGCTGGTCATCGTCGCGTAGAGCAGGGCGTCGCGGCGCGCGGGGTCACGCTCGCGGAAGATGGCGGTCTTGTGGTCGTAGAGCTTCCACATGGTGTCGCCGAGCTCCGCCAGCCAGCGCTGGTGACAGCCCTCCAGGTGTGCGGCGGTGGGCGGGAGGTCTCCGGCCAGGAAGTCCGCCAGGAACGCGCCGGCGATGGCCCCGCCGCGCAGCGCCGTGTGGATCCCGCCCCCGGTGATGGGGTTGACGTGGCGGGCCGCGTCACCGATCAGCACGATGTGGTCGGCGGCCTGCCGCCTGAGCGGTGCCGCCAGCGGCACTCCGCCGCCCTGCACCTCGATGATCCGAGCGCCCTTCAACCGGTCGGCGAGGAACGACTCGTTCATGAACCGGTCCAGATGCCACCGCGCGTCCCGCTCGGTCATGGTCCGGGCGACCCCGAGACCGACCTCCGCGCGGCCGTGCCCCTTGGGGAAGATCCACGCGTAGCCGCCCGGCGCCCACCGCTCGCCGGTGACGATCTCCAGCAGGCCGCTGGTCTCGACCCCTTCGACGACGAGCTGGAAGCACGAGGCCAGTTCCCTGAGCTTGATCCGCGTCTGGATGCCGGCCCACTTGCCCACCTGGGACTGCACCCCGTCCGCACCGACCACCACGTGCGCGGTGACGGAGACCGGACGGCCGAGGCGGCTGAGGTGGACCTCGGTGGTGCCGTCCGGGCGGGGCGTGTGCCCCGTCGCCTCGGTCTTCAACCACAGCTCGACGCCCGCCAGTTCGGCGAGTGCGGCCAGGTGGCGGTCGAACCTGCGGCGGTCGACCACGTACCCGATCGGCTCGGACCGGTACGGACGGTAGTCCACCGTCTCCGAGACCCCGGTGGCGTCGTACGCCTTGAACCCGTACACCGGCTCCACCACGAACTCGTCCGCCGGGAGGACCTCCACCTCCTTCAGCGCGTTGGCGCTGACGGCCCCCGAGCACTGGATGGGCGAGCCCAACTCCTGCTTCTTGTCCACCAGGAGGACGCTCAGCCCGCCTCGGACGGCGGCCCGGGCCGCCGTCGCACCCGCCGGACCCGACCCGACTATCACGAGGTCGTAGTCGACAGTCGCTCTCACCATGTCCCACTCCGTTCGCGTTGCTCCGAAACAGCCGCCACAGCGGGCCAGGAGCAGACCGCCGGTGATCTCCGATCACGCTAGGGACCCGGAGGCCGGATGTCAGGTCCCTGCCATGCCATCATCCGATCGAGTGAACCCCAGCCAAAGTGTTCCCGTGCTGGCCGACTTGAGCAGTAGCAGCTCCTTCCCCACGGCCGACCCCGCGCCGCAGGCGCGTGCGGGGTCAGTGGTCCCGGCTGGTCATCAGGGTGGCGACGGCCCGCAGCTCGGCCCCGCCGCCGGCGGTCGGCGCGGCGTCGGTGAGCGCGTGCAAGGCCGTGCTGATGCGGCGGTTGATCTCGGCGGCGGCCCAGGCGCGGCCTCCGGCCTGTTCGACCAGCAACTCCGCGTGGGCGGTGGTGGCCTGGTCGAACTCGCGGGTGGTGGCGAGGATCCCGGCCAGCTCACGCCCGGCGGCGGTGTCCGACATCAGGGCCGCGGCGACCGGCAGGGACTTCTTGCGGGCCGCGAGGTCGTTGCCGGTCGGCTTCCCGGTCCGCAGCGGATCACCCCAGATGCTGAGGGAGTCGTCGACGATCTGGAAGGCCACGCCCAGTTGGCGGCCGAAC
Organism: Kitasatospora sp. NBC_01266; assembly: GCF_036242395.1. Lineage (NCBI taxonomy): Bacteria > Bacillati > Actinomycetota > Actinomycetes > Kitasatosporales > Streptomycetaceae > Kitasatospora > Kitasatospora sp. NBC_01266. Next base: position 6,465,835 of record NZ_CP108458.1, on the reverse strand, counting down.
GTGCGGTAGTCGAGGGCGGCCGACGCGGCGGCACCCGCGGCTCGCGCGCCGAGTTCGCAGGCAGCGCCCAGGATCGCACCGGTCTTGCCCTCCGCCATGGCCAGGCACTCGGCGAGGCTCACCTCGGACACCCGCTCGAAGGCCAGGTCGGCACACTGGCCCGTGCCCAACTCCAGGACCGCGTCGGCGAGGACCAAAACGAGGTCCGTGCCGCAGAGGCGGCGGATGGCGGCGGCCAGCAGCATGTCGCCGGTGAGGATCGCCCGGTCCACGCCGAAGACGGACCACGCGGCAGGGCGGTGACGACGGGTCGTGTCGTTGTCCATCACGTCGTCGTGCAGGAGGGAGAAGTCATGGACCAGTTCGACCGCGACCGCGGCGTCGATCACGCCGGGAGTGGCGGCGCCGCCCGCCGCGCGGGCGCAGGCCAGCGTCAGCGCGGGCCTGATCACCTTGCCCGCGCTGGAGGTGGGCCGGCCCTCGGCGTCCCACCAGCCGATGTGGTAGCCCGCCACCCGGCGCAGCTCGCCGGGGAGGTCGTCGACGATGCCGCGCAGGACGGGTGTGATCGCCTCGCGGGCTTCGAGGAGGAGCCGGCTGACCGGACGCGCCCCGGCGGGACCGGGCTGGGCGGGCACCCCGGCGGCGACATCAGGCAGCGGCGATGACGGCATCGTGCTCCTCCTGTCGGCGTTCGCGGGTCGGTGTCCTGGCCATGCCGTGGTCGATCAGGAGGCGCATCGTGCGCGGGCCTGGTTCGCCGGGCCGATGCGGCCATCCGGTTCCGGCCCCTGAAGGCATCCTGCCGGGGTCGGGTCCGCGAGCGCCCGATGGGCCCAACTCCTGCTCAACGCACGCCGTTTGAAAGAGATGATTCGTATCCGCTGTGCCGACACCCCGCAACCATCCCTTCGAACAAGGCCCGGCGAATCCGCGCCGATGTGATGTGACCACGCCCAGATGATCCGGACCGTTGAGGCAGTCTCAAACCACTCTCCCGGGTGAATCGTTACGGCAGTCCGGTTCGGGGGCACGAAGGGGCCCGGCGGGCGCGGGTGCGCCTGCCAGGCCCCTTCGGAGCGCTGGTGGATCAGTACCAGTTGTGGGCCTGCCAGAAGGTCCAGGCCTGGTTCGGGCTGCCGTAGGTGCTGTCCATGTACTGGAGCGCCCACTTGATCTGCGTGGTCGGGTTGGTCGCCCAGTCGCTGCCCACCGAGGCCATCTTGTTGCCCGGCAGTGCCTGCGCCAGCCCGTACGCCCCCGAGGAGGGGTTCGTCGCCGTCACGTTCCAGCTGCTCTCGTGGCTGATGATCTGGTCGAAGGAGGCCAGCTGGTCGGCGGGAACGATGCTCGCCGCGATCTGCTGCGGGGTGTCGGCGTACGCGGCGCTCGGCGCGACAGCGGCACCGAGACCCGCCAGACCGGCGGCGGACACGAGCAGGGCGGCGGACTTGCGCATACGGGAGGAGAACGCGGGCATGAAGGAGCCAATCACTGGGGGACGGGGGCGGCGCCGCACTCCCGCACCGGACCCGGTCGGGCACCAGACCTGACCGGGTGGCGGGGAGAAGCGCCGGGTGGACCCGCGACATGAACACGAGCCCTGCGCCGGATCCGCGACCGCCTGGCCCCACCGAGGGGACCGGCTGCCGCAGCTGGCGACCTGGCCAATTGTTAGCGGGCCCCGAACCCCTCGCCAAGACCCCCTGATACGAGCTCCGGTAGTAGACCCGCCACCTCGACGGCATCCGGCACCGGCACCCGCTACCCCCGCCTCCAGGCCCCAAACCACCACCCCGGCGCCCGGTCCGCCACCCCGCTGATCAGCCAAAACGGCATAAATGGTGGCTAAACGCCTAAATCACCGGAAACCATGACAGCGGCCGGCCCCCGGCTGCCAACGACCCGCCGTAGTAGTCCGGATCCGCGCGTGAGCACCGTCACCGGCAACCCTGCCCGGCGGGGGGCTCCAAGGTGACCTGGCCCACGGTCATGGGGCGCTCGGAGCGGCCCGACGGCGGTCAGCCCGCGAGGTGGCGTTCGATCCAGGAGGCCGCGGTCCGGCGGAACAGGACCCGGCTGCGCGTGCGCATGAACTCGTGGCCCTCGTTGGGCAGGATCAGCAGTTCGGCGGGGATCCTCCGCTGCCGGGCCGCCCGGACCATCTGCTCGGACTCGCCCGGCGGGACGTTGGTGTCGTGCTCGCCGTGGACGGCCAGCAGCGGCACCCGCAGCGCGTCGATGCGGCTCATCGGGGACAGCGCGTGCAGCAGGTCCCGGTCCCGCTCGGGATGGCCGTACTTGGCGGCGGCCGAGCGGGCGATCCACGGCTCGGTGCCGGCGAAGAAGGTCAGGAAGTCCGACATGCCGCACACCGAGACACCGGTGCGGAACAGCTCCGGGTGCCAGACCAGGGAGGCCAGCGTGAGGTAGCCGCCGTAGGAGTGCCCCATCACGGCCAGCCGCCGGGAGTCGGCGAGTCCGAGGGTGACCAGGTGCGTCGCGCAGTCCGCGACGTCGTTGATCGCCGCGAACCGCCCGGCTCCGAGATCGGCGTTGACGAAGGAGCGGCCCGCGCCCAGCGATCCGCGGACGTCGGGCGCGAAGACGTCCAGGCCACGGCCGAGCAGCTCGTGGTAGAGCGGGTCGAACACCGGCCGTTCCTGCTGTTCGGGCCCGCCGTGCAGATGGACGACGCACGGAGCCCGGCGGTCGGGGTCACGGCCGGGGTCACGGCCGGGGGCCCGGTAGTACCAGCCGGCCAGCGCCAGCCCGTCGCGGGCCCGCAGCCGCAGGTGCTCGGGCCGCACCGGCGGGCGGCCGGGTGCGACGGCGTCCGCGTCGCGCGAGGACCACGGCGTACGGACGGGCGACCTGCCGTCGGCCAGGTGCCAGACGCCGGGCCGGCGCAGCGAACCTGACAAAGCCAGCGCCAGTCCCGTCGGGCCGGCCGGGCTGATCCGGGTCACCACCTCGTGCGCCAGGGGCAGCGCACGCAGCGGCAGCTCCAGCGGGGGCAGCTCGAACGGGGAGCGGCCGCCGTCCGCGCTGCCGGGCGAGGCGGGCAGCACGATGGTCTCCAACTCGCTGCGGCCGTAGACGTTCCACGCCAGCACGGCACTGCGCCCGTCGTCCCGCACCGACAGCAACTCCAGGTCGGCGTCGTCGCGTTGTGCGGTCACCAGCCGGCGCAGAGCGGCGCCGTCCGGTGCGAGCTCGACGGTGACCAGCGCCGCGAACTCGCGGTCGGCGTCGCTGCGCAGGTACAGCGTGCGGCCGTCGGGCGAGAACCGGCCGATCCAGGGATCGCCGTCGGCCACCGGCACCGTGCAGGCCGTCTCGCGGGTGCCGGTCCGCAGCACCACGGCCTGACGCGCGCCGCGCGGCCCTCGCAGCAGCAGGACGAGCCGGCCGTCCGGGGTCGTGTCGCACACCCTCAGCGTGGCGCCCGCCGGTTCGGTGGCGATGAGTTCAGGAGGCCGCACTCCGGCCGGATCGGCCAGGTAGGCGGCCAGGCCGCCGCCCGTGAGATGCGGCTCGGGGGCCGGTTGGTACGGGGCCGGCTTCGGCGGGCGCAGCGCGGCCGAGACCGGTGCCGCCCCCGGCGGTCCACCGTCCGCGGCCGGCGTCCCGACCTCACCGCGGTGGGCGCCGCCCAGCCGCACCGGGCGGCCGGCGCCACCACCGTGGCCGGCCCACTCGCTCGGGGGTGCCTGGTACGGCGCGGGAGGGCCGCCGCCGCGCTCCTGGTCGGGGAAGCCGGCCGGCGGATCGGTGGCGGTGAGGGCGAGGGCCGAGCCGTCGCGGGTCCAGCGGCCGAGGTAGGCGGTGCTGCCCGGCACGGCGCCGGCCAGCACCCGGCGGTCGCTGCCGTCCGGCCGGACGCAGAGCACCCGCGTGTGCTCGCCGCCGCCGGGGGCGGTGGTGTAGGCGATCCAGCGGCCGTCCGGGGACCAGGAGACCTCGATGACCGGGTCGAGCCCGGTGTCCAGGAGGTGCACGTCGTCGCCGTCCACCGATCCCGTCCACAGCTGCGGGACGCCGCCGCGGTTGCAGATGAAGGCCACCCGGGCGCCGGTGGGGTCCGCCGACGGGTACCAGCAGCCGTGGGCGGTCACCTGGCTGTGGCCCTCCCGGGTGCCGGGCGCCTGCGGGAGGGCCACGGCCAGCGGAACCGTCTGCGCCGGGGCCCCGGGATCGGCCCGCTGGTCCACCACCGTCCGCCGCCCGCTCAGCTGATCCCGTGGGACTGCAACCACATCTCCAGCAGGGCCACCTGCCAGAGCGCGTTCGCCCCGCGCCCCGTGCGGTGGGCGTCCGGTGCGGCCAGCAGCTCGGTCAGGTAGGACTCCCGGAAGATCCCCCGGGACCGGGCCTCGGGAGCCGACAGGGCCTGCTGGATCCGGTCGAGCACCGGCGGAGCCATCCGGCGGATCGCCGGTACCGGGAAGTAGCCCTTGGGCCGGTCGATCACCTCGCGCGGCAGCAGCTTGCGGGCCGCGTCCTTGAGGACTCCCTTGCCCCCGTGGGCGAGCTTGAGCTCCGGCGGGCAGGCGGCGGCCAGCTCGACCAGCTCGTGGTCCAGGAACGGCACCCGCGCCTCCAGACCCCAGTCCATGGTCATGTTGTCGACCCGCTTGACCGGGTCGTCGATCATCAGGACGTGGGTGTCCAGCCGCACGGCCGCGTCCAGGGCGGTCTCGGCCCCCGCGGGCGCCATGTGCGCGCGGACCAGGTCGCCGGAGACGTCGCGGTCCGCCAGCAGCTCCGGCTGGAGCATCCGGCCCAGTTCGGCGTGCGACCGGTCGAAGAACACCTGGGCGAAGGTCTCGGGCTCCCGCTCGCGCGGCACGGCCGCCAGCGCGGGGTGCCAGCGGTACCCGGCGAAGATCTCGTCGGCTCCCTGCCCGCTCTGCACGACGCTGACGTGTTTGGAGACCTGCTCCGCCAGCAGGTTGAAGGCGACCACGTCGTGGCTGACCATCGGCTCGCTCATGGCCGCCACCGCCCGGTCCACCGCGATCGGCAGCCGGTCCGAGGGAACCATGATCTGGTGGTGATCGGTGGCGAACTCCCTGGCCACCAGGTCCGAGTACCTGAACTCGTCGCCCTGCTCACCACGCTCCGCCTCGAACCCCACGCTGAAGGTGGTCTGGTCGTGCTGGCCCGCTTCGGCGAGCAGCGCCACGATCAGGCTGGAGTCCAGCCCACCGGAGAGCAGCACGCCCAGCGGCACGTCCGCCACCGTGCGGCGCCGCACGGCGGTACGCAGCACGTCGAGCACGGCGTCCCGCCAGTCGGCGGCGTCCATGTCGGCGTGCTCGGGGCGACGGCTGTAGGACGGCTGCCAGTAGCACCGGTCGTGCTGAGCGCCGCCCGGCTCCACCACCCGCACGGTGGCCGGCGGGAGCTTGCGCACCCCGGCGAGCACGGTGCGCGGCGCCGCCACCACGCCGTGCAGAGTCAGGTACTGGTGCAGTGCGGCCGGGTCGACGGAGGTGTCCACCCCGCCGCCCGCGAGCAGTGCGGGCAGCGAGGACGCGAAGCGCAGCCGGTCCGCGCGCTGCGCCAGGTAGAGGGGCTTGATCCCGAGCCGGTCGCGGCCGAGCACCAGTCGGCCGGTGTCCAGCTCGGCCACGGCGAAGGCGAACATGCCGAACAGGCGCTCGACGCACGCCGTCCCCCACTGCCGGTACGCCTTGAGCAGCACCTCGGTGTCGGAGGTGGAGAAGAAGCGGTGCCCCAGCCCCTGCAGTTCGCTCCGCAGCTCACGGTAGTTGTAGACGCAGCCGTTGAAGACGCCGGTGAGCCGGCTCTCGGGGTCGGTCATCGGCTGGGCGCCGCGTTCCGACAACTCGATGATCTTCAGGCGCCGATGGCCCAGCGCCACGGCACCCTGCGACCACAGCCCCCGGCCGTCGGGCCCGCGAGCCGCCAGCCGGTCGGTCATCCGCTCCACGGCGGCCCGGTCGGGCCGCCCGCCGTCGAAGCGGACCTCTCCGCTCAGCCCGCACATGCCGCCTCACCCCCGTTCGGGCGGTGGTACGGGAGCGGGCAGAGGGCGGCCGCCACCGGGTCGCAGCCGCCCTCGAACGGCGGTCCGGCGGCGGCCGCCGTCCGGCCCGTACGGTGCGGCGGAACGCCCGGTCGGCGGGTCGCGAGCCGGGCGGCCTGGTGCTGCCGGTGGCGGGCCGGCAGAGCCCTGCGGCTGGTCCGCGCGCGGGTGCGGGCGGCGAGGAAGTCGACAGCCGCCGTCAGGCCGCCGTCGACGGCGACCCGCCGCAGCTGGTGGGCGGCGTCGCCCCTGCCCAGCGTCTCCGCCGCCAGCCCCGAGACGACCTCCCAGTCGCCGAACTCCTCCAGCACCGGCCGCAGCCGCGCCAGCAGCGACCGGACCACGGCTTGGGCCGGCCTCGCCAACCCGGTGGCCGGGTCGACCAGGTCGCCGTGCAGCCCCGAGCGGGCGGCCCGCCAGGTCATCGCACGCAGCCACTGCTGCCGGGCGTGCTGACAGCAGCCGGTTCCCCGGACGGCCGCGCAGGCATCGACCACCAGCGCGCGGAACAGCCCGGCGATCATCACCACCGTCTCCACCCGGGGGCAGGCGTCACAGACCCGCAGCTCCAGGGTCTGCTGGTGGGCGGAGGGCCGGATGTCGTAGTAGACCATCCCCGCGTCACTGATCACCCCGGAGCGCACCAGCCCCGTCACGGCCGCGTCGTAGTCGGCCGCCGAGTCGAAGCAGCCGACCGGGCCGGTGGTCGGCCAGCGCTGCCACAGTAAGGTCCGCCAACTGGCGTAGCCCGTGTCCGCGCCGAGCCAGAAGGGCGAACTGGCGGACAGCGCCAGCAGGGTGGGCAGCCAGGGCGAGACCACGCACATCGCGCGGACCGCCGTGTCGCGGTCGGGCACGTCCACATGGAACTGCGCGCCGCAGATCAGCTGCTCGTCGGCCAACACGCGGTACTCGTCGGCCATGTGCAGGTACCGGGGGTCCGGCGTGGCGTCCACCGACCCCATCCGGGCCAGTGGCGCGGTGCCGGCCGCGACGACCGCCAGACCAAGCGCGGAGGCCGCCTCGACCAGGATCCGCCGGGACCGGATCAGGTCGGCGTGCAGCGCCTCCAGCGAGACGTGCACGCCGCTGTTGGACTCGACCACCGACTGCTGGAACTCGGCGGCGAAGCCGCGGTCCGGCAGGCGGTCCAGCACTTCGTGGGCCTGTGCCACCAGCATCCGGCTCTGCACATCGACGAGGTGGAACTCCTCCTCGACTCCCATCGACACGGCCATCGGGTACCTCCGAACCGGTTCGACGACCCGGCGACTGCTACGCCGCCGCGTCCCGGACGGCCGCTCCGCACGGTCGCCCACCCCCGATAGACCAAACTCCCACGCCCGCCCCCGCACCGCATCAGGACGAGAGCTCAAGCGCCTGACCGGACCGTTCCACCAGTACCGCCCGGAACCGCTGAGCGCCCGTCGAGCGGCGAAGGCGTGACTACCTGACGGATTTGGCCAGTTGCCGCGCCAGCGATGTCACGTCAGGGAACTGGCCCGCGCGATCGGCGGCGCAGCGGACTGACAGAACTCGATCGCCGATGCGGACCAGGACCGTCTCGTTGCCCACGTAGCCCCCCTGCGGGAGGATCTTGACGTCCAGGCCCTCGTCACCCAGCCCGACCACCGGTTTGGCGGTGAGGAGCACTTGGACGTCACTGCCGCCGGCGCCCATGCCACTGGCCACGTACGAGGGGCAGCGCGCCATGAAGGCCCTGATGACGGCCAGCTGGTTCGCCGCACCGCCGGTGCTGAAGGAGGCCACGGTCACCTGGGCGTGGTACTTGCCGCCCGTGTCCTCCACCTCGACGGTGGCGTACGCCGCGTAGCCGTCGAGCACGTTCATGTTGCTCAGGAGGCTGCACTGCGCCGTGGGAAGCCCCAGCACCGAGCTCCTGGAGAGGACCTGCGCTCCGCTGTCCGACTCCTGCTCGTCACTGTCGGTGGTGTCGAGGGCCCAGCCCGGCGGGAGGCTTGTCGCCGTGGGCAGATACGTCTTGAGGACGCTTCCGAGGACGACCGACGGATCCGCGCTCGCAGTACTCGCAGTATCCGGGGCAGGCGTCGCCGCCGGCGGGAAGCTTGTCGAAGCCGCGCTGGGCGACGGGCCTGCGGAGGTCACGCCGGGCACCGCCGGGTCGGCGGCCGACGGGGGCTCGGCCACCGTGGTCGGGTCGGTGTGCGTGACTGAGCCGCCGGCGGAGCACCCCGCCAGGACGGCGATCGCCAGCACTATCGCGGCTGTCACCGGAACTTGCGCCTTGGCCATGCGAACCTCGGCTCCCTCGAACCAAAATGACATGTCGTCAGAGACCGTACTGCACCGCGCTGACACCAACCCGGTCCGTCGTCAACCATCTCGGGCACACGGCGCGTCGCTGTTCCTGGTAACTCGGGGGCGGCGGCCCTGGACTGAGCCCCTGCGAAACCAGGGGTGAAATATTCCACCGCAGCGGGCCGGGGACTGCTACAGTCGTGTTAGTTGCAGTAGTGGTTCCCATGAACTTTGTGTGCGCCTGCTGATGTATTTCGCAGGCGCATTTCTGTTTCCCGGCTCTTCCCCGGGTGGGCGCTCATCGCGGCGACTCGAAGCCCGCACTGTGCGCGCTTCGGACAGCCCCTTGAAGGAGATTTCTTTATGGCTAATGGCACTGTGAAGTGGTTCAACTCGGAAAAGGGCTTCGGCTTCATCGAGCAGGAGGGTGGCGGCCCCGACGTCTTCGCCCACTACTCGAACATCAACGCCAACGGCTTCCGTGAGCTGCTCGAGGGCCAGAAGGTCGAGTTCGACGTCACGCAGGGCCAGAAGGGCCCGCAGGCCGAGAACATTCGTCCGCTGTAGTTCTTCTGCCATGGCACCCGCCTAGCAGCGAGGGGCCCGCACCGCGTACACGCCCGGTGCGGGCCCCTCGGCATTGCGCCACAACGCATCCTCCGGCCGTTGAGGCCCCCCTGGCTCCGCCACCGGCGGCCATCCCCACGCGAGACGCACAGCGCCGCGTGCGGATCGGCGCCCTGCCGTGACAGCTCACGGTTCGAGGTCTCCGCTCCCGCCCGTTCGGTGAGCGCCGACCGTAGGTGACGTGCCGCACGGTTCTCCGTCCACGCTTCGCCTGTCACACTTCTGGCCCGTTCCCTTGCGGTCTCCGCCGGCGCCCCGCGCTGCGGAGCCTTCCTCGTGACGTGCCGCCCTGAGGAAGGTCTTCGTATGACTCGCTCCAGTCGCTCCTCGTACCAGAACGCCAACTCCCGCGCCACCGCGGGCTCTCGCTCCGGCGGCAGCGCCTTCCACCGTGCCCCGTCAGGGGGCGCCGGGCGGTCCTCGGGCCAGGGGGGACGTCAGCGCTCCTTCCCGCAGGGCGAGTTCGCGATGCCGGTGAGCACCACTCCGGCGCTGCCGGCCGTCGAGTCGTTCGACGAGCTGGACATGCCGAAGGCACTGCTGTCGGTGCTGGCCCGCCAGGGCGTCACCGCACCCTTCCCGATCCAGGCCGCGACGCTGCCGAACTCGCTGGCCGGCCGTGACGTACTGGGCCGTGGGCGTACGGGTTCGGGCAAGACCATCGCGTTCGGTCTCGCCGTGCTGGCCCGCACCGCCGGGCAGCGTGCCGAGCCGCGCCGGCCGCTGGCCCTGGTGCTGGTGCCCACCCGCGAGCTGGCGCAGCAGGTCACCGAGGCGCTCACGCCCTACGCGCACGCGGTGCGGCTGCGGATGGCGACCGTGGTGGGCGGGATGTCGATCGGCCGCCAGGCGCAGGCGCTGAACCGCGGAGCCGAGGTCGTGGTGGCCACGCCCGGGCGGCTCAAGGACCTGATCCAGCGCGGTGACTGCCAGCTCGACGGGGTCGGCATCACGGTGCTGGACGAGGCCGACCAGATGGCGGACATGGGCTTCCTGCCGCAGGTGACCGAGCTGCTCGACCAGGTCGCCGAGGGCGGCCAGACGATGCTGTTCTCCGCCACCCTGGACCGCAACGTCGACCGGCTGGTGCGCCGTTTCCTCAAGGACCCGGTCACCCACTCGGTGGACCCCTCGGCCGCGACGGTGAGCACCATGGCGCACCACGTCCTGCATGTCCAGAGCCGGGACAAGGACGCGGCGATCGCGCACATCGCCTCCCGCGAGGGCGGGGTGATCATGTTCATCGACACCAAGCACGGCGCGGACCGCCTGGTGGAGTACCTGCTCGCGAACGGGGTGAAGGCGGCGGCGCTGCACGGCGGCAAGTCCCAGCCGCAGCGCACCCGCACGCTGGAGCAGTTCCGTACCGGCCAGGTGACCGCGCTGATCGCCACCAACGTCGCCGCCCGGGGCATCCACGTCGACGGTCTCGACCTGGTCGTCAACCTGGACCCGCCGGCCGACCACAAGGACTACCTGCACCGGGGCGGGCGCACCGCCCGAGCCGGCGAGTCCGGCACCGTCGTCACCCTGGTGCTGCCCAATCAGCGCCGCGAGATGACCCGCCTGACGGCCGCCGCCGGCATCACCCCCGCCTCCGCCCGGGTCCACTCCACCGACGAGGAACTCGCGCGGATCACCGGCGCCCGCGTCCCCACCGGTATCCCCGTCGTGATCGCCGACCCCGTCGTCGAACGGCCCCGCCGCAGCGCGTCCGCGAGCCGTAAGCGCCGCGGCCGTCCCGCCCACGCCGGCCGCAACCCGCAGACCGCCAACGGCTCCCGCCGCGCGGCGCCCAGGCGCGTCGCACTCGCCGCCTAGTTCCGACGCCCTGATCACCGCCGATACCGGCAACAGAGACGCGAAGGAGTCCGTCCATGACCATCACCCTCGAACGCCCCGTGCCCACCGCCACGGTCGGCGACCTCATGAAACGCCCAGAGCTGCAGATCAGCGACGATGTCATGGTCGACACGGCGATGGACATCCTGCAGAGCTCCGGCGCGGACCACGTCCTGGTCCGTGACGACGACGGCCGCTGCGCCGGGTTGCTGACCCGCCTGCACCTCGCGCCGTTCCAGGCCCGGTCCTGGTACACCGAGCGCACCGCGGTGCGCGACATCGTCCTCGACCGCGCCCCGTTCGCCACCGCCGACCTGCCCGCCAGCACAGCGGCCGCCGCCATGCGCTCCCGCGGTCTGGACGCGTGGCCGGTGGTGGACCACGACGGCCACGCCATCGGCCTGCTCAGCTTCTGAGTCCAGCCGCACACTCCCCCGCGCCCGGGCACGTTCGCCGTGCCCGGGCGCAACTGTCGCCACTCTTGGCAACGAGCTGGATTCAACCAGTGATCAGTTCGCGCAGCCGGAGCCGTGATGACGTACCGCAGACACCTCCTCGTGCGTGCCGGCCTAGGACCTGTCCCTGGTCGCCTCCCGGGCAGCTGCGGCAGCGGGCGCCACGCAGGTCGGCGGGCCCTCCTACGGGCCGGTCCAGGACAACTGGCTGAGTGCGTTCGCGTATTCGCTGCGTCATCCCGCCGCGCTCCCGCAGGGCGTCAACGACGCGGCCTGCCGGTTGACGCCGGCCCGTCCGCGACCGGTGGTCCTGGTCAACGGCACCGTCGAGGACAGCGATGCGAACCGGTCCCGGCTCGCACCCCGGCTCGCCGCCGACGGGTACTGCGTCTACGTGTTCAACTACGGTGGCACGCCCGGTAGTCCGATCCAGCAGACCGGGCCGATGCGCACCTCGGCGAGGCAGCTGGCCGGCTTCGTCGACACCGTGCTGGCCGCCACCGGAGCCCGGACCGCGGACCTGGTCGGCCACTCCCAGGGCGGCCTACTTCCGCTTTACTACATCAACCGGCTGGGCGGCGATACCAAGGTCCACCGCATGGTCGGCCTCGAACCCGCCAGCCGGGGAGTCCACGCCTACGGTCTGCTCCCGCTGATCAGCGCGGTGCCCGCCGGTTCCGCGCTGCTCGGTGCCACGCTGCCCGCAGCGGTCGACTTCACCGCCGGATCCGACTTCATGCGAGAGACCGCCCAAGGCGGCTACACCCGTGCCGACGTGCAGTACACCACCGTCATCTCCCGCACCGACGCCCTCATCACCGTCGCCGAAGCCCAACTTCCCCCCGCCCCGAACACCCCGTCACGCCGCAGTGCCACCCGGTGCTGCCCCTCCTGCCACCGCAGCCGTGGGCGCGGGCACCGGCTCCGGCCGTGACAGCCTCAGGTGAAACGCCCGACATGGCGGGTTAGCCTGGACGGGCGGGGGCAGCGCCTGGGACGACCGGCACCGACAGCCCCGCGGAGAACCGGACATGGCCACCAGCCGCCTGGGTCAGCCGGCTGCTGCGGTCACTCGCACTGGCCAAGAGCACGGCCGGAACCATCCGGCCCGGCGGAAGGAGCGGCTCCATGTCAACGACGGCATGGCGGTTCAGTGGTACCGAAGGAGCCGATGACGCAGTCCTCAGGGTCAAGCAGCTGGATGGTCAGGATCTCATCGATGTGCGTGATGTCGCCGTGATCCGCTGGCCGCAGTACGCGGCGGGGCCCCAGGTGCAGGAACACGTGACCGACGAGGGCAGCAGGGCCTCCTCGTTCGCCAAGAAGCTGAGCAAGGCCGGCATCGACAGCTCGATGATCGAGTCGGTGAAAGGTGACATGACGCTGGGGACCTCGGCACTTGTGCTGCTGAGCACCGACGCCGAAATCGACACCGTGGCGAAGGCGTTCGAGGGACACGCCATGGAGTTGATGCGCTCGGACCTTTCGGTGCAGCAGGAGGATCGCCTGAGGGCTGCCTTCAGTGACCCGTCCGACGCGGACCGGGGGCCGGCCGCCGGGCAATGACCCGGAGGCAAGCCGCACCGTAACGCCGTCGTGCTCACTGTGGTTCACCCCCCGATCGCTCACTGCGCAGCAGCGAGAAAACAACCTGGTCGTGCCAACGTCCGGCGCGCCACTGGGCGGAGCGCAGCACGCCCTCCCGGACGAAGCCCGCCTTCTCCAGCGCGCGCTGCTCGGCCAGGTTGGCGCAGTCCGTCCAGGCCTGGAGCCGTTCGGCCCTGGAGTGGTCGAAGAGGTACTCGGCCAGCAGCCGCTGGGCCCGGGTGCCGATGCCCCGGCCGTGCGCGGCGGGCACCAGGCCGATCGCCAGGGACCAGCAGGCGGACGTGTCGGGCCGCCCCCAACTGCCGGGGAACCACTCGACCCGGCCCACCGTCACGCCCGCCTCGGCGACCGAGAGCACCCCGCCGTCCGAACCGAGCAGGCCGGTCTCCGCGAAGCGGCGGCGCAGGCCGGCCGGTGAGCCGAAGCCGAACCACTGGTACGGGCCGACCCCCTGCGGTCCGCCGAACTCGCGCTCGAACAGGTCGAGATCGTCGGCGGTCACGGGGCGCAGCGTGATCTCATCGGACATGGAACGGCTCCTGGTCTTCTCCGCCGTACGACTCGAGCAGCACGGACGGTGCGGGCAATGGCTCCTGACCCTCGCACACCTCGAGCCGGCCCGGCGGCCGGGTCCGCCAGGGGCTGTCGTCAAACCCCCTTCGTCGCCGAGCAGAAGGGGGTTTGACGACAGCCCCTAGCGGCTGCGCCCGCTCACTTCGCGCCTTCCGCGCCGGCTCGCTGCCACGCGCTCTCGCGCAGCAGCCGCAGGCCGTTGAGGCCGACGATGACGGTCGAGCCCTCGTGCCCGAGGACACCGAGGGGCAGCGGGAGATGGCCGGCCAGGTCCCAGATGACCAGGCCGGAGATGAACACCGCGGCGATCACCAGGTTCTGCACCACGAACGCGCGGGCCCGCCGGGACAGGGCCACCACCGTGGGGACAGTGGCGAGTTCGTCGCGAACGATGACCGCGTCCGCCGTCTCCAGCGCGAGGTCGGAGCCGGCCCGGCCCATCGCGATGCCGGTGTGGGCGGCGGCCAGCGCCGGGGCGTCGTTCACGCCGTCGCCGATCACCAGCACCTTGCGCCCGGCCTTCTCCTGCTCCTGGACGGCGGCGACCTTGTCCTGCGGCAGCAGGCCGGCGCGGACATCGGTGATGCCGACCTCGCCCGCGAGGCGGGCCGCGGCGCGCGGGTTGTCGCCGGTGACCAGCATCAGCGTGGAGCCGGTCAGCCTCGCCAGGGCGCTGACGGTGGCGGCGGCGTCCGGGCGCAGCCGGTCGGCGATGCCCAGCACGCCGACGGGGGTGCCGTCGCGTTCGACCAGGACGGCGGTGCGCCCGCCGTTCTCCAGTTCCTCGGCGACGGCCGTGGCCTTGGCGGACAGCGCGCCCTCGCGGCCGTTGAGCAGTCGGGCCGGGGCGCCGACGGCGATGGCGTCACCCGCGACGGTGGCGGTCACGCCGATGCCGGGGGTGGAGACGAAGTCCAGGACCGTCGGGATGTCGAGGCCCCGTTCGCGGGCGGCGCCGACGACGGCGCGGGCCAGCGGGTGCTCGCTGGGGTGCTCGGCGCCGGCGGCCAGCGTCAGCAGCTCCGCCTCGGACAGGCCGGAGCCCGCCAGGGGGCGGATGTCGGTGACCCGGGGGGTGCCCTCGGTCAGCGTGCCGGTCTTGTCCAGCGCGACGGCGTCGACCTGCCCGAGGCGCTCCATCACCACCGCGGACTTCACCAGCACGCCGTGCCGTCCGGCGTTGGCGATCGCGGAGAGCAGCGGGGGCATGGTGGCCAGCACGACGGCGCACGGGGAGGCGACGATCATGAAGGTCATCGCCCGCAGCAGCGAGCCGGTCACGGCGGCGCCGAACGCCAGCGGGATCAGGAAGACGGCGAGGGTGGCGGCGACCATGCCCAGCGAGTAGCGCTGCTCGACCTTCTCGATGAAGAGCTGCGTGGGGGCCTTGGTCTCGGAGGCTTCCTCGACCATGGCGACGATCCGGGCGATGACCGAGTCGCAGGCGTCGCGCTCGACCCTGACCCGCAGGGCGCCGGTGCCGTTGAGGGTGCCGGCGAAGACCTCGTCGCCGGCCTGCTTGGCCACGGGCAGCGGCTCGCCGGTGATGGTGGCCTGGTCGACGTCGCCGGCGCCGTCCAGCACCCGGCCGTCGGCGCCGACGCGCTCGCCGGGGCGGACCAGGATGGTGTCGCCCACGACCAGGCTCTCGGTGGCGACGCTCTCCTCGTCGCCACCGTCCAGCAGGCGGGTGGCGGTGGTGGGGGCGAGGTCGAGCAGGCCGCGCACCGAGTCCTGGGTGCGGGCGGTGGCCAGTGCCTCCAGCGCGCCGGAGGTGGCGAAGATGACGATCAGCAGCGCGCCGTCCATCACCTGCCCGATCGAGGCCGCGCCGATCGCGGCCACGATCATCAGCAGGTCGACGTCGAGGGTCTTCTCGCGCAGCGCCTGCAACCCGGCCCAGCCGGGCTCCCAGCCGCCGGTGACGTAGGCGATCGCGTACATCGGCACCCAGGCCCAGGCGGGCGCGCCGGTCAGCTGCAGCGGCAGGGCGATCAGGAACGCGACGGTGGCTGCGGCGGCCCAGCGGGCCTCGGCCAGCGCGAAGACACGCGTCCGACGCGTGGGAGCAACCGCGCCGCGCGGGGCCGCGGCGGCGGCCGGGCGCTCGGTGAGGGTCGTGGACATGGCTTGCTGTTCCTTCGCGCAGGCAGGGCGGGGCGACCCATCCACCATACAGGAACATATGAACAGTTCTTCAAGCATCAGCTGTAGGATGGTCGCCATGGGCCATGGAGTCGCCAGCGCAGCCGAGAGCACCGTCCCGCGCTCCCCGCTGGACGCGTCCAACGCGGCCAAGGTCGCCGCGACCCTGCAAGCCCTGGCCGCCCCCTCTCGGCTGCTGATCCTGGCCCGGCTGCGCGAGGGCGCGCTGCCGGCCACCGAGTTGGCCGACGCGGTCGGCATGGAGCAGTCCGCCTGCTCGCACCAGCTGCGGCTGCTGCGCAACCTCGGCCTGGTGGTCGGCGAACGGCACGGGCGCTCGATCGTCTACGCGCTCTACGACCACCACGTCGCCGAACTCCTCGACCAGGCCGTCCACCACGTCGAGCACCTGCGACTGGGACTGCCCGACAGTTCAGTAGCCGCCGCCACCGCCTGACGTGCTGCTCGGCGTGGCCGCAGGAGTGGTGGCCGTGCTGGTGGCCGTGGGGGTGCCCGTGCTGGTGATCGCCGCACCGCTGGGGCTGACCACGTACCACTTCCCGCCGAACGCCGTGGCGCCCTGACCGTTGACGTCCCCGGCCTTGGCGTCGTCGGCGAAGAGGTACAGCGGGTGGCCCTTGTAGGTGACCTGGGTCGTGTGGTCCGCCCTCGTGCTCGTGCCGACCAGGGACGCGGTGACCCCGCTGGAGTTCGGCGCTCCGGTCGTGAGGAGCGGCGGCCACGCGGCCGCGCACGAACCGTTGCAGGTCGAGGTCGAGCCGGTGTCCGACTCGAAGAGGTAGAGCGTCCGGCCGGATCCGTCGACCAGGATCTGCCCGTCGGGCGAGTTGGCGGTCTTCAGGGTGGCAACCCCACTGGCCGGTGCGGCCGTTGCGCTTACCGAAGGCGCGGACGCGGAACTCGACGTGGACTTGGAGCTGGAACTGGAGCTGCTGGAACAGCCGGCCACCAGGGCCGCCAGGGCGGCAGCACCCGCAACTGCTGAGAGAACAGGCTTCATCAGGGACTACTTTCACGCGAGGGGCATACGGCCAGTGTCCGCGTCGGCACCCACGCCCACCACCTGGCCCGCTCGACCCGGCGGGTCGAGCGGGCCAGGCAGGGCAACAGCCTCACCCACTTGGCGTACTGCGCTGTCACCGCCGCGGTGATCCGATCAGTGCAGGACGTCCAGCTGGTTGGTCGCGTCGTCGACGAAGTACACCGCGTCCGCGTCGAGGCTCACCGCGAGCCCGAACAGCGCACCGGCGCCGGGCGGCGTGCCGCTGGAGTCGAGCTGGCGGACCGCCACCTGGTCACCGCCCGCAGTGGTCTCCACGAGGTTGCCGTCCCCGGAGTTCGCCGTGAGGATCGTGCCGCAGGGCGAGACGGCCAGCCCGAGCGGGCCGTTGAGGTTGCCGCCGGAGCTGACGACCCGTCCGGTGCCGGCGTCGGTGTCACGCTTGACCGCGTCCGGGATCGCGGTGATCCGGTTGCCGAGGGTGTCGGCCACGAAGAGCGTGCCCTCGTCGTCGAGCCCGACGCCGGTGGGACCGATCACCAGGGCGGCCGGATCCGTCTGCTGGCCGAAGCCCGAGCCGATCACCGTGGTCGCCACCCGCCGCGGCGGCTCGTCACCGTGCCGGTCCAGCGTGATCCGCAGCACGGTGCCCCGATCCACCTCCGAACCGCCGCCGGCGACCGTCCCGTTGAGCACGTTCGTCACGAACAGCTCGGTCCGGTCACCGGAACTGCGGGCGGTCATGTCCCACGGACCGTTGATGCCGTCGCCCGCGATCGTCTCGCGTACGGTGCCGTGGCTGTCCAGCACCAGCAGGCAGCCGGCCTGCGCGGTGGCCGAGGTACCGTCCGAGGTGGGCAGGCTGCCGACCACCACCCAGCCGTCCGGCAGGATCGACAGTGCCGTCGTGAGCCCGATGCCGCCGGGGCACGGCCCGGGAAGGTGCGCCGGGTCGATCTGCGCGAACAGGCTGACGGCGCCGTCCGGGCTCACCTGGACCAGGGTGCTGCCGGTGCCCTGGTGATTCTGCGCGTTGTTGAAGTTGCTGACCAACACGCTGCCCCGGCGCAGCTCACCGACGCTGTGCCGCACCACCGCGGTGCCGTACGGGTTCTGGTCCCCGTTGGCGGGGACGGTCGAGGCCACCGTCGTGACCGTGTTCAACGGCCCGAGGAACGGTTCGTCGGCGGCGGCCCCGGCCGAGGCCGAAACCCCGAACAGCAGCACGGCCGCCGAGGTCAGGCCGGTCCGGAGCCAGGCTTTCGCCCGTCCCCCTACAGCCGGCTGAAATGACTCAGAGTTATCTCCCATAACGCCAAGTTAGGTCCGGGGCAGGCAATCCCGCGCGCCGACGCCCGCCAAAGGAGGACGAGGCCCGCAGCGCGGGCACGCGACCGGTAAGAAAGCGGTAAGGCGGCTGGGAGCCGACTCCGAGGAGGCTCTCACCCTGCGGATCTACGCTGGCGATCGCACCAGGTGCTGGTGACACCGCCCGGCACGGCCACTCGGAGGCCCCAGTGATCACGCTCGTCCTGATCGGACTCGTGGGAGGTCTGATCACCGGGATCTCGCCCTGCATCCTGCCGGTGCTACCGGTGATCTTCCTGTCCGGCGGGGCGCAGGGCGCCCGGGACGGCGCGGGCCCCGGCGGTCGGCGGCCGTACCCGGTGGCGCTCGACAACGACTACACGACCTGGAACGACTACGCCAACCAGTCCTGGCCCGCCGAGTACCTGATCGACTCGACGGGCACCGTGCGCTACGTCTCCATCGGCGAAGGCGACTACCCCGGCACCGAGTCGCTGATCCGCCAACTCCTCACCACCGCACACCCGGGCCGCACCCTGCCCGCCGCGACCCAGGTCGCCGACCGCACGCCCACCAGCAGCGCGCAGACCCCGGAGACCTACCTCGGATCCGCCCGCGCCACCGGCTACGCCGGCGACACCGCACTCGCCCCGGGGACAGCCGCCTTCCACTACCCCGCGACCGTCCCCGACGACCAGTTCGCGCTCACCGGCACCTGGTCGGTCAGCGACGAGTCCCTGACCGCGAAGGCTAACGCCGGGATCACCCTGAACTACCAGGCCGACGACATCTACCTCGACGTCGGCGGCACCGGCACCATCACCGCCACGGCCGACGGGAAGACCACCACCTTCCCGGTCTCCGGCGCACCGAACATCTACACTCTGCTCAACCGCTCGACCCCCGAGCGGGGTTCACTCCAGGTCACGCTCTCCCCGGGGGTGAGCGCCTACTCCTTCACCTTCGGCTGACCCGCTAGGTGGTCCGTCATGACCCGCTACTGCGTCGACCCTGTTCGACACGAACTCATCGCCGCCTGGGGAACCGGGCAGGGCGAACTGGCCACCCGGATCGCCGCACTCCCGGCCGGCACCGACATCGCCGCGCTCTCCCGCCTGGCCGCAGCCCTCACCCAGCTGTCGACGGCGGCCTGGCGCACCTACACCCACCCGGCCAGCGCCGCCGACTCGTTGGAGGTGAACAGCGAGGGCTGGCGCCGGGAGCAGGAACGCAAGGCGTTCGGCGAGGTCGCCAAGGCCGTGGCCGCGCCGAACCTCCCCCATGGCGGCACCATGACCGTCTCCTACAGCCCCGTGCTGGAGAACGCCCACCGCGTCGGCCGAGCGCTCATCGCCCTGGACATCCCGGAGTTGACCGAGGCGATCCGGGCCGAAACCGCGATGGAGCTGGCCGCCGTCGAGGGCGCCGAACTCGGCGACCTCACCGGCCGCGCCCAGCAGGCCGTCCTGCTCAGCCGCGAAGGCGCCTCCCCCGTCCAAGTCGCCGCCGCCGACCGGCTACTGGACGAGGACCCGTTCGGCCCGGCCGCCCTCTACTCCGACATCGACCCGACCGCCGCGGCCGTGGCAGCCGCCCACTGGCTGTACGCGGCCGCCGAAGCCGTCTCCGAGGTGTCCGGACACGCACCGACCGAGGTGGTGCGCGAGGCGGACACCATCGAGGCCCTCCCCCACGCGACACCCACGCTCGTCCTCGAACTCCTGGACGACGGCGTGTCCCCCTACGACGCCGTCACCGGGCTGGTGCGCCACGCCATGAAGGTCGCCGACGGCGTGCTGCCCGACCCGATCGCCTTCCGCGAACAACTCGCCGAAGCCGAGGAGCTGATCACCGAGTACGCCGACGACGCCGAGTCGGGCGCGGTACTCATCGGTGTCCGCCTGACCCCGCTGGACCCGCGCCGGCCCGCCCGCGACCTCCTCGAAGACCTCCTCACCGGCATCAACGGCTGCTGGCTCCTGCACGACGAGTACGCCGAACCCGACGACGAGGGCGACGAGGGCGACGAGCCGGACGGCGAGGACGGCGAGGACGAGTCGGACGACGAGACCGCCGAGCGGCACCAGCGCCGCAGCCGCGCCCGGTTCGCCGCACTCGTCCGCGCCGTCGCCGCGCAGAACCGCGACCGGCTGACGTAGCGGAGCAGCCGCCGCGAACGCCACCCGGGCGAGATCCCGCCGGTCGTCGTTGCCGGTCCTCAGCCGCTGTAGACGTCTTCGACGTACCGGCTCTGGTCCATCAGGGTCTGGAGCCAGTGCTGGGCGTCGGTGCGGTCGGCGCCTCGGGTCTGTCGCAGGTAGACGGCCTGGAAGGCGTCCCGGACGCCGGGGGCCATCCGGGCGCCGTCGCCGCAGACGTGGACCCGGGCTCCCGCGGTCAGCAGCTCCCACACCTCCTCGGCCTCGGCGGCGATGCGGTCCTGCACGAAACGCCGGCCGTCGACGGGGGCGCTGCTGAAGGCAGGGCGCAGGGAGACCGCCCCGGCCCGCTCGGCGGCTCGCAGCTCGTCGGCGTGCAGGTAGTCGGCGTCGGGGGCGTCGCAGCCGAAGTAGCACAGCGCCGGGGCGAGCGGGGTGCCGTCGGCCAGCAGGGCGCGGCGGTCGGCGATGGCGGCGCGGAACGGGGCGAGCCCGGTGCCGGCGGCGATCATGATGATCGGGGTGTCGGCGTCGTGGCCGATCCGGAAGGCCTCGCGGCACGGCTGGATCCGGGCGAGCACGGTGTCGCCGGGCAGTACGGCGTTCAGGTAGCCGGAGCCGGTGCCCCGGAAGGTACCGCGCCCCGAACGGGCGGGTGCCTCCAGCAGGGAGACCATGAGGTCGACGTGGTGCGGGTCAGCCGTCGGCGAGGAGGAGACGGAGTAGTGGCGGGGCCTGATCGGGGGCAGCAGCTCCAGCAGCGTGGGCCAGCTCAGGGCCCCGCGCAGGGCGGGGTGGTCCTCGATCAGGTCCAGCAGGGTGCGCTGGTCGGCGGCGCGCGCGTCGGTGTTCTCGGCGAGGGCACCGAGCGCGGCCCGCTCGGGCGGGCAGGGGTTGAGCGCGGCCAGCACGGCCAGTTGCGCCGCGGTCGGGCGGTCCTGCAACTCGACGTGGCGGGTGAGCAGCTGACGGACGGTCAGCAGCCGGTCGACGGGGATCCGGTCGCGGCGGGGGCGGCCCTGGACGATGCTCAGGACGGTGTCGAGGTCGACCTGGAGCAGGTGGGCGGCGCGCTCGACGAGCGCGGGGTCGTTGGCCGGCAGCACCGTGAGGTGGTCGGCCGTGCGGTAGGCCGTTCCCTCGGGCAGGGCGAGGCGGACCAGGCGCTTGGCCCGCGGGTACTCCGGGTGGGTGAGGCCGGCGGTCTCGACGACCGTCATCGGCGTCGTGCCGTGCCGGGCGGCCAGGGCGGCCAAGGCGTCGAGCGCGTCGCCGGTGACTTCGGTGACGGTGTAGGCGGGGCCGTCCTGCTCGTGCTGCTCGTCCTGCTCGTGCTGCGGCCCGGCGGTGGTGGTGGGGTCGCCGTACCGCTCCAGCAGTGCGGTGCGCAGCGCGGCGGTGAACGACTTGACGCTGCCGGTCAGGTCGCCGGAGGCGTCGGCCTCCGCGCGGTCGAGCAAGCGGGTGGCACCGAGGGCGGCGAGCCGGTCGTCGACGAGGGTGGGGATGCGCTGGTAGGTGGCGGACCAGTTGCGGTCACCGACGCCGAGGACGGCGTAGCTGACGCCCTCGGCCGCGCCGTCCCGGGCTTGCCGCAGCCAGTCCACGAACGCGGCCGCGTCGTCGGTGGGTTGGCCGTTGTACGAGGCGGTGACGATCACGACGGGCCGGTCGGTGGGCAGCGCGCCACGGTGGGCGTCCAGCGGGGCGACGGCGGTGTCGCACCCCAGCTCCGCGGCGAGGTCGGCGAGCCCGGCGGCGAAGTCGCGGCAGGTCCCGTAGTTGGAGCCGTGGAGCAGCAGCAGCCCGGTGCCCTGGCGTACCCGGGTGGGCAGGTCGGCGGCCTCAGCCGGGCCGCTGTCGGGCTCTGCGGCGCTCGCGATCGGCAGTGCGGCGCGGTTGGCGGCCCGGTCGGCGGGGGTACGCGGGGCGAGCGTGAGGGTGAAGCCGTCCGGCTTGATGGTGAGCGACTGCTTCAGCTTCAGCTGGTAGTCGGCGTGGTCGATCAGCCGGTACCGGTGGATCACCATGGCGAGCACCATGGTGGCCTCGTGCAGCGCGAACTGCCTCCCGATGCAGGCGCGTTCACCCGTTCCGAACGGCTTGAACGCGTGCGGGGAGCGCGCGGCGACCGCCTGTGGCGCGAAGCGGGCGGGGTCGAACTGCTCGGGGTTGTCGCCCCACACCGGGTCGCGGTGGAGCATCGGGGTGATGGCCCTGACGCTCTGTCCGGCCCGCAGCGGAATGCGGCCGCCCAGGACGGTGTCCTGACGCGCCTCGCGCGCGAACCCGGGGGCGGTGGGCCACAGCCGCAGGGCCTCGTTCAACACCTGCCTGGTGTAGCGCAGGCGTCCGACGTCCTCGAAGGCGGGCTCCGGGGTGGGGGTGTCGCCCCACATCTCGTCGACCTCGTGCTGCGCCAGGCTCAACACGGCCGGGTTCTTGGCCAGGTAGTACAGGGCGAAGGCCAGGGCTCCCGAGGTGGTCTCGTGCCCGGCGATCAGGAAGGTGATGATCTGCTTGCGGACGTTCTCCGGGTCCAGGGTGGCGCCGTCGGAAGGGTGCGTCGCGGTGAGCATCAGGCCCAGCAGGTCCTGCGGCCGGCCGGGTGCGGTGTCCGGGGCGACGGTGCGGGCGGCGATCACCTCGTCGACCACCGAGGCCAGGTAGGCGGCGTCGACGCGCATCGCCTCGTCCTGCTCGCTGTGGTCGACCCCGGCGCTGCGGCCGACCGAGGTCATCGCCCAGTCCAGGCAGCGCACCATCGAGCTGACGAACGGGTGCGGCTCGTCGCGGTCGAAGGAGCCGAAGTCGAAGTCGAATCCGGCCAGTCCGATGGTGTCCAGCGTCATCCGCGTCATGTCGTCGGCCACCTCCACCGGACTCCCCGTGGCGGCCTGGCGGTCCCAGGACCCGATGAGCCGGCGGGCGACCTTCAGCATCACCGGGTGGTAGGTGCGCATCGACCCCAGGCCGAAGGCGGGCATGAGGATGTCGTGGGCCTTGGCCCAGTTGGGCTCGGTGATGTGCGCGGTGAACAGCCCGTCGCCCAGCAGCGGCCGCAGGTTCGCCACCCCGAGGCCGATGTTCTTGGTGAACCGCTGATCGTCGGCCAGCTCGGTGGCGAGGTCCAGGCCGGAGACGAAGAGGTTGTCCTGGCCGTCCACGCGCAGCGCGAAGGCCGGGCCGAGGCGCCGGGCCGCTTGCATCAGCCCCAGGGTCGGCGTGCTGCCCCAGTCGACGGCGGAGATGTCGATGACGGGGATGTCGACAGCGGGGATATCGACAGCGGGGATGTCGACGGCGGGGACGGTATCGGCCATGGGTGAACTGCCCTCCAGAATATGGGGTTTACCGGGATGGCGCCGCCACGACCGCGGCAGCCGTCTCCACCGTCCCGCCCCCGGGGCACGTTGATCGCTCGGATGGCTACATGATTTTGTAGTGGCCTCGGGCTCCTCGCACTGGCGAGTCCCGGCACCCTGGTATAGGAGCAGCACGACGCGACAGACAGGAGCGCGTAATGGATCCCCAAGGACAGCAGGCGGGCTGGCGGCTGGCCGACGCCGCGATGTCGGATCGTGAGCGAGGCATCTTCTGGCGCAACCGACTGCTGATCCTGTTCGACCTCTTACCGCTGCCGGCCGCCTTCTGCGAGTCGGACGGCACGATTCGGGTGGTGAACCCCGCGATGGCCCTGGAGTGGGGCGTCCTGCCCGGCCACCTGACCGGGCGCAACGCGCTGGCACTCTTCCGCCTGACGGCCGGTGCCCAACTCCACCCGGTCAACGAAGCGGTACGGCTGCGGCGCAGGTCGCGCTACCCGGTCAAGGTCTCCTGGTCCAGCGCGAGCGGCGCCGAACGCCACGGCGAGCTGATCATCGACGTGGTCACCGACCTGCCGGACGCGTCACCGAACCTCCTGCTGCTCCTGCGCATGGTGGACCAGCACGCCGCGCCCGCCCCCGGCCCGGCCCCGGAGGAGCACGCTCAACTCAGTGCCGTGGAGGCGCAGATACTGGCCCTGGCCGCAGGCGGCTGCACGACCACCCAGATCGCCGGCGCGGTCGGCCTGACCGACGACGGGGTCAACTACCACTTCAGGCAGCTGTCCCAGCGCTGGGGAACGACGAGCAGGGCGGCACTGGTCGCCCGCGCCTACGCCACCGGCGTCCTCGCACCGGGGACCTGGCCCCCGGTTCCCGCGCACCGCGACCCGCGGACCTGACGACCTGACGACCTGACGACCTGACGACCTGACGACCTGACAGCGAACGTCACGGCGGCCGTCGGTGATGCTCAGGCGATGAGCTGACGGCCCTGCTCGAAGAAGGCCAGCACCCCGTCCACGCCGCCGAGCTCGCGGACCGTGGCCACCGCGCCGAACGGCGCGTTCCAGTACTTCCCCTGCTGCCGGACGTGCGGGCCGACGTAGGCGTACGGCTCCGCCCGGAAGTCGTCGCCCGGGGAGACTCCGTAGTCGACCGCGGCCACGGTCACGCCGATGTCGAAGTGCTCGGGCCAGATCACCGGATCCGCCCCGGGAAACATCCGGCGCAGTGCGGCGTCGCCGACCGCGAAACCCTGCGCGATCAAGTGCGCGGGTCGCGGATCGGCTTCGATCACGTCCTCGGGGCCGACACCGGATCCGCCCTGGTAGAGCCCGGCGGGCGCACCGGCCGTGACTCCGATCGCAGCCGCCAGCGCGGCGCAGCTGGTCCGCTCCAGGAAGAGCCGCTGTCCGGATGCCACCAGAGCCGCACCGACGACCTGCACGTTCGGCTCGGCACAGGTGGCGAAGCCGCCGAGGGAGGCACGCAGCCTGATCGTGCCGCTGGTTCGGAACTGCGGGCCGGCCAGCACCAGCTCCGCGACCGCGTGCAGGGCGCGGCGGGTGCGTACCAGCGATTCGGTGTCCATGACGGCCTCTCTCCCACAGTGGCACCGGCTTCGGTCACCGGAGCGGCGGACCCGACCTCCACGGTGCGGCTCGCGCGCCCGCCGGGTTGTCCGGGCCGTTGCCGCGTGCGTCACTGAAACCACGAAGGGGAAGAGCCGTCCACTGGTCGACACCTGAGGAGCCGGTCCATGCGAGCCGTCAGCGCTGTCGGGCTGGTGCTGCATCCGCAACGTGATTGTGGGCATGCCACCGAGACGATCGCCACCTGGGCGCACGCACGCGGCGCTGTCGTCCTCGGGTGCGCCCAGGACGTGGGGCGCACGACCGACCGGGCGGTCGCGGTCACTCCGGAGGACCTGTCGCGCCGGGCGGACCTCATCGTCGGTCTGGGCGGGGACGGCACGGTGCTGCGGGCGATGCGGCTGGCGGCAGCCGGGCACGCTCCGGTTCTGGGCGTCAATCTCGGCCGACTGGGGTTCCTGGCCGAGATCGACGTCCCCGAGCTTCTGCCGGCCCTGTCGGCCATCGACGAGCACCGCTTCACCACCGAGCCCCGCTCCGCGGTGAGCGCCGTCGTCGCCGGGCGGGAGGCCGTGGCCTTCAACGACATCGTGCTGGTCCGCAGGCCGGGACACCCCTCAGCCGCCGTCTCGCTGCGCGTGGACGGGCACTCCTTCGTTCGCTACCTCGCCGACGCGGTGATCGCGGCAACGCCGACCGGCTCGACGGCCTACAGCTTCTCCGCCGGAGGTCCGCTCGTCTCCCCGAGCGCGGAAGGCATGCTCGTGATCCCGGTCGCCCCGCACTCCGCGTTCAACCGGGCGCTGTTCCTCTCCGCCGGGGAGAAGCTCGCCCTCGAAGTCCTGCCCACCAGCGGAGAGCTGGGCGTCGAAGCGGACGGCCGGCTCGTGGGAGCCGCCCGGCCCGGCGACGTCATCGACGTCGTCATGCGGCCTGCCGCCGCGCGGGTGATCCGGCTCGGCGGGACCACCTTCTACCAGCGCGCCCAGCGCAAACTCCAGCTCACCGGCTCGGCGGAGGCCGAGTAGCGGTCTGCGGTGACGGTCTGCGGTAGCGGTGTCAGCCGGGCCGTCCGGGAGCGCTTCCCCCATCAGGCGAACCCCGGACCAACCCCGAACCAGCCCCTGACCACATGCCGGTCCGCGTGGCCTCCTACTATCATCTCGAATTCTTCGACGGACGCTGATGCCCGCCTGGTCGTGTGCCCGCCGTCCAACGCGCAACACGACACCACGACTCCGCCGCACGGCGATGGAGTCGTGCACCGAGGAGGAACGTTCATGCACGCCCGGAAGATCGGCGCGGCCGCCGCAACGGCGTTGGCGCTTCTGGCTGCCCGCGACCTCATCCAGAAGAGGCACGCACTGCTCCGGAACTTCCCGGTGATCGGGCACGCCCGGTACCTGCTGGAGGCGATCGGGCCGGAGCTGCGGCAGTACATCGTGACCTCCAACGAGGAGGAGCGCCCGTTCAGTCGTGACCAGCGCACCTGGATCTACGCGTCGGCGAAGGAGGAGAACAACTACTTCGGGTTCGGCACCGACGTCGACGTCGAGCACGTGCAGGGGCACGCCTACCTGAAGCAGCGCACCTTCGCCGGCCCGCTGCCCGACGCGCACGACCCGCAGGCCCCGCTGCCCTCGGCCAAGGTGCTGGGCGGGCCGCGCGGGCGCGCCAAGGCGTTCCGGCCGGCGAGCGTGGTGAACATCTCGGCGATGAGCTTCGGATCGCTCTCCGGCGCGGCCATCACGGCGCTCAACCAGGGGGCGGCGCTGGCGGGCACGATGCACAACACGGGTGAGGGCGGCCTCTCGCCGTACCACCGCAACGGCGGCGACGTCGTGCTCCAGATCGGCACGGCGTACTTCGGCTGCCGCAACGAGGACGGCACCTTCAGCCTCGACAAGCTCAAGGACGTGGTCGCCGGCGCCCCGGTCAAGGCGATAGAGATCAAGCTCTCCCAGGGCGCCAAGCCGGGGCTGGGCGGGATGCTGCCGGGCGCGAAGGTGACCCCGGAGATCGCCGAGATCCGGGGCATCCCGGTCGGCAAGGACTGCGCCTCCCCGTCGCGGCACACCGCGTTCAGCGACGTCGACTCGATGCTCGACTTCGTCGAGTTGCTCGCCACCGAGACCGGTCTGCCGGTCGGGATCAAGAGCGCGGTGGGCGAGATGGGCTTCTGGCAGGAGCTGGCCACGCTGATGGCGCGGGGTGACCGTGGTGTCGACTTCGTGACCGTCGACGGCGGCGAGGGCGGCACCGGAGCGGCGCCGCTGATCTTCACCGACTCGGTGTCGCTGCCGTTCCGGATGGGCTTCTCCCGGGTCTACGGCACCTTCGCCGAGCTGGGGCTGACCGACGACCTGACCTTCATCGGCTCCGGCAAGCTCGGCCTGCCCGAGAACGCCATGGTCGCCTTCGCCCTGGGCGCCGACATGGTCAACGTGGCCCGCGAGGCGATGCTGTCCATCGGCTGCATCCAGTCGCAGAAGTGCCACACCGACAAGTGCCCCACCGGCATCGCGACCCAGAACCCGTGGCTGGCTCGCGGCCTCGACCCGACCTCGAAGGCCACCCGGGCGGCCGTCTACCTGCGCACCCTGCGCCGGGAGCTGATCAAGGTCTCGGCGGCGGTCGGTGTCGCCCACCCGGCGCTCATCACCGCCAACGACATCGAGATCATGAACGGCGACTACGAGGCCCGCACCCTGGCCGGCGTCTACGGCTACAAGGACGGCTGGGGCGAGCTCGGCCCGCACCTCGCCGATGAGATCACGGCGCTCCTGGCCGGCAAGCCGGGCTCCGTCCAGAAGCCGGCCGTCTGACGCGCCGGCGGATCAGCAGGCCAGCACCGCCTTGAGGGCGGTGCCCCGGCTCGCCTCGCCCATCGCGGTGCCGACCTGGTCGAGCGGGAAGGTGGTCACCAGGGAGGCCAGGTCGAAGCGGGCGAGCAGCTGGGGCAGCAGGCGGATGTACGCGCCGAGGTGGGCGCCGGTGAAGGCCCAGGAGCCGACCAGGTCGAGCTGGCGGTGGACGATCTGGTGCGGGTTGAACGAGGTGCTGCCGCTGTCCGTGTACTGGCCGACGATCAGGTAGGAGCCGCCGCGCCGGGCCATCCGGGTGCCCTGCTCGACGGCGACTGGTACCCCGGCGCACTCGATCACCAGGTCCGCGCCCAGTCCTCCGGTCAGTTCCAGCACCCGCGCGAGCGCCTGCTCGGGGGTGCCGGTCTCCACGGTGTCGATGTACTCGTCGGCGATGCCGGCCGCGCGGGCGGCGGCCAATCGGGAGGCCGGGCCGCCGACCAGCAGGACCCGGGCGCCGGCCAGTTGCGCCAGGCAGGCGGCCGCCAGGCCGACCGGGCCGCTGCCCTGGACCACCACCGTCTCGCCGAGCCGGACCGGGCGGCGCTCCCAGAGGGCGTGGATCATCGTGGGCCCGGCGCAGGCGAGGGCCATCGCCGCGACCGGATCGGTCCCCGGCGCCAGCCGGAAGACGGCGGTCCGGGGCTCCAGGGTGATGTACTGCGCCCACGAGCCGCGCAGCGGCGAGGCCTCGCTGGTGGGGCGGTTGACGCCGTAGGTCTGGCGCCGCGCGCAGAGCGTCGGCTCGCGCAAGGTGCGGCAGGAGTGGCACTCGCCGCAGGCGATCGAGGACGCCCACATCACGGTGTCCCCGACCGCCAGCGGGGCGCCGTCGCTGTCCTGAGTGGTGCCGGGGCCGAGTTCGTGGACCGTGCCGAGCCCTTCGTGGCCGAGGACCAGCGGGACCGGCACCGGCAGGTGGCCCTGGGCCAGGTGCAGGTCGGTGCCGCAGATTCCCCCGTACCGGCAGGCCACCGTCAGGCCGTCGGCCGGTGCGGGCGGCAGCTCGAACGAGGCGACGGCGGGCGGAGTGGCGAAGTCCCGCAGGACGACCGCACGGGCTGTGGTCACGGCGTTTCCTTCCGAGGTGGCAGGGCGAGCCGGGCGGGCCCGGCATCAACGGGCAACTGATCGAATGCGCTGGCGAGCTGACGATACGTCAGACTGCGGCGATGATCGGCAGGTCGTCCTCGACCGGCAGCGGGCGGGTGTCCCGGCAGACCAGGTACTCCGCGCGCGGCTCGCCCAACGGCGTGTTGTGGACACTGTTGTAGGTCGCGATGGCGACCCGCCGCCCGGCGGTCGAGTTGTTGGGCGAGGAGCCGTGGACGAGTTCCGGATGGAAGAAGACCACCGTCCCCGCCGCACCGGTGGGCGCGGTGACACCCCGGCGGGCGACCAACCGGTCGAGCAGCGCGGGCGGCACGGCGATGTCGTCCGGGTCCAGATGCTGGCTGGAGCGCTCCTGCTCGCCCCGGTCGGCGCGGACCAGGCCGTCGGTGTGCGAGCCGGGGACGAAGGCGATCGGGCCGTTGTCGGCGGTGACCTCGTCCAGGAACAGTACGGCGCTGACCAACTCGGCGGTGCGCAGCAGGTCGGCGATCCGCCAGGCCACGTAGTCCTGGTGCCAGGCCCAGCCGTCACCGCCGCCGGCCGGCTTGGCGTTGATCTTGAACTGGTAGAGGTAGAGCTCGGGGCCGAGCAGTTGGCGGGCCGCCCGCACCAGGCGCGGTGCGCGGACCAGGGCGGCGAACTCGGGCTGGCGCAGGTGGGAGGCGTAGAGCGCGCGCACCTTGTCGGCCGGCGTCGCGTCGGCGTCGGCGGTTGAGGCGCCGGCGGAGTCGGAGTCGGAAGCGGAAGCGGCCGTCATGCTGTCGGCTTCGACGATGCGGTGGTCACCGGGGACACGGGTGTCCCGGTCGTACGCGTCGCGCAGGGCCGCGATCTCCGTGGGCGTGAACAGGGCGGGCAGGACGAGCAGTCCGTCCCGCCGGTAACGGTCGACGTCGGTCGAGGTGAGCATGGTGCCGGACTCCCAGTCAGGGTGGCTGCGGCCGTGCGGAGGCGGCCGGCTGGCGGGGCACGGACGATCGCGGCGCGGCAGTGCCAACAGCCGGCCCGGCGATCGATGGAGGGAGGGGAACGGGTGCGCGGGGACAACTGCCGACCCGTCAATGACCGGTGACGACGGCGCGACTCCTGCGTCGCAGCAGCACCGGGCGCAACGCCTTTGACAGTAGGAGCGCTCGAGAGCCCCCGTCAAGCCGTTACGGCGAGTACGGACGGAGCGCGGACGGAGCACGGAGCGTCGGCCGGAAGGATATTGATCTACCGTCAGGTAGCCCCTTAGAGTTGCTGTGCAATGTCACACTGAACTGTCACATGGCGAGCGGGGGGAGCAATGCCGAACACCGCGCAGCACGCCCCACCGCTCACGGCGGCCACGATGCCCCGGGCGTTCTACCGGCTGGCCGTGGGCGATGCGCTGTCCACCTACGGCAGCCAGCTCGACCTGGTGGCACTGAGCCTCTTCGCCTACCAGGCATCCGGCAACGCCCTTGGCACAGCCGGGTACTTGATCCTGCGGCTGGCCGGCGGCTTCGGCGGTGGACTGGTGGCCGGCTCACTGGTCGCCCGCCTGGACCGGCGGCGGCTGATGACGGGCTGCGCCCTGGCCCAGGCCCTGGCGCTGGTGGTGGTGGCGCTGGCACCCGCACCGGCCCGCATCCCCGTGCTCTACCCGCTGGCCCTGGTCCTCGGCGGAGCTGCCGCGGTGTCTGCGGTCGCGTTCCGCACCAGCATCCCCGAGATGGTCGGCGCGCAGCGCCGGGCCCGGGCCAACAGCCTTCTGGCGACCGGCCGTTCGACCGCCATGGTGCTCGGTTTCGCCTCCGCCGGCGTGCTGGTGGCCTGGGCCGGGTTCCGCGCGGCCCTGCTCACCGACGCGGCGAGCTTCGTGGTCTTCGCGGCGGTGGTGCTCCGGCTGCCGCTGCCCACGCGGGCCGAGCGGCCGGGCGACGCGGGGGACACGGGGGACGCGGGCAAGACCTCGGGGCGGCGCCGGAACGGCGCGGCCGGCCGCTGGCAGGCGCTGGCCGTGCTGCGGGCAGCGCCGGTGGTCGGCGCCATGGTGGCCATCCGGTTGGTGGACGCCTTCGGCTCGGCCGCGCACAACATCAGCCTGCCGGTCTTCGCCAACCACTCCTCCCCCGGCAACCCGGCCGCCGTGCTGGGCATGTTCTGGGCCACCTGGGCGGTCGGCAACCTCGGCGCCCAGCAGTTGGTCAGCCGGGTGCTGCTGCGCCGCGGCATCGAACCCGGCGAGCGCGCCTTCGCACTGGGCACCTGCCTGATGTCCAGCTGCTTCATCCTCGTCTTCACCGGGCTGCCCACTCCGCTCTTCCTGCTGGTCGCGATCGGCGCCGGACTCGGCGACGGCTTCACCGAGATCTCCTACACCACCCGGATCCAGTCACTGGCCGACGAGCACCGCGGCCAGGCCTTCGGCTTGCTGGCGACCGCCGAGAGCGTCGGCATGGGCAGCGGGATGCTGCTCAGCGCCGCACTGCTGGCGGTCTTCAGCCCGCTGACCGTGGTCG
Source organism: Kitasatospora sp. NBC_01266 (assembly GCF_036242395.1). Lineage (NCBI taxonomy): Bacteria > Bacillati > Actinomycetota > Actinomycetes > Kitasatosporales > Streptomycetaceae > Kitasatospora > Kitasatospora sp. NBC_01266. The sequence continues at coordinate 6,434,378 of NZ_CP108458.1, read as the reverse complement.
GCGTCTCGCACGCGGTCCCGATCGGGCTCGCGCTCTGCTTCCTGCTACTGGTCACCCGCGCCCGCCGGCGCTGACCCGCGCCTGCCCACTGACCCCTGATCACCGTTCCGCTGACCGCTGACCGCCGACCGCTGACCGCTGACCGCTGACCGCTGAGCACTGAGCACTGACAGCACCCGTGGGCGAGATCCGACACGCCGCCAGCTGGACGCCGCGGGGGCCACACCCGACGACCTCACCTGTCCCTGCCCGGCGCGACCACAACCGCGCCCCGCACCGATCCGGAAGGTGCCGAACCTGATGAGCTCCACCGCACTCGACCCGAGCCGGCTGCGCACCCTGGAGGCCCGGCTGCTGCTGCGCCCCGAGCTCGCCGACTGCGCACTGCTGCCCGTCGTGCGTGCGGACGGCCGCCCCGGGCTGCGGGCCTTCCTGGTGCCCGCCGCCGCCGGCGACTTCGCCGCGCTGCGCCGCCAGGCCGCCGCGGCCCTGCTGGACGTCGACCCGAGCACGGAACTGCACCTGCTGGACGGCATCGCCCGCACGCCCGAGGGCGAGCCCGACCCGGCCGCCCTGGCCGCCGCGGTCGACCGCCCACCGGCCGCGCCCGGCCCCGCCCGCCGCCACCTGCGGGAACTCACCCCGCACTGGCGGCCGTTCGGCGACAGTGTGACGACCGTCGGGCCCGCCACCGCACCGGAGTCCCCGACCGTGCCCGAGGGTGCCGGCGCGGAGACGGTCGGCGCCGCACTGCCCGCTCCGGCGCCAAACGCGCCCCGGACGCTGGCCGAGGCACTGCGGCACGCCGCCGCCCGCCACCCCGAGCGCGGCCTCCACCTGGTCCGGCCGGACGGCGGCGACATCCTGCTGACCTACCCTCAGCTGCTCGCCCGGGCCCGCGGCGTACTCGCCGAGCTGTCCACCGCCGGGCTGCGGGCCGGTGACCGGGTGATCCTCCAAGTCCCGGAGCCGGAGCACTACTTCCCCACCCTGTGGGCCTGCCTGCTCGGTGGGCTGCAACCGGTCACGGTGGCCCGTCCGCCGGACTACCGGCAGCGCAACCCGGTGCTGGAGAAGCTCTGGCACGCCTGGCAGACCCTGGCCGAGCCGCCGGTGCTCGCCTCCGGCGCGGCGGTACCGGGGCTGGCCCGTCTCGGGGAGCTCTACCCGGCACCCGGCCTGCGGGTGATCGCCGTCGACCGCCCGGCCGGCGCCACCCCCGCACCCACCCCCGCCACCGAGCACGCCGCGGACCCCGGCGAGGTGGCGATCCTGCAGCTCTCCTCCGGCAGCACCGGCCGGTCCAAGGCGGTGCAGATCACTCACCGCGGCATCCTGGAGTACGTGGCGGGCGCCGTCGCGCAGGGCACAGCACCCGGGGACACCACGGTGAACTGGCTGCCGCTGGACCATGTCGCCGGACTGCTGATGTTCCATCTGCGCGACGTGGTGCTGGCCGCCGACCAGGTGCAGTTACCCACCGAGCTGGTCCTTGCCGACCCGCTGCGCTGGCTGGACACCCTGGAGCGGTACCGGGCGGCACACTCCTGGTCGCCCAACTTCGGCTTCCGACTGGTCGCCGAGGCGGTCCGGGCGGCCGGGCCCGGGCGGCACTGGGACCTGTCGGCGCTCAAGTCGCTGATCAACGCCGGGGAGCAGTGCACCGAGGCGGTGCTCGAGGAGTTCCTGGCCGCCACCGCCCCGTTCGGGGTCCGCCCGGACCACCTGCTGCTGGCCTGGGGCATGGCCGAGACCTGCACCGTGATCACCTACAAGCGCTACCACGAGCCGGGCGCACGCCAGTTGGTGCGGACCGCCTCGTTGACCGGCCGGCTGGAGCCGGTTGATCCGGCGACCGGCGAGCGCGGCACCGCGTTCCTCAGCATGGGACGGCCCGCGCCGGGCGCCCGGCTGCGGGTGACGGACGACACCGGCCGGGTGCTGCCCGAGCACCAGAGTGGCCGGCTCCAGGTCAACTCCGGCCGGGTGACCCCGGGTTACCTGAACAACCCGGCGGCGAACCAGGAGGCCTTCGTCGGCGAAGGGTGGTTCGACACCGGCGACCTGGCCTACCTGGCCGACGGCGAGGTGGTGCTCACCGGCCGCCGCAAGGAGATCATCATCGTCAACGGCGTGCACTACTTCTGCCACGAGCTGGAGGACGTGGTCGCCACCGTCGAGGGTGTCCGCTCCGGGCATGTCGCGGCCTTCGGGGTGCCGGACGAACGCACCGGCACCGAGCAGTTGGTGATCTGCTACGTCCCGAGCGATCCGGACGCGCCCGCCCCGCCGGTCACCGCCGAGGTGCGCGAGCTGCTCGCCGCCCGCCGACAGCCCGCTCCCGCGCTGCTGCTGCCGATCCCGCTCGCCGAGTTCCCGCGCACCACCAGCGGCAAGATCCAACGCACCGCGCTGCGCGGCCGGCTGCTCGACGGCGGGCTCGACGAACAGCTCGTCGCCCTGGACCTGGCCGAGGCGAACTCCAGGACGCTGCCGGACTGCGTGCGCGAGCTCGTCTGGGAGCCCCGTCCGGTGCCGGCCTCCCCCGCTGTCCCGGCCGACGGCGCACAGCCGGGTTCGGGCATCCTGCTGCTCGGTCCCGCCGGCCCCGGCACGTTGGCCGAGGCAGTGGGCGCGGTGCTGCCGCAGGCCCTGGTGGTAGCCGCGCCGCCGACCGCCGACCCGCGCGAGTGGCGGGCGGTACTGGGAGCCGACACGCCGATCGACGGCCTGCCGAAGCAGGTGGTCTACCTGTGGAGCGCCACGAGCGACGGGCCGGCCGGGCGCCACGACGAGGCACTGCTGGCCCTGCTGCGGGCGCTGTCCGAGCTGACGGCCGGTCGGGCGGACGGCCTCGAGCTGGTCACCGTGAGCGCCGGTCTGCATGCCGTTCGGGCCGGTGAACTCCCGCAGCCGCGTGCCGCGTTGACGGCGGCGCTGACCGCCGGGGCGCGGGTCGAGCAACTGGTCGCGCGCGCCCGGCACCTCGACCTGCCGGGTGGCGCACCGGTCACCGAGCAGGCGGCGGCCCTGTCGGCGCTGCTGTCCGAGCCCCGACCCGAGCCGGAGACCGCATGGCGCGCGGGCCGCCCATGGGTCCCCCGGCTGGCTCCGCCCGAGCCGTCCGCCGGTCACGCCACGTCCGCCGCTTCCGCCGTTCCTAACGCTTCCACCGCTCCCACCGCTCCCACCGCCGAGGGCTGTTCGCTGCTCACCCCCGGCGCGCGCTACCTGGTCACCGGCGGCCTCGGCGGCGTCGCCGCCGAGTTGCTGCCCGGACTGCTGCGCGACCACGGCTGCCGGCTGCTGATCGTCGGCCGGACCGACCCGGACGCGCCGACCGCCGAGGCGGCCGAACGCCGGGCCGCGCTGCGCCGGCTGGCCTCCTACGGCGGCCAGGTGGACTACCGCCAGGCCGATGTGACGGACCGTCAGCGACTCGCCGCAGTGGTCACCGAGGCCGAACGCGACTGGCAGGCCCCGCTGGACGGGGTGCTCCACCTGGCAGGCAGCTACCGCATCGCCATGCTCTGCGACACCGGCACGGACGACTGGCGCGCGGCGGTCCACGCCAAGACCGAGGGCACCGACAACCTGATCGAGCTGGTCCGGCAGCGCCCGGGCGCGCAGTTCGTCGGCTTCTCCTCGATGATCGGCCTGCAGGATGCGGTCGGCTCCGCCGCCTACGCCGCCGCCAACCGCTATCTGGAGAGCGCCGCCGAGCGGCTGCACCGGGAGACCGGGGCCCCGGCCTGGACCATCTCCTGGGGCCTGTGGAGCGAGGTCGGCATGAACCGCGGCGCGGCGCACGAGCGGGCGGCCGCCGAGCAGGGCATCGCGGTGCTGACCGCCGCACAGGGCCGCCGGCTGGCCTCGCTGCTGCTGGCCGCCGCGCCGGGCCGCCGGTACGCCGGCCCGGACCCGGCCGCCCCGGCCGCTCGCCGCCGGCTGCTCGCCACCGCACCTCGCCCGGTCCTCGAGCAGGCCGTGCCGCCGCCGGTCGGCACGCCGCGCGCCACGGCCGCCGCGCCGACCGGGCCCGCCACCGCCGAACTGCGCCGCCTGGTGCTGGACGCCTTCGAGTCGGTCCTCGACGGACCGCTGGACCCGGGTCTACCGTTTACCGAACTCGGCATCGGCTCCCTGCAGTTGATGCGGGTGCACGGCGCACTGAACGCCGCTCTGCCGAGTCCGCCGGCGCCCACCGAGCTGTTCCGCCACCCCACGGTGGACGCCCTGATCGCCCACCTGGGCGCGGCCGCCGCCGGCGCCCCGCCGTCCCCCGCGGGCACCGCCACGTCGACCGAGCACCCTGCCGCACCGGGCACAGCGGGCGCACCGAGCACGCCGGGCGCGGACCGGCGAATCGCCGTCGTCGGCCTCGCGCTGCGCTTCCCCGGCGCCGACACGCCCGAGCAGTACTGGCAGAACATCGTCGACGGAGTCTGCAGCACCACCCGGTTCACCGAGGCGGAGCTGGCGGCGGCCGGCCTGCGTCCCGAGGAGTACCGGCACCCCGACTTCGTCCCGGTCACCGGCGCGCTCCCGGACATCGACCACTTCGACGCCGAGGCCTTCGGCATCAGCGGCGCCGAGGCGGCGCTGATGGACCCTCAGCAGCGACTGCTGCTGGAGATCTGCCAGCAGACCCTGGAGGACGGCGGGTACGGCGCCCCCGACCCGGCGCGCCGGGTCGGCGTGTTCGCCGGCACCGGGATGACCCTGTACGCGCTGCGGAACTACTACCAGCACACCCTCGCCGCGACCGCCGACCCGGCCGAGCCGGTGGCCGCGCTGCAGACCGCGATCGGCAACCAGGCGGACTTCGCCGCCACCCGGGTCGCGTACCGGTTGGGCCTGACCGGTCCGGCGGTCGGCGTGCAGACGGCCTGCTCCACCTCGCTGGTGGCGGTGCACCTGGCGGTGCAGTCGCTGCTGTCCGGCGACTGCGACCTGGCCCTGGCCGGTGCCGCCGCCCTGCACATCCCGCAGGCCGCCGGCTACCGCTACCAGGAGGGCTCGATCCTCTCCCCCGACGGCTCCTGCCGCGCCTTCGACGAGCAGGCCGCCGGCACGGTCGGCGGCAACGGCGTCGCGGCCGTGCTGCTCAAGCGCCTGGACCGGGCGCTGGCAGACGGCGACACCGTGCACGGGGTGGTCCTCGCCTCGGCGGTCAACAACGACGGCGGGCGCAAGGTCGGCTACACCGCGCCCAGCGTGGACGGGCAGGCGGCGGTGGTCGGCCGGGCGCTGGACCTCGCGGGGGTGCCGGCCGAGAGCATCGGCTACCTGGAGGCGCACGGCACCGGCACCCCGCTCGGCGACCCGATCGAGGTGCAGGCGCTGACCCAGGCGTTCCGGGCCCGGACCACGGCCGCCGAGTTCTGCGCGCTCGGCTCGGTCAAGCCCAACATCGGCCACCTGGACACCTGTTCGGGGATGGCGGGGCTGATCAAGGCGCTGCTGGTGCTGCGGCACGGCACCGTCCCGCCGCTGCTGAACCTCACCCGGCCGAACCCCGCGCTCGCCCTGGCCGGCAGCCCCTTCCGACTCTCGGCCGAGGGCCGGGCCTGGCCCGCCGGTGCCACCCCGCGCCGGGCGGGGGTGAGCGCGCTCGGCGTCGGCGGGACCAATGCCCATGTGGTGCTGGAGCAGGCACCGGAGGCGACCGGCCGGCTCGCTCGGGACGACGCACCGACCGTGCTGCCGCTGTCCGCCCGTACCGAGGAAGCGCTGACCGGGCTGGCCGCCGCGGTCCGCGAGCGCCTGGCCGCCGACCCCGCCCTCGCGCCCGGCGACCTCCCGCTCTCGCTCGGCGGCGGCCGCCGCGCGCTGCGCCACCGGCTCGCCGTCACCGGCCCCGACCGCGCCGCGCTGCTCCAGGGCCTGGACGACCACCTGGCCGGCCGGCCCGTCGGCGCCGGGCGGGTCCGCCGCGAGGCCGGGCGCGGCGAGCTGCTGCCGGTGCTGCTCCTCACCGGCCAGGGCGCCCAGTACCGGGGCATGGCCGCCGAGCTCTACCAGGCCTTCCCGGTCTTCCGCGCCGTGCTGGACGAGTGCGACCGGCTGCACCGGGAGACCTGGGGCGAGCCGCTGCTGCCGCTGCTGCTCGACGCCGTGCCGCAGGGCGCCGACGACAGTTGGACCACCGAAGCGGCGCAGCCCGCGCTCTTCGCGGTCCAGGCGGCCTACCTGCGGCTCTGGCAGGAGCTCGGAGTGCGGCCGGCCGCGGTCGCCGGGCACAGCGCCGGCGAGTACGCGGCCTTCCACGCCGCCGGCGCACTCGACCTGGCCGACGGGATGTTCCTCACCGCCCTGCGCGGCCGGCTGATGCACCGCGCCACCGAGCCGGGCGCGATGACCGCGGTCCTGGTCGGCGCCGACCGGCTGGCCGAACTGGCCGACTGGCTGCCCGGGGTGGAACTCGCCGTGGTCAACGGCGCGGGCCAGTGCGTGCTGGCCGGCTCGCCGCGCGACGTCGCGGCAGCGGAGGCGGTGCTGGCCGCCGACGGGGTGACCACCGAGCGGCTGGCCGCCGACCGGGCGTTCCACTCCCGGCTGCTCACCCCGATGCTCGACGCCTTCCGCGACCAGCTGTCCCGGCTGCGCTTCCGGCCGCTGACCGTGCCGCTGGTCAGCAACCTCGGCGGTGCGGTGCTGGCGCCGGGCACCGTGCCGACGCCCGAGCACTTCGTCCGGCAGACCCGCGAGACCGCCCGGTTCGACCAGGTGCTGACCGCCATGGACGAGCTGGGCCACGAGCTCTTCCTGGAGATCGGCCCGCACCGGACCCTGACCGGGCTGGGCCGCCGCGAGCTGCCGCACCGTCACTTCGTGGCCGGCGCTCGGCGCGGTGCCTCCCCGGAGCAGCAGTTCGACACCGCGGCCGCCACGCTGTGGGCGCACGGCGTCCCGCTCGACTGGACCCGCTTCGCCGCCGCCCGTGCCTGGCCGGACGGTCCGGCCCGCCGCGTGCCGCTGCCCACCACCGCCTTCCAGCGCCGCCGCCACTGGTTCACCGCACCCGCCCGGCCTACCACCGAGGACGCCGCCATGCCCCAGGAACCGCCCCAGCAGACCACGCCCGAAGCGGCCGCCGCAGCGGGCCCGGAGCAGATCGCCGAGCAGGCGGTGCTGCGCCGGGTGGTCGAGCAGACCGCTCGTCAGCTGGGTTACGACGAGGCGTCGGTCAACCCGGAGGAGGCCTTCTTCGACCTCGGTGCCGACTCCCTCTCGATGATCAACATGATCCGCGACCTGGAGCGGGCGTTCCAGGTGCGGGTGTCGATGCGCGAGCTGTTCGAGGCGGCGGACACGCCGGCCCGGCTGGCGGGGCTGATCGCCGGACGGCTGGAGCCGGCGGTGCTGGCTTCGCTGCTGCCGGCCGCCGAGCCCGCGGTCGCGCCCGCACCCGTCGAGACTGCGGTCGCGCCCGTCCAACCGGCCGCCCCCGCGGTGGCTGCCGCCGAGCCCGCCACCCGCCCGGCGCTCCCGGCACTCCCGGCGCCCCTCGCCACCCAGGCTCCGGCGCCGCTCACCCCGCCCGCGCTCGCCCCCGCGAGCGACAGCACCGCACTGATCGACCGTCAGCTGACCCTGCTCGGCCAGTTCTCCGACCTGATGCGCGATCAGCTCGGCCTGCTGGCCGGCACCGCCCCCGTCCTCCCCCAGCCGGCCACCCCCGCCGCCCTGCCCCCCGCCGCCATCCCCGCCGCCCTCCCGGCGGCCGCCGCTCCCCAGTCGCCCACCGCCCAGCAGCCGCCCGCCGCCCCGCAGGTGCACGGCCCCCGGGTGAGCGTCTCCCGCGACTCCGGCATGGCCGCCGGCGGGCTGACCACCGAGCAGCGCGCCCACGTGGACGAGCTGGTGGCCCGCTTCACCGCCCGCACCGCCGCCTCCAAGGAGGTCACCCGGCGCCACCGCCGCACCCTCGCGGACAGCCGCGCCGTGGTCGGCTTCCGCTCCTCCACCAAAGAGATGCTGTACCCGATCGCCGCCCGCCGGGCCCGCGGCGCCCGCCTGGAGGACGTCGACGGCAACTCCTACGTCGACATCACCATGGGCTTCGGCGTGCTGCTCTTCGGCCACGATCCGGAGTTCGTCTCCGAGGCCGTCCGCGAGCACCTGGCACACGGCCTGCGGCTCGGCCCGCGCGGTCCGGAGACCGGCGAGGCCGCCGAACTGCTGGCCGAGCTGACCGGCACCGAGCGGGTCGCGTTCGCCAACTCCGGCACCGAGGCGAACGCCGGCGCGATCCGGCTGGCCCGCGCGTACACCGGGCGCGACAAGATCGTCATGTTCGAGGGCTCCTACCACGGCCACTTCGACCACACCTTGGGCCGGACCCTGGGCCACGGCCCGGACCGGGAGACCGTCCCGGTCTCGATCGGCATCCCGGGCAGCGCGGTCGCGGACCTGGTGGTGCTGCGGTACGGCGACCCGGAGAGCCTGCGGGTGATCGACGAACTGGGCGACCGGATCGCCGCCGTACTGGTCGAACCGGTGCAGAGCCGCCACCCGGGGCGCCAGCCCGCCGAGTTCGTCCGCGAGCTGCGCCAGCTGACCACCCGGCACGGCATCGTGCTGGTCTTCGACCAGATGCTCACCGGCTTCCGGCCGCACCTGCGCGGCGCCGAGGGCTTCTGGGGCGTCACCCCGGACATGTCCACCTACGGCAAGGTGCTCGGCGGCGGCTACCCGATCGGCGCGATCGCCGGGCGGGCCGACATCCTGGACGGGATCGACGGCGGCCACTGGGAGTACGGGGACGACAGCTACCCGCCCAAGGACACCACCTTCTTCGGCGGCACCTACATCCAGCACCCGCTGGCGATGACCGCCGCCGGCGCCGTGCTGCGTCACCTCAAGGCGGCCGGCCCCGGCCTGCAGGAGCGGCTGAACGCGCGCACCGAGGAGTTGGCCGGCGCCCTCAACGGGTTCTTCGAGGAGGAGGAGTTCCCGCTGCGGCTGGCCCACTTCGGCTCACTCTTCCGCTTCGAGCCGCGGGCCGACATGGAACTGCTCTTCCCGCACCTGCTGACCCGCGGGGTCTACGTCTGGGAGTGGCGCAACTTCTTCCTCTCCACCGCCCACACCGACGCCGACCTGGAATTCGTGATCGACGCGGTCCGCGAGTCGCTGCGCGACCTGCGGCGCGGCGGCTTCTTCCCGGCCTCGCCGGGCGTCCGGCCGCCGGCCCCGCGCCCGGCCGCCCCCGAGGCCGCCGCCCTGGCGAGCACCACCGCCACCGACAGCGCCACCGACACCGAGAGCGCCACCGCCTCGCGGTCCTACCGTCCGATCAGCGACCCGCAGCGGCCGGTGGACTTCAGCCTCTACTTCTTCGGCGACTATCCGCTCGACTCCCCGGACGACGAGAAGTACCGCATCGTGCTGGAGAGCGCCCGCTTCGCCGACCGGCACGACTTCCACGCGCTCTGGCTGCCCGAGCGCCACTTCCACTCCTTCGGCGGTATCTTCCCCAACCCCTCGGTGCTGGCCGCGGCCCTCGCCCGGGAGACCGAGCGGATCCGGCTGAACGCCGGCTGCGCCGTGCTGCCGCTGCACCACCCGGTGCGGGTGGCCGAGGAGTGGTCGGTGGTGGACAACCTGTCCGGCGGCCGGGTGGGCCTCGGCTGCGCCAGCGGCTGGCACCCCAACGACTTCCTCTTCTTCCCCGAGCGCTACGGCAGCCACAAGGAGCTGATGCACCAGCAGATCGACACCGTCCGGGCGCTCTGGCGCGGCGAGCCCTACCAGGGCCGCAACGGCAACGGGGAGCCGATCGAGGTGACCCTGCACCCGCGCCCGCTCCAGCAGCAGCCGCCGATGTTCACCGCGATCGTCGGCAACCCGGACAGCTTCCGCGAGGCCGCCCGGCACGACCTCGGGGTGATCACCAACCTGATGACCCAGGACATCCCGCAGCTGGCCGAGAACATCGCGCTCTACCGGCGCACCCGGGCCGAGCACGGCCTGGACCCGGAGGCCGGCCGGGTGGTGGTGCTGGTCCACACCTACCTGGGCACCGACCTGGCCACCGCGCGCGAGCAGGCCTACCGCCCGTTCTGCACCTACCTGCGCTCCTCGCTCTCGCTCTTCGGCCAGATGGCCAACAGCCTCGGCCTGACCCTGGACTACCAGAACGCCCAGGAGGACGACCTGGAGTACGTGCTGGAGCGCGCCTACGAGCGCTACTGCGCCTCCCGCGCGCTGATCGGCACGCCGGACAGCACCCAGCAGGTGCTCTCCGAGCTGCGGGCGGCCGGCGCGGACGAGATCGCCTGCTTCATCGACTTCGGCCTCTCGCCCGAGCTGGTGGCCGCCGGACTGCCGCAGATCGACGCGCTGCGCCGGGCCGCCCGGCGCGGTGCCCCGCTCTCGTACGCCCAGCAGCGGATGTGGTTCCTGCACCGGATGCTGCCCGACTGCGGGCAGTACAACGAGGTCAAGGCCATCGAGCTGGACGGCCCGCTCGACCCGCACCTGCTCGACACCGCGCTGCGCGGCCTGATCGAGCGCCATGTCGCCCTGCGCACCGTCTTCCGGGAGCGGGACGGCGAGCCGTACCAGGAGCTGCTGCCGCCCACCGACGGCCCGGTGCTGGAGCGGGTCGCGGCCCACGGTCGGGACGCCGGGGCGGCGGTGGCCGAGCTGGTCGCCGCCGAGGGTGCGCACCGCTTCGACCTCGCCGAGGGCCCGCTGTTCCGGGCCCGGCTGCTGGAGCACGCCGCCGACCGGCGGGTCCTGGTGCTGTCGATGCACCACATCGTGATCGACACGCTGTCCACCGTGGTGATCACCCGGGAGCTGGGCGAGCTGTACCGGGCCGCCCAGCAGCAGCGCGCCGCCCGCCTGCCGGTGCTCGCCACCGGCCCGGCCGCCGAGGCCGCCCGCGAGCGGGCGAAGGTGGCCGCCGGCGGCTACGCCGACAGCCTGGCGTACTGGCGCAAGGTGCTGGGCGGCGAGCTGCCGGTGCTGGCGCTGCCGACCGACCGGCCGCGCCCGGCGGTGCCGGACGGCCGGGGCCGGGCCTTCGTGCGCCGACTGCCCGCGGAGCTCTCCGCCCAGCTCAGGGAACTGGCCCGGTCCCGGCGCTCGACCCTGTTCATGGTGCTGCTGACCGGCTTCGCCGGGGTCCTGCAGCGGTTCGCCGGGCAGGACGAGATCGTGCTTGGCACCCCGGTGGCCAACCGCGCCGAGGAGACGCAGGAGCTGGTCGGCTTCTTCGTCAACTCGCTGGCGCTGCGGCTGGACCTGTCCGGGGAGCCGGCCTTCGCCGAGGCGCTGGACCGGGTGCGCGCCACCGCGCTGGACGCCTACGAGCACCAGGAGCTGCCCTTCGAGGTCCTGGTCCAGGAGCTGAACCCGCAGCGCGACACCAGCCGCAACCCGCTCTTCCAGGTACTGGTGGAGTTCGAGAACCACGCGGTCTTCGAGCTGGACCTGCCCGGGGTGACGGCCCGTCCGCTGGACGAGGTGGTGGACCGCTCCGCCTTCGACCTGACGCTCTTCCTGACCAACCTGCCCGACGGCATCCGCTGCCATCTGGAGTACGCCGAGGCGCTGTTCGACCGGGCCACCGTGGACCGGCTGTTCGACGCCTTCGAGCTGCTGCTCGCCGCGGCGGTGGCCGATCCGGCGCGCCCGCTGGCCGAGTTGACGGCCGGCCCGGCCGATGCCGCCCTGGAGTGCGGACCCGCGCTCGCGCAGCCGCCCGCCCATCCGCTGGCCGCGGTGGCCGCGGTGGCGAGCGAGCAGCCGCAGGCCGTCGCGGTACTCGGCGCCGACGGCACCGCGACCGACTACCAGGAGCTGGCGGCCCGGGTGGCGGAGCTGGCCGGGCGGCTGCTGGCGGCCGGGGTGCGCGAGGGCGACCGGGTCGGCGTGCTGCTGCCGCGCTCGGTCGACCAGGTGGCCGCGCTGCTGGCCGTGCTGCGGCTGGGCGCCGTCCATGTGCCGATCGATCCGCTGCAGGGCCCCGAGCGCTGCCGGCTGATCGCCGCGGACAGCGCGCCGGCCGTGCTGCTCACCCGCTCGGACGCGGACCTGATGGGCCTCGACCTGCCGACAGTGCTGACCGACGCCCCCGCCGACACCAACCGCACCGCCGACTCGAAGGTCGAGCTGCCCGCGCTCCCGGTCCCCTCGGCCGAGGCGCCCGCCTACCTGCTCTACACCTCCGGCTCCACCGGCCGCCCCAAGGGCGTGCTGATGCACACGCAGGGCCTGGCCGCGCTGGTGGCCTGGAACGTGGCCGAGCACCCGGCGGCCCGCACCCTGCAGTACGCCTCCTGCGGCTTCGACGTCAGCGTCCAGGAGGTGCTGACCACGCTGGCCGGCGGCGGCACCCTGCTGCTGATCGAGGAGGAGACCCGCTACGACGTGCGGGCACTGGCCGCCGTGGTCCGGGCCACCCGGGCCGAACGGCTGCACCTGCCCTACACCCCGCTGGCCGCGCTGGTGGAGGCGTTCGGCGAGGAACCGGTGCCCGACCTGCGGGAGCTGATCCAGGGCGGCGAGCAGCTGCTGCTCACCGCCGGACTGCGGGCCTTCCTGGCCCGCAACCCCGGTTGCCGGCTGGTGAACCACTACGGCCCGACCGAGGCCCACGCGGTGACGGCCGGGGTGATCGCCCCCGACGGCCCGGACCACGCCCCGATCGGCCGCCCGGTGCCGGGCAGCCGGATCGTGCTGCTGGACCCCGCCGGGCGGCGGGTCCCGGTCGGCGCGGTCGGTGAGATCCAGCTGCTGGGCCTGCAGGTCGGAACGGGCTATCCGGGCCGCCCGCAGGAGACCGCCGCCGCCTTCGCCGACTCCCCCGAGGGCCGCCGCTACCGCACCGGTGACCTCGGCCGGTGGCGGCCGGACGGCACCCTGGAGTACCTCGGCCGGGCCGACCGCCAGGTCAAGGTGCGCGGCTACCGGGTCGAGCCGGGCGAGGTCGAGGCCGTGCTGCGGACCGTGCCGGGCGTGCGCGGCGCGGCGGTGACGGCGCGTCGGACGGAGGCGGGCACGGTGCTGGCCGGGTACGTGCAGTGCGAGCCCGCCGACCTGCCGCGGGTCCGCGACCAGCTCGCCGACCTCCTCCCGCACCACATGGTTCCCGCGCTCTGGGCCACGGTCGCGGCGCTGCCGTTCACCGCGCACGGCAAGCTCGACGCCGCCGCGCTGCCCGAGCCGCTGGCGCCGGGCGCGGACCAGGAGGCAGCCGCGCCGGCCACCGAGCTGGAGCGGACCGTGCAGCTGCTGTGGGAGCGGGAACTCGGCTGCCCCGCCGGAGTGGAGACCTCGTTCTTCGACCTCGGCGGTCATTCGCTGGCCGCCACCCGGCTGCTGAACCGGGTCCGGGAGGCGACCGGGCTGCGGATCGGCGTGCTGGACTTCTTCCGCCGCCCGACCATCCGCGCGATGGCCGCCCACCGGCCCGAGCCCCAGGACCAGCCGACCCCGGCCTTCGAGGAGGGCACGCTGTGACCGGGCGCGCTGTGACCGGGCATGCCGCGGCCGAGGACGCCGTGCCCGACGGCTGGGAGCGCCTGGTCACTCTGCTCGACGAGCGCGAGATCGTGCTGCGCACCACCGGCGACCGGCTCGGCTACCTGGCCCCGCCCGGCGCCGTGGACGCGGAGCTGACCGGGCTCGTCCGGGCGCACCGGGACCGGCTGCTGAGCACCCTGACCGGGGCGGGGGCCGCCGTGGGGGCCGCCGTGGCCGCCGCCCCGGCGGGGGTGGCGCAGCGTCAGATGCACCGGCGGCACGGCCTGGCGGTCGATCCGGCGGTGTGGAACATCACCCAGCGGATCGCCCTGCGCGGACCGCTGGTGCCGGGCCGGCTGGCCGAGGCGCTGACCGCGCTGACCGCGCGTCACGAGAGCCTGCGGACCCGGTACCGGGCCACCGAGCTCGGTCTGCTCCAGCAGGTGCAGCCGAACCGCCCGGTGGAGCTGCCGTTCGAGGACCTGCGCGGGACCGCCCCCGAGAGCCGGGCGGCGGCGGTCGCCGAAGCCGCCCGGGTCGAGGTCGGCCGCCCGTTCGACCTGGCCACCGCCCCGCTGCTGCGCGCCCGACTGCTGCGCCTGGCCGACCAGGAGTGGGTGCTGCTGCTGACCTTCCATCACATCGCCATCGACGGCTGGTCGCTGGCCACCGTGCTGGCGGACCTCGGCGCGCTGTACGGGCCGGACGGGTACCCGTCCGAGCGGGACCCCGGCCGGATGACCGACCACGCCTGCTGGGAGCGGACCGTGGTCACCCGAGAGGCCGTCCGCGCAGCGACCGCCCACTGGGCCGACACGCTGGACGGGCTGCCGCTCACCGTGGAGCTGCCCACCGACCGGACGCGCCCCGAACAGCGCTCCGGGCACGGCGGCACGGCCGGGTTCCGGCTCCCGGCCGCCCTCACCGAGGCGGTCGGCCGCTACGCGGCCGCCCGCTCCACCACCCCGTCCGCCGTGCTCCTGGCCGCGCTGGCCGAGCTGATCGGCTCACTGACCGGGGCACCGGAGACGCTGGTCCTGCTCTCCAACGCCAACCGCACCCGCCCGGCGGACGAGCAGGTGGTCGGCCTGCTCACCAACAGCCTGCCGATCCGCCTGCGCACCGCCGCTCCGGACGGCTTCGGGGCACTGGTCGACCGCGCCGCCACCGCGGTCGCCACCGCCCTGGACCACGCCGCGGTGCCCTTCGGCCTGCTGGTGGAGCCGCTGCGCGAGCGCGGGCTGCCATTTCCCGCCGCGTTCCCGCAGGTCCAGCTCACCATCCAGAGCACCCCGCCCGCTCTGCTCGCGCTGCCCGATCTGACCGCCGAGGTGACGGACGTCCCGGGCCCCTCCGCCCGTGCCGACCTGCTGCTCATCCTGACCCCGGACCCGGACGGCCTGCAGGGCCTGGCCGAGTACGACGCCGATCTCTTCGACCCGGCCACGGTCCGGTCCTGGCTGGCCCTGCTGGTCGGCAACCTGACCCGGCAACTCGATCTCCCGCTTCAGCGACGCGGTCCTGGCCGGTGACAGGACCAGGCCCATCGCGACCAGGACCGCGCCCGCGTGCGGAATGCGTTCACCCCTTCCGCAGACCCGCGTCGCCGTTGCCCTGCTTGCGCGTCTGCTGCGGGTCGTAGCCGGGGAAGGGCATTTGCACAGGAAGTCGATCTTCTGGTTCTTCCAGTCGCACTGCACTCGTTCAGGGGTGTCGGCCGGGTACGGCACCACGTGGCTGACCGCCGAGTCGTACAGGGTCTTGAACCCCTTGTGGTCGTCCTGGTACCACGTCCCGATCTTCGTGAGAAGTTCCTCGAGGCTGTTCGAGAACGATTCGTTGTCGTTCGTCATCTTCCCGTCTCCTTCTGCCGCGGGGGTGTCGCCCCCGGTGCGCGCGTCACGCGACCGCACCTCCACCTTCCCAATTCGCGTACAGAAGCGACAGATTCAGCCGATGCTTCGTAGACAAATCATCTGACTGGGTGGACGTCGGGACTCTCGCGCCGTGTCACCGTCGCATCGGCGGTCAACCGGCTTGCGCCACCAGGGTGAAACGTATACGTCCTACCTGTGCTGCTTCACACCCGCGCGCACAGCACTGCTAGTCATGGTCGGGTGCCGCCGTCCCCCGTGGGCGGCACCCGACCATGACTAGCGGAGGCTGTTGATGAGTCTGACGAAGAGCACGGCGACGCCGCCTCGGGAAGGCGAGGAGGACATCTCGGACTTGTACCCGGAGGACCGCGGCTGGGTCACCGAGTGCCTCAGCCGGCTGCGCGACCAGCGCCTCCAACCCAAGAAGACGCGCCTGATCGAGTTCCCGCTGCCCGCCGCGCTCGACGGGATGAAGCTGTTCGTCAAGAACGAGTCCGCGCAGCCCTCGGGCAGTCACAAGCACCGCCTGGCCCACGCGTTGTTCACCAACGCCCTCGCCAGTGGGTGTCTGCGCGACGGCACCCCGGTGTTCGAGGCATCCAGCGGCTCCACTGCCATCTCCGAAGCGTGGTACAGCAACGAACTCGGCATCAAGTTCAACGCGGTGATGCCGAGCGGCACATCCGAGGAGAAGCAGCAAGCCGTCAGGGACCTCAAGGGAAACGTCATCCTGGCGACGGCCGGGGAAGACCTCGTCACGGTCGCCCGTCGGCAGGCGGAGCAGAGCAACGGCCACTTCATGGACCAGTTCACCTACGCCGAGCGGGCCTACGACTGGCGCAGCGAGCACGGCTTGGCGCCTGAGCTGTGCCGCGAGGTGGAGCCGGACTGGTTCGTGATGGGGGCGGGCACCGGCGGCACCGTGACCTCGGTGGGCCGCTACGCCCGCTACACCAACCGCAAGCTGCGGGTGTGTGCGACCGACCCGGAGAACTCCGCGTTCCTCCCTGGCTGGCGCGATCATGACCGCACGGCGACCGACAAGGGCTCGCGGATCGAGGGGATCGGCCGGCCGCGGATGGAGCCGTCCTTCCTGTTCCCACTGGTCAATCGGATGATCCGGGTGCACGACGCGGCGTCGGTGGCCACCATGCGGGTGGCCGCGCAGTACCTGGGCATCGAACCGGGGCCGTCGACCGGGACCGGTCTGTTCGGCGCGGTGCAGATCCTGCTCGGCATGCAGGCGAACCGTCAGCGGGGAACGATCGCCACCGTGCTGTGCGACGCCGGCTCCCGCTACACCGCCGAGTACTACAACGACGACTGGCTGGACAAGAAGGGCATCGACTACCGGGCCTGGATGGAACCCGTCGAGCGGTTCTTCAAGTCGGGAGAATGGCAGCCGCCCGTCAACTTCAGTCCCGCGCCGAGGCCGAGCGCCACCCTGTGGAACATGTGACGTCCATCGCCCCGGTCGCGGCAGGCGGTTGAGGCCTGCTGCGTACCCAAACGGCAGCCCCGTCCCGTCCGGGGCCGCGCACGCCAACATCGTCGGCATCGGGAACGCGACGTTCGCGAACGCCTGTACCAACCAGGGCGGTGCGCAGGCCTCGGGCGGCACTGTCGCCGGCAGCGGCACGGCCAGCGGTAACCATGCCGCGCTGCCGTTGACCCTGCCCCGCAACCACTGCGGCAACAGCGGCATCATCCGCACCGCCGTTTTCATGTCCAGCGTCTGAAGCGGTTGATCCGGCGTCAGCTGAGACAGGTGGAGCGGTGATGGTTGCCGGGGTGCCGGGTGCGTCGGTGGCGGATCCCACGGTGCGGGAGCTCGCGGCCCTGAGCGGGCGCGCACTGCCGCTCCTGCGGCAGTGGGTGGCCGACCAGCCGCAACTCGGCGGCGCGCGGGCACTGCTGGTGCTGGCCTCCGGCGCGGGCCTGAGCGACGACGCGTTGCGTGCGGAGCTGACGGTCGCCCACCGGGACGCGCTGGCCGGCCCGGACAGCTGGACATGGGTGAGCCGGATGGCCTGGATCCGGGCGGAGCAGGGGCGTGCGGAGGCGGCCTACGAGCTGGCGGCTGCTGCTGGCCGGGCAGACACCGGCCCGCCGGTGCGACCTGGCGCACGTCCGCGCGCTGCTGGCGGCCGAGGGCGGGATGGCGGAGGTCTTCCACACCTTCAACCTGGCCCTGGCCGTCGAGGCCGCCACCGACGATCTGCGTGCCCTGGCCCGGCGGGCGGCCGACGACGAACGGCCCGACTGCTGCCAGGTGCTGGCCCCCGTGGCCCTGGCACTGGCGGAGGTCACCGCAGGCCGCCCACAGGCGGCGGTGGACCTCCTGAGCGGCCTGGGCGAGGGGGTGGAGCGGATCGGCGGGGTGCGGGTGGAACGCGAGATCGTCCAGGACACGCTCGCCCGCGCCCTGATCGACACCGGCGAGCACGACCGCGCGGTTCGACTGCTGCGCCACCGCACCGCCATCCGCCGGCACCACACCTACGGAGACCTCCTCCTCCGGAGATTCCATGACTGTGCCTCAGGTGATCGTCCTCGGATCACCCCGTCGACAGCCGACCGAAGGTCGACCGGCCCGCCAAAAGGCCGCCTCCGCAGCTCTGCGAAAACGGCCTGCGACCCGCGTGAACGCCGATCGGGGCAGGAGGCCGACCCTGCTCTCCGCGGACCACGTGAGAATTCTATTGCTTTCCCGCTGAACAGCCGGGCGATAATCTCGCGGTCACGAGGCGCAGAATCAGCGACCTTGTCTTGCCGAGTTTCATGTGCACCTCCTCGAAGTCGCCCTGCCGGTAAGTCTTCCGGCACAGTCCAGCATACTCCGCACGAACCGCATTCGTATCCCGGGCAAGAATTGTGCTGCCAGTAATTCCCGTTTTCGATTTCTGCCAAAATCCGGTCCCGGATGATCCAGGAGATTCCGGCGCCCATCGACGATTCCCCGGCCGAGCACCCGCAGGCCGGCGGCACACGGATGTTCCTGCCGCTGCCGGACGGCGGCGGCGAGGTCGGAGTGCAACGGCCCGGCGTGCGCCTTGCCCCGCCGGTGGACGCCATGCGTAACACTGTGTGGCGTGCCGAATACAGAGAACGCCCACGGCGGCGCTCGGGAGGGCGGCACGCCCAGTCCCGACGCCTCGTTGCCGACACTCGACCAGGAGCAGCTCGGGGTGTTGCGCCGGGTGGGCCGTGAGTGGGGTCGGGTGGCCGGGGATCCGCAGGAGTGGCGCCGGGCGCTGCCCGTGAACCCGGAGCTCGGTCGCTATCCGGCTGCTACCGAGATTCAGCCGGTGCGCTTCGGTCGTTTCGTGCGGGTGGCCACGGTCGGCGAGCAGCCGCCGGCGGTCGAGACGACCAGTGAGGACACCCGGACGTCTCGGCTCGGCCGGGTCGCCGCCAAGGTGCGGCACCTGCTGCTCGGGGCTCCGCTGCGGAGCACCGCGATCGCGCACGAGCGGATGCGCAAGCTGGTGGCACTGCCGGTGCTCTCCGCCGACGCGCTCTCCTCGGTCGCCTACGGGCCGGAGGCGATGCTGGCCGTCCTCGTCCTCGCCGGCACCGCCGGCTTGCGCTACTCGGTGCCGATCGCCGCGACGATCGCGTTCCTGATGCTCGCGGTCGGAGTGTCCTACCGTCAGACGATCCGTGCCTATCCGCACGGCGGCGGCTCGTACATCGTCGCCACCGCCAACCTCGGCCGCCTTCCCGGACTGGCGGCGGCCGCCGGCCTGATGACCGACTACATCCTCACGGTCGCGGTCTCGATCGCCTCCGGGATGGCGGCGGTCACCTCGGCGATCCCCTCGCTCCAAGGCGACATCGTGCCGATCGGCGTCGTCGTGATCGCCGTGCTGCTCGCCGGGAACCTGCGCGGTGTGCGGCAGGCGGGCGCGCTGTTCGCCGCACCGACGTACGCCTTCGTCCTCGCCGTCCTCGCCCTCGTCGCCGTCGGGCTGTACGACGCGGCCGGGCGCGGGTTCCACCCGACCCCGACACCGCAGTTGACGGCGACCGAGGGTGCCAGCGTGCTCCTGATCCTGCGCGCCTTCGCCTCCGGCTCGACGGCGATGACCGGCATCGAGGCGATCTCCAACGCGGTGCCGGCCTTCCAGCCGATCGAATGGCGCAACGCCCGCACGACCCTGACGTGGATGGTCGGCCTGCTGATCGCGCTCTTCGCCGGCACGGTCGCGCTGGTGCGCCTCGACGGCGTCGTCCCCAACGCACAGGAGACGGTCCTGTCACAGCTCGCCCACCGCACCTTCGGCTCGGGCTTCGGCTACGCCGTCACCCAGGCCGCCACGGCCGCGATCCTGCTCCTGGCGGCCAACACCGCCTACAACGACTTCCCGCGCGTCCTCTACCTGTTGGCCCGCGACAACCAGGCACCGCGGATCTTCCTGCGCCTGGGCGACCGGCTGGCCTTCAGCAACGGCATCGTCCTGCTCTCGGTCGCCGCGGGCGCGATCTACGCGGCGTTCGGCGGCAAGACCGCACCGCTGATCCCGCTGTACGCCGTCGGTGTCTTCCTCGCCTTCACGCTGTCGCAGACCGGCATGGTCGTGCACTGGTGGCGCCTGCGCGACCGCCACTGGCGCAAGAGCCTGACCTTCAACGCCGTCGGCGCGCTGCTCTCGGCGATCGTGCTGATCACCGCCGCGATCACCAAGTTCACCGAGGGCGCCTGGTTCGCCGCACTCACCGTGGGCCTGTTCATCCTGGTGGCGAACAGGATCCGGCACCACTACGACCTGGTCGCCGCCGCGCTCGCCCTGCACCCCCACGCCGTCGAGATCCCCAGTCACACCGTCACACCGCCACGCTCGCAGGACGGCGCGACACCAGCCGACGCACCCGCACCGGGCCCGGCACCCCGGGCACCGTCCCCGACCGCGGCGGAATCGGAGGGCGAGGAGACTCCCGAGGAGATCCACCCCCTGCTGATCGTGCCGATCGCCGCGCTGGACCTGGCCGGCATGCGCGCACTCGCCTACGCCGCCTCACTCCGACAGCCCGTTCTCGCCCTGCACATCAGCCCCAGTGCGCAGGAGGCCCAACGCTTCCGCGAGTACTGGGACCTGTGGGGCGACCACCTGCCACTCAAGATCCTCCTCTCCCCTTACCGCGCGATCGTCGCACCGCTGGTCGACTACATCGAGTCGCTCCATCACCAGCGCCCGGACCTCACCCTGACCGTCGTCCTCCCGGAGATCGTCGTACGGCACTGGCGCCACCGACTCCTGCACAACCGACTCGCACCCCGCCTGCGCAGAGCGCTACGGCCCCTCCCGAAGATCGTCGTCACCACCGTCCCGTTCCACGTCTAGAACGGCGGGGAACCGCGCGTGGGGCTATTGATGACTGGACCACCCGTCAGGAACCGACGTGTTCGCACTACGCGTCCCGTGTTCCATGGCTTCTGACGAACACCCAAATCACGCGAGCGTGTCCGAACGCCTCCAGCCGAAGTCGCCCGCCACGCCCGACGAGCCTGCCCTTCCCGTCCCCAGAAGCCTGCGGCATCCCGTCGACTTCCTTGAGGCCAACCGGCGCCTTCCGCTGGAGAGCGGCGGCGGGGCCGATCCGTACCCGGCCGACGACCAGGTGCAGGGCGGGGTCACGATCGATCTCGACGCGTGGGCCGGCGCACTCGAGGGTGATGCGCGGATCCTGGCAGACCTCGCATGGCCGCTGATCCTGGAGTTCGTGCAGCAAGGTGTGCAGGTCACCGTGGTCGGCGACCCGCCCGAGGCCTGGACCGACCGGGCGGGCGCTGCGGGAGTCAAGGTACGTCCGTCGCCTCGGCGGCTCCCCGGTTAGGGAGTGTTCGAGGTTGCTCGGGCGCCGGGCTCAGCTGCCCAGGCGGGTGCTGATGAACGCGGCGATCAGCGGCAGGACCAGCAGCGCGGTGAGCACCGCCCAGCCCGCCGGCCGACCCAGATTGACGGTCCAGCCGATCCCGAACCGCTTGGGCACGAAGACCGCGCTGTCCTCGGAGTTGAGATAGAACACCCCGCCCCGCCAGAAGCGGTCGTCGTCGCGGTTGGCGAGGCCGGTGCCGTGCCCGGTTCGCCGGTCGTCGGCCTGCGCGGCACGGGCGGCGCGCAGCGCGCGCACGGGCAGCACCGCGATCGCGAGCACCGCGGCGGTCGCGAGCACCGGCAGGGCGGTGACGGTGAGCATGGCGGCACCGGAGGGCCGCAGGACGGTCCAGATCATGAAGCTGGTCCCCAGCAGCGACAGGTCGACGCCGAGCGCGAGCAGGACCATTCCGCGAGCGATCCACCGCACCAGGATGCGGTGTTGGGCGGCCGAGGCCATCGGATGCTCGGCGTCCAGCTTCGGTGTGCTGCGCAGCACCAGGACGGTCGCGGCCAGCAGCACCGCGGTGACCGCGGCCTGCAGGAGGACCGGGCCGAAGGCGCTGCCCAGCGAGGTGGCCGCGTGGCCGGCCGGCCGCCCGTGGCTGTTCCAGTGGGTGGTGAGGGAGGCCGGCAGCTGGTGGTAGCGGAACGCCCCGGTGATCGCGGTGGCCGCCGTGACCAGCACGGCCGGCAGGGCCCAGAGCCAGGGGAACCGTTCGTGCTGGGCCTGCGACAGGAGGTCGGCGGCGACGCCCTGGGGAACGTCCTGGTACCAGGCGTGTTCGGCCTTGGCGGCGGCAATGCTGCGGTGCGCGCGGTAGTAGAGCGCCCAGGAGAGCGCGAACAGGGCGGCCAGCGAGGTGGCGGCGGTGGCGGCGAGGGTGTCGGCGGAGCCGGCGGCGAAGGCGTTCGTCGCCGCCGAGGCGAAGGCGACCACCAGGCCGCAGGCGAGCGTGCCGCGGCGGTAGGTCCGGGTGGCGGCGGTGATGACGGGTTCGTCGGCGCGCGCACTGGGCACCCGCACACCGAAGGGCACAGTCGGCGGGACCAGCACGGGCATGGCCCGGAGCAGCCCGCTGAGCGCGAGCAGGAACAGCACCTGAACAGCGATGAAGGCGTCGGTCACTGGCCACCACTGGCGGTCTCGATGTGCGCCGGCTGGGCCGCGGCCTCGAACCCGTCGAGCAGGGCCCGGCAACGCGCCAGGGATTCGGTGCTCGGCATTCCGTGGGCGTGCGCCTCGGCCAGCAGGGTGCGGGCGCGGTCCTCCCAGTCGGCCAGGAAGCCGGGTGCGGGCGGACCGCTGTTGTGGTCGCGGGCGACCACCGCACCGTGCTTGCGGGTCAGGTGCAGCAGGCCTTCCTGGCGCAGCAGGTCGTAAGCCTTGTTGACGGTGTGGAAGTTGATGCCGAAGCGAGCGGCCAGGGCCCGGGTGGAGGGAAGCACGGTCCCCGTGGGAAGCGCCCCGTTGGCGATCCCCTCGACGGTCCGATCACGGATCTGCTGGTAGATCGGCACTTCACTGGTGAGCACGAGTGGGATGAGCATCCCGCCTCCAAGAGTCGCTGTTCTACTGACTGTAGAACAACGGATCGTTGAGGGTCCACCTGTCGGCGGCCCGGCAGCCACACCCCGTCGGATCGTCATCCCGACTCGGTTTGATGGACAGTCAGGACCATCTGTTCTATGTTCACTACATCAAGGCGCCATGGGTGGGAGCGATGGACTTACGACACACCGGCGGACCGGCCTCCAACACGCCGTCCCCTGATCCGACAACCGGCCCGACGACCGGTCCGACAGCCGATCCGGCAACCGGTCCGCTGGACGCCCAAGTGCCCGGCCTGGAGCTCGAGTCGGTGCACGCCGGATATCGCGGCGTCACGACGATCGGGCCGATCCAGGCGACCCTGTCCACCGGAGTGCACGCGCTGCTGGGACGCAACGGGGCCGGCAAGACCACCCTGATGCGGGTCATGGCAGGCATCCTCCGGCCGCTCTCGGGGACAGTGCGGGTGTGCGGCACGGACATCTCCCACGATCCTCGGGCCAAGGACAGGGTCGCCTATCTCGGCCACCGGGCGGCGGTCTCCGCCGAGCTGACGGTCCGCCACAACCTGGAGTTCTGGGCCGGCCTCTACTGCCCGCAGCCGGCGGTTCGCGAGCAGCGGCTCGCGGAACTGCGCGACACCTTCGACCTGTCCGACCTGTGGGAACGGCGCGCGGGCCGATTGAGCCGCGGGCAGCTGCAGCGGGTCGATCTGGCGCGCACCCTGCTGCCCGACCCGGCCGTGCTGCTGCTCGACGAACCCCTCACCGGACTGGATCCGGTGACCTCCGCCCTGGTCCGCACCCTGGTCCGCGACCTGGCACTGACCAGGACGGTGCTGTACTCCACCCACAACCTGCCCGAGGCCCTGACGGTGGCCTCGCAGATCCTCGTCCTCAAGGACGGCACGCTGCGGACCCACAACGACCTCATCCAGGAGTCGGACGCGGGCTACGAGATCCGCTACCGCGGCCGCTGGCCCACGGAGTTGGTGGCCGGTGAAGCGCTGGGCGACCAGCTGGTCCGGGTCACGGTGCAGACCGGCAGCACGATCGGTGCGCTCGTCGCGGCCCTGGTCGAACGGGGCGTGTCCGTGCTCGACATCCGGCATGCCACCGCCGACACCGACGCGTCCATCCGCTCACTCCTGGAGGATCAGTGAACGTCCGCCGCCTGGGGCGAGCCGTCGTCGTCCGGGCCTGGGCCCAGCAGGGGCGCCAGGTGATCGGCATCCCGCTGGCGGCCGCGTTCGGCATCGTCGTGCTGCTGCTCGTCCTGCCCCAGGTCATGCCGGGTGCGCTGCACGGCACCCTGACGCCGCCCGCGACCGGCACCGTCCAGATCCTCAGCCCACACGTCACCGCCACCCAGGCGGCGATGGCCACCGCCCTGATCACCGCCCCCCTGCTGCTGGGCATCGGGGCTTCGCTGATCAGCCTGTCCGTCAGCAGGTCGGTGCTGGCCCCGGACGTCTCCAGCGGCGTCATGGAGAGCCTGCTGGCCACCTCCCTGCCGCCGCGAGCGCTCTTCCTCGGCTACGTCGCCGCGGCCTTCTCGCTGTCGCTGCTCGCCTGGGGCATCCTGGCCGGCGGTTTTCTGGGCCTGGCCCTGCTGGTGATCGGCCTGACCGGCGACAGCGTGCGCGTCACCGGGTCCTACTACGTCACCACGCTGCTGTTCCCGCTGGTCTCCCTGCTGTGGACGGCGTCGCTGATCTCGTTCATCGCCTTCGTCCGGCCGGCCTGGCTGAAGGTCGCCGCGGGACTGAACGGCGGCCCGCTGCGGCTGGGCGCCATCCTGCCCGGACTGGTCTCCGTCGTCGTGATCACGGCGGACCCCGACGCCTACGGCGTCCTGTCCTGGTCCTACATCGCGGGCTGTGCCGCAGCGGCGGCACTGCTCCTGATCACGCTGTCCATGATCTTCGACGAACAGCGGCTCCTGGACGGCTGACCCGTCCCCGCTGACCACCCCCACTGACCACCCCGCTGACCCAGCCCCCGCTGATCTGCCCCTGGGACGCTCACCAGAGATGAGGAAACCCACCATGTCCGACACCATCGCCATGTGCGGCAAACAGCACGTCTTCTGGACCAGCTGGACCGCCGGCGCCTCGATCACCACCGTCAGGCTCGGCCCCCGCCGACTCGGCTGGTGTCCGGCCGGCCGCCACGTCTCCCTGCTCCGCCGGGTCGACGAGCGCGATCTCACCGCGCAGCAGCGCACCCAACTGCAGCCCAACTAACCCGCCATAACCACCTCGGCGATATCGCCGGCCCAGGTACGGAAAACAACGAAGCGGCAGTCGGCCCAGCCGACTGCCGCTTCTTCGTGTCCGGACTCCGAATTATTCCCGACCGCCGGGGCCGAGGAGTCCGTCGACCCGGCAGTACATTCCGCGAAGGGCTGCCGGCGGCGGCGCAACTCATTTTTTCCGGCCAGCCCAGCGGAAATGAGCCGCCGATATCGGACAGGCAGGGAAAATCGGCGGATGTCGGGACTTACGAGCCAAGTCCGCCGGTCGGGTCGGTCGCCGCCGTACTTTTCATTTTCTTCACGCGCCGAGGCTGTCTCAGGTGGCCTCCGGGCAGGTCCGCCCGGAGGCCTGCGGCAGTAACCCTCCAATCGCATTTTCGGCGGCTCTCAGAAAATGATCGAGCCGCCTTGAAAAGCGCTCTGGAAACAGTGGTACGGATCGTCCTCCGGAACTTCTCCCGTCAGTGCCGGGCAGCCGGATCCGGACCGCTGCCACCACCTCGGCCGACCGCCGCCACGAGCGCCGGGGAGTCCCCGACGAGCACCCTTGGCGCGGGAAAACCGCTGGTGGTGACCTGTCTCACCGGCACGTCGCCAGGCACTGGCCGCTTGCCTTGCCGGCACCGGACGCCGCTTGCCCCGCCAGCACCAAACGCTTGCCCACGAGCTCCGCGGAAGCGGCCCGCAGCTTTTCCGTCCAGACCGCATAGAGATCACCGACCCCCATGTCCTGAACCACCCGGTGCAGGCGCTCCCACAATCCGGCATCGGCCCATTGCCGAAATCTCCGGTACGCGGTCTGCCAGGAAACCTCGAAAGTCCCCGGCAACTCTCTCCAGGAGGATCCGGTCACCACGATGAACACGATGGCGGCGAAGACCGACTCGTCGTCGATCCGGCGGGTCCCACCGCCTTGCGGCCGCGCTGCGGCGGTCGGCACAAGGGGTGCGGCGAGCTGCCACAACTGGGCGGGTGCAAGCCACGAATAACGCGATGTCATTTCCTGATCAACCTCCGATGTCACGTTGGGTGCTAGCCACCTGAAACAGGTTCGGACGCTTGCCCGAACGGGTTCGTCTGCATAGTGTCCATCACGTCACGCAGTCCGGTGGGCCTTTTGCCCCGGGCCGCAAGGCAACGGGGGCTCATGGCGCGCATTTGTCCCTGGTTGTTCCATCGGTTCACCGGGCAATCGCAGGCGCTCTCCTCCCAGGAGAGCCCGGCCCCGCTCGGCGACCGACCGGAGAAGCATGCGCTCCGGACCCAGTCCGATCACCGTGAGTAACGAAGGGAATTATGATGCGCATCACTGCCATCCGCGCCGGCGCCGCCGGTGTCCTGATCCTCCTCGCCGCCGGTGCCGCGGCCGCTCCGGCGCTGGCCGCCACCCCGCAGCACGCCACCGCCGCCGCCTACAGCGACGCCGATGTCACCTCGCTGCTGGCGTTCGGCACCGGCCCGATCGCCCAGCAGCACCCCACCACCCTCAAGCAGCTGGGTGAGACCCCCCGGTCAGTCGACGCGAAGACCGTGACCGATCTGACCGGCGCGCTGAACAAGGTGGACCCGAACTACCACGCGGTCGTCGCGCAGGGTCTGCAGAGCCACAACCCGTACAAGGTGCGGGCGGCGCTCACCCAGTACACGGCGGATGTGAACACCCTGGCGAACACCTCCAAGGGATCCGCGGTCAACCCGGACGGCTCCTGGTTCGTCTGGACCTCGGAGGCCATCGTCCAGACCGGGACCGTCGCCACCACCGTGGCGGCCGCCGCAGAGGTCGGCGTGGTCGCGGTCGTCGCCTACGCACACGGCGGCGACGAGTCCGCGTTCACCCAGGAGTCGATCGCCGCCGGTCTCGCCGGCTCGCTGTAATCCCTCACCATCCGCTGGGGTCGGAGCCCGCCGGGCTCCGACCCCAGCGTTCTTGCCGGCGACCACCCGTGCTCAACACCGCGGAGACCTCCCGATGACCACCCCAGAACCCGTCCCCGATCGCGAAGCGGTCCTGTGCCTGCGCGCCTTCCGCGCCGCCATCGCCGTCGTACTGACGTTCCTTCTGCTGACCGTCTTCTTCTCGATGCCCGGCAACGTCCTGACCAGTTCGTGGATGGGCGGGCTGAAGAGCGCCTTCACGATCACCGCCCCGCAGGGCTGGGCCTTCTTCACCAAGGACCCCGAGAGCGTGGAGCTGTACGCCTACCGCTCGACGCCCCAGGGCTACCAGAG
Organism: Kitasatospora sp. NBC_01266; assembly: GCF_036242395.1. Classification (NCBI taxonomy): domain Bacteria; kingdom Bacillati; phylum Actinomycetota; class Actinomycetes; order Kitasatosporales; family Streptomycetaceae; genus Kitasatospora; species Kitasatospora sp. NBC_01266. Next base: position 6,407,106 of record NZ_CP108458.1, on the reverse strand, counting down.
CCGGATGCGCACCCCGCAGGTCGAGCCCGCCAACCTGTTCGGGCTCTCTCGTGAACAGCGGGCCCAGGGACCCGAGATGGCCGCGCTGGCCCGCAGCGCGACCACGTGGCAGCCGTGCACCGACAACGACTTCTCCCAGTGCATGCGGAAGGCGTTCGCCCAGCCCGCCCAGGAAGTGGCCAACCAGTCGGCGACACCCACCGTGTGCGGCGACATCGCGCTGGTCGAGGAGAAGCCGACCCCGTGGGCGTACCGCCACTTCACCTCTGACATCAGCCAGGTGCAGGACTCGGCCCATATCCACGTCACCTGTCCGTGAGTCCCACCAGCGAGTCCAGTGAGTCCCAGCAGCGAGTACCACGGCACGTTCCGGGCCGACGAACACGCCAACGACGGTAGGGGGAAGTTAACCGATGAAAACCTTGGACCGGATGGCCACGAGCTTCGATCCACGCACCACCTGGTTCGGCTGGGGTCGCACCCTGCTCGCTCTGGCCCACGTGCTGACCCTGGCCCTCACCGGCCCGGCGTACCTGATGCCCCCGGTCATCGGCGAGGGCCGGGTGCCGCAGTGCGGGGGCATCCGCGCCGTCTCCGCCTACTGCCTCGGCGGAGCGGAGATCGGCCAGGAGTGGCGGCGCTGGTTCATGGTGGCCCTGCTCCTCGTGGTGGCCTCCGGCTACCGGCCGCGGTGGACCGTCCTCCCGCACGCCTGGATCGCCTTCTCGATCGGCGTGAGCATCTCCCTCCCGGACGGCGGGGAGGCCATCGCCCGCATCATCTGCCTGCTCATCATCCCGCTGGGCCTCATCGACGACCGCCGCTGGCACTGGCAGGCAGCCACCACCCGCCTGCGGCCCGTCCCCCAGGGCATCGCCTTCGCCGCCTTCCTCGGGGTGCGGATCCAGCTGGCCGCCCTCTACCTGCAGAGCGGCATCAGCAAGTTCGGCGTCCCCGACTGGCTCAACGGCTCCGCCGAGTACTACATCCTGCGCAACCCGCTCTTCGGCGTAGCGGGACCGCTGAAGCCGCTGCTGCTGTGGATGTCCAACAGTCCCGTCATCGTCGCCGGGATGACCTGGGGCGCCATCGTCATCGAGGTCGTCATCGCGGTCTTCCTGCTCAGCTCCGCCCGCTGGCGACGGATCGCGTTCCTCCTCGACATCGCCCTGCACGCGGGCATCATCGCCACGATGGGCCTGTGGAGCTTCAGCCTCATCATGATCGGCTCCGCGGCCATCGCCGCCCTTCCCGACGCTCCCCCCGCCCCGGCCCAACTCCCCGCCGAACCCGCCCTGGAGACTCCCGCCCAGGTGACGCCGCGGGAGACCCAACTGTCCCCGGCCACATGACCGGCCGCCCGAACCGCCGCCCGAACCGCCATCCGGTCCGCCACCGTGAGGGCGGTCGCGGACCGGACGCCGTCGTCATCGGTACCGGCCCCAACGGCCTGGCCGCAGGCGTCACGCTGGCCCGCGCCGGACTGCAGGTCGAGCTCTTCGAAGCCGCTGACACGATCGGCGGGGGCCTGCGCACGCTGCCGCTGTTCGATTCCGAGGTACTGCACGACATCTGCTCGGCCGTCCACCCGATGGCCCCCGCCTCACCGTTCTTCCGCGCCTTCGACCTGGCCGCCCACGGCGTCGACCTCATCACCCCCACCCTCTCCTACGCACACCCCCTGGCCGACGGACGCGCTGCGCTGGCCTGGCGCGACCTGGCGACCACCGCCGACGCCCTGGGAGTCGACGGACCGGCCTGGCGCGACCTGATGGAACCCCTGATCGCCCACAGCGCCCAAGTGGTCGCCTTCTTCCTCTCCGACCAGCGCACCCTGCCGGCCGACCCGACCACACCGCTCCTGCTGGCCCACCGGATCCTGCGCCACGGCACCGCCCTGGCACACCGTCAGTTCCGCACCGAGGAGGCCGCCGCACTGCTGGCCGGCACCGCCGCGCACGCCATCGGCAGACTGCCCTCGCTGGCCGGCGGAGCCATCGCCCTGCTCCTGGGCCACCTCGCCCACACCACCGGATGGCCGCTGCCCCGGGGTGGCTCCGCCCAGATCGCCAAGGCCATGGCCGCGGACATCACCGCGCACGGCGGCGTGATCCACACCGGGACCCGGATCACCGACCTCGGCGCCCTGCCCCCGAGCCGTGTCGTGCTGGCCGACGTCAGCCCCAAAGGACTCCTGGAGATCGCCGGCGCGAACCTTCCGCACCGCTACGCCCGAGCGCTGGAGTCCTTCCGCTACGGCCCGGCCGCCGCCAAGGTGGACTTCCTCGTCAGCGACCCCATTCCCTGGGCCAACCCCCAGCTGCGCACCGCCGGGACCATCCATCTCGGCGGAACACAGCGCGAGTTGTATGCCGCCGAGTCATCCACCGCCCGAGGCCGACTGCCCCGCCACCCGTTCATGCTGATCGTCGACCCCGCGGTCACCGATCCGGACCGCGCCCGCGCCGGCAGACGCCCGGTCTGGGCCTACGCCCACGTCCCGCACGGCGACCCGGCGAACCGCGCCACCCTGGTCAGGGAGACCATCGAGCGCTACGCCCCCGGATTCCAGGACACCATCCTCGCGGAGCGCGTCGTCAGCGCCGCCCAGTGGGAGGCCTACAACCCGAACTACGTCGGAGGCGACATCGGCGCGGGCGCGATCACCCTGCGCCAGACCTTCTTCCGCCCCACCATCCGCTGGAACCCCTACCGCACCCCACTGCCGGGCCTCTACCTCTGCTCCGCCTCCACACCCCCCGGCCCCGCCGTCCACGGCATGCCCGGCTACCTGGCCGCCCGGTCCGCGCTACGCCGCGAATTCGGCATCCACCTACCCAAGACCGCCTACCCCGCGGCCAGTTCACCTCGCTGACCCGCCACGGCCACGGCGGTGCCGGAATGTCCGTCCCCCGGCGCCCCCGGCACCCCCATCAGCGGCGTCACCGTCCCCGGCGTCACCGTCACCCCGGGCACCCCTGCCAACCCCGGTACCCCGGGCACCCCCATCGGCGGCATCTCCGGCACCCCGGGCACCCCGGTACACGGTGGCGGTGGCGTTGGCACCGCCGGCGTTGTCCACCCGCAGGTGAAGAACGGCAGGAGCCCGCTCGTCACCGGCTCCGCCCTGGGTGCCTCGGTCGTCGCCGGCGACAGCACCAGCAAGAACTCCGGCTGGCTGCTCACCTCACAGAGCAACGGCCGGTACGAGATCACCAGCGCCGTCTCCGGCCCGGCACCGCGGGTCACCCCGGATCAGCCGGTGCGCAGACCCTCCAGGAGCGCCGTCAGATAGCGCCGGGCGGTGTCGGCGCGGGCAGCGCCGGCACCGCCGTGGACGGTTGCGGCGTAGGCGATTCCGCACATCAGCGGGACCAGGTCGGCGGAGGCCAGATCGGCGCGCACGACCCCGGCGTCACGGGCCCGGTCGAACAGCCGTCCACCGAGCGACCACAGTGCCCGTTTCAGTTCGGTGGTGTGCGCAAGGGCATCCGTGGGCGCCGCGGTGACGGTGGACAGCGAGGCGTCGGTGACCTGCACCTCGACGGTGCGGATCAGGAAGCCGGCGAGCGCGCGCCAGGGATCGTCGTCGTCCAGCGCCTGCTCACCGTGGGCGACGAGCATCTCCAGGCTACGGGTGGCGACGGTCTCCAGGAGCGCCTCGGCGGTCGGGAAGTGCCGGTAGACGGTGCCGACGCCCAGGCCGACACGGCGGGCGACGTCGTTGAGCTGCAGCGGTACGCCTTCGTCCACGAGATCCCGGGCCACGGCGACGATCTGCTCCCGGTTGCGGGCGGCGTCCTTGCGCAGCGGTGGGGTCGTCATCGGAGCAGTCTAACTGGATAGCCCATCCGAATCTGCTATGGTCCCGGGAAGCGGATAGTCCATCCGTATTTGCCGGGAGGGGATGTGCGATGAAGCAGACAGCACTGGTCACAGCGGGGACGGCCGGAATCGGCTGGGAGACGGCCCTGGGACTGGCCGCAGCCGGACTCGCGGTCACCGTGGTCGGCCGCAACGCCGAACGCGGCGCCCGTGCGGTCGAACGGATCAATGCCACGGCACCGGCGCATCCCGCCCGGTTCATGGCCGCCGACCTCGCCTCGCTCGACGCGGTCCGCACGCTCGCCGACCGGATCCTCGCCGAAGGCCCACTGACCGTCCTGGTCAACAACGTCGGGGCGATGTTCGCGGACCGGCAGGACTCGGCCGACGGGATCGAGGCGAGCTTCGCGGTCAACCACCTCTCGCCGTACCTGCTGACCGAACTGCTGCTGCCCTCGCTGCGGGCAGCAGCACCGAGCCGGATCGTGAACGTGACCTCCGGCGCGGTGGGGCTCGCCAAGCGGAGCTTCGACGCCGTCGAGCCGCCCGGCGGCTACTACGGCTTCCACTGGTACGGCCGTGCCAAGCTCGCCAACCTCGCCTACACCCTGGACCTGGCCGGCCGACTCGACGGCACGGGCGTCTCGGTCTTCGCCGCGGACCCCGGCGGCGCCGCGACCGACATGACCAACGGCACCCTGCGCGACCCGAGGATCGTGTCCCCCGGGCTGCGTCTGCTCTGGCCGCTCGTCCGACGGAAGTTCGAACGCTCGACCTCGGGCCCGGCCTCCGTGGCGGCCAAGCCGTCGATCTTCGCCGCGACCGACGCCTCGCTGACGGGCCGGACCGGCGTCGTCATCGGACCCCTGGCCCAGCCGGTCGCACCCTTCCGCGCCGCAGCCGATCCCCGCCTCGCCGAAGCCGTCCACCGCCTCAGCCGGCACCTCGCGCCGCTCATGGCCACCTGACCCACGCGCGCACGCCGCACTCGGGGTCGCGGTGCGGGGGTCCGGGCGAGTCAGCCACCGGTCGGACCGTCGCCGAGGACGTTGTCGAGGTAGGCCGCCAGCGAGGCGCGCAGGGCTTCGGGTTCCCGTCTTCCGATCGTCGATCAGGTGTGCCACGAGGTCGGCGCGGATGGCGGCCAGCAGTGCGTGGGCGGTGAAGTCCGCGCCGTGGACGCCGGGCACCCGGTCCAGCGCCAGGCAGAGGTTGTGGTGCAACCAGCCGTAGTGATCGGCCTGGTACGGGCTGCTGAGCCCGGCGTCCTCCGCGGCCGACATCAGACGACGGTTCTCGATCTTGAAGCGCAGCGCGGTGTCGAGGAGGTCCCGCACCTGCTGCGCGCCGCGGGGCTCGTCCCGTCGCGGTTGCGACCGTGATCCCGAGGACGCGGTTGCGGGTCCGGTCGGTCGCACCAGGTGCGCTTCGACCTCAGGAGAGTTTCGCTTCGGGGGCGAAGGCGGGCAGCTTCTCGAGACTGCTGCGCACGGCCGCCGCGCCGTACTCGAACATCTGCCGCTCGTAGTCGTCGACCGCGCCGAGCAGATCCTGGCGGCCTTCGGCTGCCTCGATCAGGCGGCGGCGCAGCAGGTCGGCGTCGCGCAGTGCGGTGTTCGCGCCGTTGCCGCCGGTCGGGGAGGTGGCGTGGATCGCGTCGCCGAGCAGCGTGACCGGGCCGGGCGCCCAGCGTTCGCCGGGCTTGACCACCCGGATGGACAGCAGGGTGCTGTTGTCCGGGTCGGCCTGCTCGATCAGCGCGCGCAGCTCCGGGTGCCAGCCTTCCATCCTGGACAGCACGGCGTCCTGCGCGGTCAGGTTCTCCAGCGAGCCGTTCGGCGGCAGGATCATGGCCCAGCGCACGTAGTCGCCGATGTCGGGCAGTGTGACTTCGGGGGCCAGTTGCTCGGCGGCCTGCTTCGGCGGGGTACGGAAGCGCATCGCGCCGAGCAGCAGGCTGACGCCGTCGCCCGCGATCTTCGAGCCGTATGCCTTGGACAGGCCGGCGAACTCGTCGGTCAGCGGGGTGCGGCCGATGACGAACCGGACGCCGGTGTCGGTCGGGGTGGTCTGCGGCGACAGCACCCGGCGGACCGCGGAGGTGACGCCGTCCGCGCCGACGAGCAGGTCGGCGGTGGCCGGGTCGCGGCGGACGAACCGGGCCTGGACCTTGCCGTCGGCCAGCACGTCGTAGCCGGTCAGCGCGGCGTCGGTGTGCACGGTGAGGCCGGTCAGCAACAGGTGTCGCAGCACCTGCCGGTCGACCACGATGCCGGTCCGGCCCGCGCCGAGCCTGCCGATCTCGTTCAGCTGCCGGTCCAGGATCAGCTGCTCGGCGGAGGCCTCCATGACGATCTCGTCCAGCAGCGGGTGCCAGCGCGTCGGCAGGCAGTCGCGCACCGCCTGGAAACCGATCGGGTCCAGCACGAGCCGGTAGCCCTGGAACCGTGCGGCGATCCCCGGGTCGCGCTCGAACACGTCGGCCTCGATCCCGGCACCACGCAGACCCTGCGCGAGGGCCAGACCTCCCAGACCGGCTCCGACAACGGAAACCCGCATCACACACCTCCGGAACATCGATACGAACTTAGTTCGTTCTGACGATCTAAGTTCGTATCAACGAACTTAGATCGTGTCAAGGTATGGTGGTCGGCATGTCCGCCGATCCCCGCCAACGCCGCGCAGCTCGCCACGCCCAACCCGCAGCGGAGGTCGCCGCGTCGGCGCCACGCAAGAAGCCGATCACCGTCGAACGGATCACCGACGCCGCCCTGGAAGTCGTCGCCACCGAGGGGTACGACGCACTGACCATCCGCCGGGTCGCCGCCGTGCTCGGCACCGGTCCGTCCTCGCTGTACGCGCACATCGTCAACAAGGACGACATCGACGATCTGCTGATCGGCAGGCTCTACGCCGAGGTCGTGCTCCCCGAACCGGACCCGGCCGCCTGGCGCGAGCAACTGCTCGGGGTGTACACGCAGATCCGCGACCTGTACCTGAAATACCCTGGCGTCTCGCGCGCCGCACTGGCCATGGTGCCGACCAACCTGGAAACGCTGCGGGTCGGCGAAGGGATCCTGGCGATCCTGCTCGCGGGCGGCATCGAACCGCGAACGGCCGGCTGGGCCCGCGACGCGCTCTCCCTCTACGTCAGCGCCTACGCACTGGAGCAGTCGCTGGTCCGGCAACGGCGCCGGCGCCAGGATCAGGAATGGGTGCTCAGCCACCAGGAGTTGCTGGACCGCTTCACCGCACTGCCCGCCGAGAGATTCCCGCAGACCCGACGCCACGCCGCCGAGCTGATCTCCGGCACCGGACCCGACCGCTTCGAGTTCGCCCTCGGCCAGCTCATGAACAATCTGCGGCCCGCATCCGGCTGACCTGCGGCGTGCGGTGGCCACCTGGTGCCGAGACGATGACAAGTCGCCTCTCGTACGGGGAAGTCCGTTCACCCTGAACGATCGGCGAACGGACCATCAGCGGCCATCGGTGCCGGTCGGCACCACAGCTGTCCCGGTTCATCGCACTCAACGACCTTGCTGGGCCCGGCACAGGGCCGCGCGGTGGGCGGAGGGGGTGGTGCCGTAGCGGGCCTGGAAGGCTTGGCGCATGGTCTCGGTGGAGCCGAAGCCGCAGCGGCGGGCCACGGCGGTCAGCGGGAGGGCGGTGGACTCCAGCAGGCGGGCGGCGGCCTCACTGCGGGCGGCGCGGACGAAACGGGCCGGAGGCTCGCCGAGTTGGGTGAGGAAGAGCCGGGAGAGGTGGCGTTCGCTGACGCCGGCCCGGGCAGCGAGGGCGGCTTTGCCGAGGTCGGCGTCGAGGTTGCCGGTGATGTGCAGGACGATCTGCCTCAGGGTCCGGCGCTCGGGCGGCAAGTCCTTGACGTAGAGGGACAACTGCGCCTGGTTTCCCGGGCGTTGCATGTAGGTGACCAGTCAGCGGGCCACCGTTCGAGCCAGGTCGGGACCGTGGTCGGCCTCCACCAGGGCGAGGGTGAGATCGACGGCGCTGGTCACGCCGGCGGAGGTGCAGACGTCCCCGTCGATGACGTAGAGCGGACGGGGGTCCACGGTGACCGCCGGGTGCCGGCGGGCCAGCTCGTGGGCGTAGGCCCAGTGGGTGGCCACCCGGCGCCCGTCCAGCAGGCCCGCCGCGGCGAGCAGGGCGGAACCCGTGCACACCGAGGCCACCCGGCGACTGCGTTGCGCCAACCGCCTTATCTGGGCGATGAGTTCGGCCTGGTAAAGGCGGCCCGCGCCACCCACGCCGTAACCTCAGGGATCGCAGGGGCAACAGCAGGATGCAACGACATCGCGCCGATCCTCCTCACTTCCCCGCGAAGCAACCGGACCCAACCACCATCCCACCCCAGAACGCCGCACGTCAGCCAAACGCTACGAATCGGGCGACAGGGTCCTACAGCGCCGCGCGAAGGCCCGCCGGGCGAATGTCCATCCAGTTGGCCCCGACGTACGCCAGGCATTCGGCGCGGCCGCCCACTCCAAACACCGCCCGCCAGCCGGTCGGCACCTCCAGCCCGTCCGGCCAGAGCGAGTGCTGCTCCTCGTCGTTCACCAGCACCAGGTAGCCGGCGGATGCGTCCTCGAAGGGATCGGTGGACATCTCAGGCCTCCAGAACGGAAGGGTCGAAGGAACCGCGCATCGATGTCGCGGATAGCCCAACTGGACGGCGGGTCTCGGAGGATCGCTCGACGCCTCTCACGTGCCGACCATCAGCCTGGCACACAAGTCACGGAGTGATCAAGGGTCGTCGGGGCCCAGCCGGCGACGGCCCGAGAAGGAGGCCGCCATAGACTCCGACCCGAGCCCCCCCTGTGGCGAGAATCACATTTGCATACCCACGGTCAGCGATTGAGCGGCCAGCCGCAGCCACTCCCGCCGGATGAATCCGGGCCAAACTTTCTGAATGCGAATCGCAGAAAAATATTTGTACGCAACTCTAGGCAATGATGTCCACTTTGACCGCTTTGCCATAGGTGTCACCGCCAGGTTCTTCCGGGCTGATCCTGGTTGGACCGAGAGACACCAGATGTCCAGTTTGTCTACTATGATGGAAGTGACGGGAATTATCTTCCTTGGCTGGTGACACAGGCATGAGGTAGTCATATCGGCATGCAACTGATCCCTCCTGGGGGCGTGACCCGTTCCCTGGCCTTCGCAGCGGTTGTTAACACCTTTGGCAACGGGCTGTATCTCGTGCTCAGTGCCTTGTTCTTCACCCGCATCGTCGGACTGTCGGCGGCGAACGTCGGCCTCGGACTCTCCGGGGCCGCGCTGGTCGGACTCGCGGCCAGCACTCCGATGGGCTACCTGGCCGACCGATTCGGGCCACGCAACCTTGCCGTGGGGTGGTTCGCGGCCCAATCCGTGGCCCAGGTCGCGATGGTCTTCGCGCACTCCTACCTCTGGTTCCTGGTCGTCATCGTGCTGGACAGGCTGATCGACGCCGGGGCGCGCGGGGCCTGGGGTGCAGTGATGGCCAACGCCGTCCCGGAGGATCAGCGCCTACGGACCCGTGCCTACCTGCGCTCGGCGACCAACCTCAGCATCACGGTGGGTGTGCTGGTCGCGGGTGTCGCTCTGACTGCCGACACACGCTCCTGGTATGTCGGGATGTTCCTCGCCAACGCGGTGACCACGATGCTCGCCGCGCTGATCCTGCTGCGCGTGCCGACGATCCCACCGGTTCCCAAGCCGGCCAACGGGCCACGGCTGGGCTCCCTGCGAGACCGTCCGTTCCTCACCTTCACCGTGGTCGACGGCTTGCTGTCCATGCACTACGTCGTCGTGGAATTCGCGGTGCCGCTGTGGGTCGTGTCGGCCACCGGCGTACCCCGGTGGACGGTTTCGGTTCTCGGCATCATCAACACAGTGATGTGCTTCCTGTTCCAGACGCGGGCGGCGAAGGGGGCCGACCAGATCGCAGCGGCCGCTCGCCGCTCGCGCTGGGCGGGATTTGCCGTCGCCGGCGCCTGCGTCCTCTACGCAGCCGCGGCCGGCCGCCCGACCTGGCTCGCCGTGGTGCTGCTGGTCCTCGGGACGCTCGTTCATGTCGCCGGCGAACTGTGGCAGGCGGTCGGCGGCTGGGGAATCTCCTTCGGCCTGGCACCGAAGGATGCCCAGGGTCAGTACCAGGCCACGTACTCCATGGGCAACGGGCTCGCCCGGACCTTGGCGCCCACTGTGCTCAGCCTGCTGGTCATCGGGTGGGGTCGCCCCGGTTGGCTACTCCTCGCGGTGGTCTTCGCCTGCTGCGGCTCCGTCATCCCCCCCGTCGTGTCCTGGGCACAGGGGAAGCGCGAGCGGGAACCCGAAGCGGCCGTGACGGCCTGACAATTCCCCGCGGCGACGGACTGGCCACTCTACTGCCACAATTAACACCTGCCGCAATTCCCTCCTCAGCCCTCGAGTGAATTACGCGCCGAAGTTTAGCAAAATATTCGGCGTGTGATTCATGCTGCCCTTTTATCATGACCGAGAGGTTATAGCGATGACCGGCCCCGCGCCCGAGCACGCATCGAGTTCTCCTGCCGAAAAGGCGAGCTCGATCGGGCAGCAGAGACTGTGGTTCATGGACCAGCTGCTGTCGAACGGACTCGAGTTCGTCGATGCTCGCGCGCTCCGGTTGCGTGGTTCGGTGGATGTGGGGGCGTTGGAGGCGGCGGTTGCCGGGTTGGTGGAGCGGCACGAGGTGCTGCGGACGGTGTTCCGTGCGGTGGACGGGGTGCCGGTGCAGGTGGTGCGGCCGTCCGGCGGGGTGGGCCTGGAGCTGGTCGCGGTCGAGGGTGACGTGCTGGAGGCCGTGCGGGGGCTGGTGACGCGGCCGATGGACCTGGGTGAGGGCCCGCTGTTCCGGGCTTCGCTGGTCCGGGTCTCGGACGTCGAGCACGTGCTGGTCCTGGCGGTGCATCACATCGTCTCCGACGGCTGGTCGGTGGGTGTGCTGGCCCGGGAGCTGGAGGAGCTCTACGCGGCCGCCTCGGCAGGCCGTCCGGCGGGTCTGCCGGAGCTCGCTCTGCAGTACGGCGATTTCGCGGTGTGGCAGCGGGAATGGCTGCAAGGACCGCTTCTGGACGAGCAGTTGGGATTCTGGCGGGAGCGGCTGGCCGGTCTCGAGGCGCTCGAGCTGCCACTGGACCGGCCGCGTCCGCGGGTCCGGTCGGGACGCGGCGGCGAGGTCTCGTTCGCACTGCCGGCCGAGCTCGCCTCGGGCGTGCGGGACCTGGCCCTGCGCACGGGCACGACCCCGTACATGGTGCTGCTGGCCGCCTTCCAGGTGCTGCTGGGACGCTGGTCCGGCCGTGAGGACGTGGCGGTCGGAACGCCCGTGGCCAACCGCCCGCGGGCCGAGCTGGACGGACTGGTCGGCTTCTTCGTCAACACCCTGGTGATGCGCGGCGACCTGTCCGGCGCTCCCTCGTTCGAGGAGTTCCTCGGCCGGGTCCGGGCCGGCGCGCTGGAGGCGTTCCAGCACCAGGACCTGCCGTTCGAACGACTGGTCGAGGAACTCGCACCGGAACGGGACCTCTCACGCACCCCGTTGTTCCAGGCCTTCTTCGCACTGCAGAACACCGGCGACGAGCAGTGGCGGCTGCCCGGTGTCGAGGTCGAGCCGGTCGAACTCGCCACCTCGGTCGCCAACTTCGACCTCGCCATGTGGGTGCGCGAGTCGGCAGACGGCGGCCTGAGCGTCCGGCTCGAGTACGCGACCGACCTGTTCGACACATCCACCACCGAACGGATCGCCGGCAACTACGCCACACTCCTCGCCGATGCCCTCACCCGACCGGGTTCACCGGTCACCACCCTGGAACTGCTGACCCCCGCCGAGCAGGAGCAGTTCGAAACGTGGAACACCGCGGCGCTCCGGCCGTTCGACACCCGGCTGACACTGCCGGAGCTGTTCGAGGCACAGGTACGCCTGCGGCCGGACGCGGCGGCGGTGTGGTTCGCGGGTTCGCAGCTGTCCTACCGGGAACTGGACCAGCGGGCAAACCAGCTCGCACACCACCTGCAAACCCTCGGAGTCGGACCCGACACCGTGGTCGGCGTCTGCGTCGAGCGTGGCCTCGACATGGTCATCGCACTGCTGGGCGTCCTGAAAGCCGGCGGCGCGTACGTACCACTCGACCCCGAATACCCGGTGGACCGACTGGCCTTCATGCTCACGGACACCGCCGCACCCGTGGTCATCACCCAGCAGACCCTCACCACGCGACTCCCCCACAACGGCCCGGCACTGGTCCGCCTGGACACCGACCGTGCACTGATCGAAGCACAACCAGGCACCACCCCGGAACAGACCGCCCGTCCGAACAACATCGCCTACGTCATCTACACCTCAGGCTCCACCGGCACCCCCAAGGGCGTGCTGGTCGAGCACCGCAACGTGGTGAACTTCCTGTTCGCCGCTGACCTCGAGTTCCCACCGGCGGAGGCGCACGGGTCGGCTCTGCACTCCTCGATCGCCTTCGACCTGCCGCTGCCGTCGATCTTCCTTCCGCTGGTGCAGGGCCAGGACATCGTGATCCTGCCCTCGTCGGGCAAGGAGGGCGTCGAGCAGCTGGCGCAGGCCCTGGCCGACGGACAGTCGTTCAGCACCCTCAAGATGACGCCTTCGCACCTGGAGATGGTGCTGGAGCTCGTCCGCGCAGGCGGCGGCAAGATCGACGTGAACACCCTGGTGGTGGCCGGTGAACCGTTCAACGCGCGCCTGGCAGCAATGGCCGCCCGGGTGTGCACCCCGTCGGCCACGATCATCAACGAGTACGGCCCGACCGAGGCAGCGGTCGGCACGACCGTGCACCATGTCGACGGCACGCGGCGACGTAACGGCGTTCTGCCGATCGGGCGCGCCATGGCCAACGCCGAGCTCTTCGTGCTGGACGCGGTCGGCGCGCTGGTGCCGGTAGGCGTGGCCGGTGAACTATGGGTCGGTGGCGCGGGTGTGGCCCGTGGCTATCTGAACCGTCCCGAGCTGACGGCGGAGCGCTTCGTCGAACGCGAGATCAGCGGGCGGGTCCGTCGGCTCTACCGCACGGGCGATGTGGTGCGCTGGCTGCCGAACGGCGAGATCGAATACCTCGGCCGCGCCGACGACCAGGTCAAGGTCCGCGGCTTCCGCATCGAACTCGGCGAGATCGAAGCAGTCCTGTCCACCCACCCCAAGGTCACCGCGAACGTCGTCATCGTCCGCGAGGACGCACCCGGCGACAAACGACTCGTCGCCTACCTGGTCTCACCCGGTGGCGACCCGGGCACCGCCGACCTGCGGGCCTGGTGCGGCCGGCGGCTGCCGGAGCACATGGTGCCCAGCGCGTTCGTCGTTATGCCAGGACTTCCCCTGAACGCGAACGGCAAGGTGGATCGGAAGGCGTTGCCGGTGCCGGACGGTCTGCGGCCGGAGTTGGAGTCCGGGTTCGTCGCGCCGGTGGGTGAGGTGGAGCGGGCGGTGGCCGGGGTCTGGTGCGAGGTGCTGGGCCTGGACCGGGTGGGCATCCACGACAACTTCTTCGCGCTGGGCGGACATTCGCTGCTGGCGACGCGGGTGGTGAACCGGCTGGCCCAGGTTCTGGCCGCGCGGGTCGCGGTGCGGGACGTGTTCGAGGCGCCCACCGTGGCCGGTCTGGCGATGCGGCTGGCACCGGAGGAGATGGCAGGAACGACGGCGGAGCAGCCGGTGGCGCTGGTGCGCCGGGCCGACCGGGACGAGGCTCCGCTGTCCTTCGCCCAGCAGCGCCTGTGGTTCCTCGACCAGCTGACGCCCTGCAGTGATGAGTACCTGAGCTCACGCGCGCTCCGGTTGCGTGGTTCGGTGGATGTGGGGGCGTTGGAGGCGGCGGTTGCCGGGTTGGTGGAGCGGCACGAGGTGCTGCGGACGGTGTTCCGTGCGGTGGACGGGGTGCCGGTGCAGGTGGTGCGGCCGTCCGGCGGGGTGGGCCTGGAGCTGGTCGCGGTCGAGGGTGACGTGCTGGAGGCCGTGCGGGGGCTGGTGACGCGGCCGATGGACCTGGGTGAGGGCCCGCTGTTCCGGGCTTCGCTGGTCCGGGTCTCGGACGTCGAGCACGTGCTGGTCCTGGCGGTGCATCACATCGTCTCCGACGGCTGGTCGGTGGGTGTGCTGGCCCGGGAGCTGGAGGAGCTCTACGCGGCCGCCTCGGCAGGCCGTCCGGCGGGTCTGCCGGAGCTCGCTCTGCAGTACGGCGATTTCGCGCTGTGGCAGCGGGAATGGCTGCAAGGACCGCTTCTGGACGAGCAGTTGGGATTCTGGCGGGAGCGGCTGGCCGGTCTCGAGGCGCTCGAGCTGCCACTGGACCGGCCGCGTCCGCGGGTCCGGTCGGGACGCGGCGGCGAGGTCTCGTTCGCACTGCCGGCCGAGCTCGCCTCGGGCGTGCGGGACCTGGCCCTGCGCACGGGCACGACCCCGTACATGGTGCTGCTGGCCGCCTTCCAGGTGCTGCTGGGACGCTGGTCCGGCCGTGAGGACGTGGCGGTCGGAACGCCCGTGGCCAACCGCCCGCGGGCCGAGCTGGACGGACTGGTCGGCTTCTTCGTCAACACCCTGGTGATGCGCGGCGACCTGTCCGGCGCTCCCTCGTTCGAGGAGTTCCTCGGCCGGGTCCGGGCCGGCGCGCTGGAGGCGTTCCAGCACCAGGACCTGCCGTTCGAACGACTGGTCGAGGAACTCGCACCGGAACGGGACCTCTCACGCACCCCGTTGTTCCAGGCCTTCTTCGTGCTACAGAACGCCGACGAGGGCGACACCGTCTGGCGGCTGCCCGGTGTCGAGGTCGAGCCGGTCGAACTCGCCACCTCGGTCGCCAACTTCGACCTCGCCATGTGGGTGCGCGAGTCGGCAGACGGCGGCCTGAGCGTCCGGCTCGAGTACGCGACCGACCTGTTCGACACATCCACCACCGAACGGATCGCCGGCAACTACGCCACACTCCTCGCCGATGCCCTCACCCGACCGGGTTCACCGGTCACCACCCTGGAACTGCTGACCCCCGCCGAGCAGGAGCAGTTCGAAACGTGGAACACCGCGGCGCTCCGGCCGTTCGACACCCGGCTGACACTGCCGGAGCTGTTCGAGGCACAGGTACGCCTGCGGCCGGACGCGGCGGCGGTGTGGTTCGCGGGTTCGCAGCTGTCCTACCGGGAACTGGACCAGCGGGCGAACCAGCTCGCACACCACCTGCAAACCCTCGGAGTCGGACCCGACACCGTGGTCGGCGTCTGCGTCGAGCGTGGCCTCGACATGGTCATCGCACTGCTGGGCGTCCTGAAAGCCGGCGGCGCGTACGTACCACTCGACCCCGAATACCCGGTGGACCGACTGGCCTTCATGCTCACGGACACCGCCGCACCCGTGGTCATCACCCAGCAGACCCTCACCACGCGACTCCCCCACAACGGCCCGGCACTGGTCCGCCTGGACACCGACCGTGCACTGATCGAAGCACAACCAGGCACCACCCCGGAACAGACCGCCCGTCCGAACAACATCGCCTACGTCATCTACACCTCAGGCTCCACCGGCACCCCCAAGGGCGTCGCCGTGCTGCACCAGGGGCTTGCCAACGTGCTTCGGGCCGTGCGCGAGATCTGTCCGGTCACCCCGGAGCAGACCGTGCTCGCCTCCACCACGATCTCCTTCGACATCTCCAACACCGAGATCTTCCTGCCGCTGATCTCGGGTGCCCGGATGGTGGTCGCAGGCCGCGAACAGGTCCGCGCACCAGAAGAGCTGGCGGCACTGATCGCCGAGCAGGGTGTGCACGTCGCCCAGGCCACGCCCTCGCTGTGGCGACTTGTGATCGATCTGATGAGGACGATGCCGGTCGGCTCCCACCTCCTGGTCGCCGGCGAGGCGCTCTCCGTGGAACTCGCCGAGAAGCTCACCAGCACTGCCTCGCGGGCAACCAACCTCTACGGTCCGACCGAGACCTCCGTCTACTCGCTGGCCACGCACCTCGAGCACGGTTCGATCGTGGTGCCGATCGGCCGTCCGATCGCGAACACCGAGGTGTTCGTGCTGGACGCGGCCGGCGCGGTGGTGCCGGTGGGTGTGGCCGGCGAGCTGTGGATCGCTGGTGCGGGTGTGGCCCGTGGCTATCTGAACCGTCCCGAGCTGACGGCGGAGCGCTTCGTCGAACGCGAGATCAGCGGGCGGGTCCGTCGGCTCTACCGCACGGGCGATGTGGTGCGCTGGCTGCCGAACGGCGAGATCGAATACCTCGGCCGCGCCGACGACCAGGTCAAGGTCCGCGGCTTCCGCATCGAACTCGGCGAGATCGAAGCAGTCCTGTCCACCCACCCCGAGGTCACCGCGAGCGTCGTCATCGTCCGCGAGGACGCACCCGGCGACAAACGACTCGTCGCCTACCACCTCAAGGACGAAACCTCTGCTGTGCCGACTGCCGGTGAACTGCGGGAGCTCTGCCGACAGAACCTGCCGGAGTTCATGGTGCCGAGCGTGTTCGTGGCCCTGGAGGCCTTCCCACTGACCGGCAGCGGCAAGGTGGATCGGAAGGCGTTGCCGGTGCCGGACGGTCTGCGGCCGGAGTTGGAGTCCGGGTTCGTCGCGCCGGTGGGTGAGGTGGAGCGGGCGGTGGCCGGGGTCTGGTGCGAGGTGCTGGGCCTGGACCGGGTGGGCATCCACGACAACTTCTTCGCGCTGGGCGGACATTCGCTGCTGGCGACGCGGGTGGTGAACCGGCTGGCCCAGGTTCTGGCCGCGCGGGTCGCGGTGCGGGACGTGTTCGAGGCGCCCACCGTGGCCGGTCTGGCGATGCGGCTGGCACCGGAGGAGATGGCAGGAACGACGGCGGAGCAGCCGGTGGCGCTGGTGCGCCGGGCCGACCGGGACGAGGCTCCGCTGTCCTTCGCCCAGCAGCGCCTGTGGTTCCTCGACCAGATCACCATCGAGAGCGACGAGTGGACCCTCTCCACCGCCTTGCGGTTGCGTGGTTCGGTGGATGTGGGGGCGTTGGAGGCGGCGGTTGCCGGGTTGGTGGAGCGGCACGAGGTGCTGCGGACGGTGTTCCGTGCGGTGGACGGGGTGCCGGTGCAGGTGGTGCGGCCGTCCGGCGGGGTGGGCCTGGAGCTGGTCGCGGTCGAGGGTGACGTGCTGGAGGCCGTGCGGGGGCTGGTGACGCGGCCGATGGACCTGGGTGAGGGCCCGCTGTTCCGGGCTTCGCTGGTCCGGGTCTCGGACGTCGAGCACGTGCTGGTCCTGGCGGTGCATCACATCGTCTCCGACGGCTGGTCGGTGGGTGTGCTGGCCCGGGAGCTGGAGGAGCTCTACGCGGCCGCCTCGGCAGGCCGTCCGGCGGGTCTGCCGGAGCTCGCTCTGCAGTACGGCGATTTCGCGCTGTGGCAGCGGGAATGGCTGCAAGGACCGCTTCTGGACGAGCAGTTGGGATTCTGGCGGGAGCGGCTGGCCGGTCTCGAGGCGCTCGAGCTGCCACTGGACCGGCCGCGTCCGCGGGTCCGGTCGGGACGCGGCGGCGAGGTCTCGTTCGCACTGCCGGCCGAGCTCGCCTCGGGCGTGCGGGACCTGGCCCTGCGCACGGGCACGACCCCGTACATGGTGCTGCTGGCCGCCTTCCAGGTGCTGCTGGGACGCTGGTCCGGCCGTGAGGACGTGGCGGTCGGAACGCCCGTGGCCAACCGCCCGCGGGCCGAGCTGGACGGACTGGTCGGCTTCTTCGTCAACACCCTGGTGATGCGCGGCGACCTGTCCGGCGCTCCCTCGTTCGAGGAGTTCCTCGGCCGGGTCCGGGCCGGCGCGCTGGAGGCGTTCCAGCACCAGGACCTGCCGTTCGAACGACTGGTCGAGGAACTCGCACCGGAACGGGACCTCTCACGCACCCCGTTGTTCCAGGCCTTCTTCGCACTGCAGAACACCGGCGACGAGCAGTGGCGGCTGCCCGGTGTCGAGGTCGAGCCGGTCGAACTCGCCACCTCGGTCGCCAACTTCGACCTCGCCATGTGGGTGCGCGAGTCGGCAGACGGCGGCCTGAGCGTCCGGCTCGAGTACGCGACCGACCTGTTCGACACATCCACCACCGAACGGATCGCCGGCAACTACGCCACACTCCTCGCCGATGCCCTCACCCGACCGGGTTCACCGGTCACCACCCTGGAACTGCTGACCCCCGCCGAGCAGGAGCAGTTCGAAACGTGGAACACCGCGGCGCTCCGGCCGTTCGACACCCGGCTGACACTGCCGGAGCTGTTCGAGGCACAGGTACGCCTGCGGCCGGACGCGGCGGCGGTGTGGTTCGCGGGTTCGCAGCTGTCCTACCGGGAACTGGACCAGCGGGCGAACCAGCTCGCACACCACCTGCAAACCCTCGGAGTCGGACCCGACACCGTGGTCGGCGTCTGCGTCGAGCGTGGCCTCGACATGGTCATCGCACTGCTGGGCGTCCTGAAAGCCGGCGGCGCGTACGTACCACTCGACCCCGAATACCCGGTGGACCGACTGGCCTTCATGCTCACGGACACCGCCGCACCCGTGGTCATCACCCAGCAGACCCTCACCACGCGACTCCCCCACAACGGCCCGGCACTGGTCCGCCTGGACACCGACCGTGCACTGATCGAAGCACAACCAGGCACCACCCCGGAACAGACCGCCCGTCCGAACAACATCGCCTACGTCATCTACACCTCAGGCTCCACCGGCACCCCCAAGGGCGTCGCCGTGCCGATGGGGGCCCTGACGAACCTGCTCCATGCCATGCGCGAGATCTGTCCGGTCACCCCGGAGCAGACCGTGCTCGCCTCCACCACGATCTCCTTCGACATCTCCAATCTGGAGCTGTACCTGCCGCTGATCTCGGGCGCCCGGATGGTGGTCGCAGGCCGCGAACAGGTCCGCGCACCAGAAGAGCTGGCGGCACTGATCGCCGAGCAGCGGGTGGACCTCGCCCAGGCCACACCGTCGGCCTGGCGGCTGTTGACGCCCTGGCTCGACACCCTTCCGGAGCAGCTGCGGATCCTGGTCGGTGGTGAGGCTTTGACGCTGGAGCTGGCCCAGAAACTGACCTCGGTCTCGGCGAGCGTGACGAACGTCTATGGGCCGACTGAGACGACGATCTGGTCGCTGGCCGGCGCTGTGGAGTCGGACACCGCGATGGTCTCCATCGGCCGTCCGATCGCGAACACCGAGGTGTTCGTGCTGGACGCGGCCGGCGCGGTGGTGCCGGTGGGTGTGGCCGGTGAACTATGGGTCGGTGGTGCGGGTGTGGCCCGTGGCTATCTGAACCGTCCCGAGCTGACGGCGGAGCGCTTCGTCGAACGCGAGATCAGCGGGCGGGTCCGTCGGCTCTACCGCACGGGCGATGTGGTGCGCTGGCTGCCGAACGGCGAGATCGAATACCTCGGCCGCGCCGACGACCAGGTCAAGGTCCGCGGCTTCCGCATCGAACTCGGCGAGATCGAAGCAGTCCTGTCCACCCACCCCGAGGTCACCGCGAGCGTCGTCATCGTCCGCGAGGACGTACCCGGCGACAAACGACTCGTCGCCTACCTGGTCTCACCCGGTGGCGACCCGGGCACCGCCGACCTGCGGGCCTGGTGCGGCCGGGAGTTGCCCGGCCACATGGTGCCCAGCATGTTCGTCCTGCTCGACGAACTCCCGCTCACGCCCAACGGAAAGGTCGACCGCAAGGCGCTGCCCGCTCCGGACGGTACGCGCCCGGATCTGGGATCCGCCTACACCGCCCCGCGCGACACAGTCGAGCGTGCCCTCGTACGCGTCTGGCGCGAACTGCTGGGCGTCGGCCGGGTGGGCATCCACGACAACTTCTTCGACCTGGGCGGCGACTCGATCCTCAGCATCCAGGTGGTCGCACGGGCGCAGCGGTACGGGCTCGTGCTCAACCCACGGATGCTCTTCCAGCATCCGACGGTCGCTGAACTCGCCGTCGCGGGTGCCCCGGCCGCGAGTCAGGAAAGGGCAACCGGCGAGGTACGACTGACCCCCGGTCAGGCGGACCTCCTCGCCGACGGCTGGTCCGGACTGCGGCGACTCGGCCAGGTTCGGCTGCTGGAGGTCGCCGGTCTGGACAACCTCGGCCTGCTGGAGCAGGCGCTGGAGGCCCTGGTGGAGCACCACGATGGTCTGAGGTCCCGGTTCACCGCGGACGGGCGGGGACATCACGCCGACACCACGGCCACGCTCTGCCGGGTGGAGCGTCACGACTGTTCCGCAGCCGGCGTCGACGAGGTGTCCGCCCTGATCAGCGAGCACGCGAATGTCCTGGCGAAGGAGCTGGACCTATCGGCCGGTCCGCTGCTCGGGGCGGCGCTGCTCGATCTGGGGCCCGAGCACGGACAGCGGCTGCTGGTGGCGGCGCACCCCTTGGTGGTCGACGAGGCGTCGTGGCAGATCCTCCTTGAGGACCTGGCCGAGGCCTACGCCTGCGCAGCAGTCGGCGAGACAGCTGTCCTGCCCGTGAAGACCAGCTCAGTCCAGGCGTGGGTGGCCCGGCTCGCCGAGTATGCCCGCACCGCCGAGGCGCTCGCCGAACTCCCCTTCTGGCTCAGCCAGCGGCCCACCGCAGCACTGCCGCGTGACGGAGCCGACCCGGCGGGGGACAGCTCTCCGCGCTCGGTTGTCGCCATCTTGACCGCCGAGCAGACCAGGACGCTCCTGGAGGACTCTCGGAGAGGATTCGACGCGGCGCCTGAGACCACTGTGCTGGCCGCGCTCGGACACGCCCTCGGTGAATGGACCGGCCTGGCAGCCGTCCAAGTCGATGTCGAAGTGTCCGGCCGCGGATATCCGCTCGCCGAACCGGAGTGCGGCCGCACGGTCGGCCGGTTCTCCGTCGACTTCCCGCTGAGCTTGGACCTGGTCACGGGCGAGACCCCTCGGGCCACACTCGCCCGCGTAGCGGAACGGTCTGCAGCGGTACCGAATGGCGGTGCGGGGTACGGGATTCTCCGCCGCCTCGCGGACGCCGGGACTCGGTCGGCGCTGGGCGCAGCGCCCGTGTCCGAGGTCGGCCTCAGCTACCTGGGCCGGCCTGCGACCAGGATCCCTGGCTTCGGGCGGCTGGTGGATCTCGCACAGCTGACCGGCCAGGCCTTCTCCGGGGCTGGCCGAGGGCGCCATCTTCTTCATCTCACCGCAGTGGTGGCGGACGAACGCCTCACTCTCGTACTCGACTACTCGCCGGCTCGTCATGGCCGAGCAACGGCTGAACACGTCCTGGGTCTGGTCCGGGACTTCCTCGAACGGCTCGCGTCGGACGTGCAGGACACCGTCGACGACGTGGCCGTCGAACCTGCAGTCAGCTTCCCGCGATCCGGACTCAACTCGGCCGACCTGGCTGCGCTTCTCGAAAGGCTCCAGTAATGACTTCGCAGAACATCGAGAACATCTACAAGCTGGCGCCGTTGCAGTCCGGGATGCTCTTCCACACCATCTACGACTCCTCCGGCGAGAACCCCTACGTGGCCCAGACCCTGGACGAGTTCGTGGGTCGGTTGGATCTGGGGTGTCTGCGGCGGGCGTGGCAGGCGGTGGTGGATCGGCACACGATCCTGCGCAGCGCGTTCGTCTGGGAGGGCGTGGACGTTCCGCTGCAGGTGGTGCGCGGGCGGGTCGAGGTGCCCTTCGAAGAGGCGGACTGGCGCGGCTTCGACGAGGGCGAGCAGGAGCGGCTGCTGGAGCGGCTGCTGTCCGAGGACCGGGCGCGTGGTTTCGAGCTCGACCGGGCGCCGCTGCTGCGGTTCACGCTGATCCGCACCGCGGAGGAGCGGACCCTCGTCCTGCGCTCGTTCCACCACCTACTGCTCGACGGCTGGAGCTCGCAGCTGATCGAGAAGGAGTTCTTCGCGCTGTACCGAGCGGAGCTGTCGGGTGTCCCGGCCGGGCTTGGTGAGGCGGTGCCGTACGTGCGGTACGTCGACTGGCTGGAGGAGCAGTCGCGGCCGGAGGCCGAGCAGTTCTGGCGTGGGTATCTGGCGGGCTTGGAGGGTCCGACCGCACTGGGTGTGGACCGGGTGACCGGGCTGGCCGGGTTCGGTGACGTCGAGTTCGAGCTGGGCGAGGAACTGTCCTCGCGGATGCGGGAGTTCGCGCGGGCGCACCGGGTGACCGTGAACACCGTGGTGCAGGGCGTCTGGTCGTTGCTGCTGTCGCGCTACAGCGGTGGCGAGGACGTGCTGTACGGCTCGACGGTGTCGGGACGGCCGGCCGAGCTGCCGGGCGTCGAGTCGATGGTGGGTCTGTTCATCAACACGCTGCCGGTGCGGGCTTCGGTCCCGGCGGGTGCGGACGTGGTGGAGTGGCTGCGCGGGCTGCAGGAGCAGCAGGTGGAGCTGCGCCAGTACGAGTACAGCTCCCTGGTGGACGTGCAGCGGTACAGCGGAGTCCCCAGCGGGCAGCGCCTGTTCGACTCGATCCTCGTCTTCGAGAACTACCCCAAGCTCGTAGGCGGCAAGGACTTGCCCAACGACCTCCAGGTGGAGGGTCACCGCGGGATCGCGCGGACGGACTATCCGCTGACGTTGGCCGCGTCCTACCTCGACGATCTGCTCGGTGTGAACATTTCGTTCGATCGTGGGTTGTTCGAGGTGGCGTCGGTGGAGCGGATGGCCGGGCACTTCCGGCGTCTGCTCGCCTCGGTGGTGGACGGCGCCGGGTCGCGGGTCGGCGAGCTGGTGATGCTGACGGACGAGGAATCGGCCGCACTGACCGGTTGGGCCGAGGGCCCGGTGGCCGGCCGTGACACGGCGACGCTGCACGCACTGGTGGAGGAACAGGCCCACCTGCACCCCTCCAGCACCGCCGTGTCCTTCGGCGACACCCAACTCACCTACCAGGAGCTGAACGAACGGGCAAACCAGCTGGCGCACCACCTGCGCGGTTCGGGTGTGGAAGCCGGCACGCTGGTGGGAGTGTGCCTGGACCGCGGCCCGGACCTGAGCGTCGCACTGCTGGGCGTACTGAAGGCCGGCGGCGCCTACCTGCCCCTGGACCCCCAGTACCCGCTGGAGCGCCTGGAGTTCATGCTCACCGACGCCGCCGCGACGATCGTCGTGACACAGGACAACCTGGCAGAGCGGGTCTCCGGCGACGGCCGGACCCTGATCACCCTGGACAAGCAGAACGACATACTCGCCGGCCAGCCGGTCACGGACCCGGCCGCACTGTCAGGGCCGGACGATCTCGCCTACGTGATCTACACATCCGGTTCGACCGGACGCCCCAAGGGCGTCCAGATCGAGCACCGCAGCGTGGTCAACCGACTGCGGGGCACCGACAGTGACTTCGCGTTCGACAACCACGACGTGTGGACGTTCTTCCACTCCTTCGCGTTCGACTTCTCCGTATGGGAGATCTGGGGCGCACTGTGCTACGGCGGCCGCCTGGTCATCGTCGACCAGGACACCAGCCGCAACGCGGAAGCGTTCGCACAGCTCCTCGTCCAGGAGCAAGTCACCGTCCTCAACCAGACACCCTCCGCGTTCGAGGTCCTCCAGCGCGCCGTCCTGGACGGCGGACTCACCGACCGGACAGCCCTACGCCTGGTCGTCTTCGGCGGCGAAGCCCTGCGCCCCGCACGCCTGACCGACTGGTTCGAAGCACACGGCACCTCGGGCCCGCGCATGGTCAACATGTACGGCATCACCGAGACCACCATCCACGTCACGGCACGCGAGATCACCGCGGCAGACACAACCGCAGGCACCGTCTCCCCCATCGGCCGCCCCCTCGCCGACACCTCCGTCTTCGTACTGGACACCACCGGCACCACCGTGCCCATCGGCGTGGCCGGCGAACTATGGGTCGGCGGCACCGGAGTGGCCCGCGGCTACCTCAACCGCCCCGAACTCACAACCGAACGCTTCACCGAACGCGAGATCAGCGGACAGCTCCACCGCCTCTACCGCACCGGCGACGTCGTGCGCTGGCTCACCGACGGCGAGCTCGAATACCTCGGCCGCGCCGACGACCAGGTCAAGGTCCGCGGCTTCCGCATCGAACTCGGCGAGATCGAAGCAGTCCTGTCCACCCACCCCAAGGTCACCGCGAACACGGTCATCACACGCGAGGACACCCCCGGCGACAAGCGCCTCGTCGCCTACCTCGTACCAGCCGACACCGAACCAACCCTGACCGAACTGCGCGAATGGTGCGCACAAGACCTCCCCGCCTACATGGTCCCCAGCACCTTCGTCCTGCTCGACGCACTCCCCCTCACCACCAACGGAAAGACCGACCGCAAAGCACTCCCCGCCCCCGACAACACCCGCCCCGACCTCGCAGCCACCTACCTCGCCCCCCGCACCCCCACCGAGGAGACACTCGCACAGGTCTGGGCCGACGTCCTGGGCCTCGACAAGGTCGGCGTCCTCGACAACTTCTTCGAGCTCGGCGGCGACTCCATCCTCAGCATCCAAGCCGTCTCCCGCGCCCGCCGACACGGCATCCAACTCACACCCCGCATGATCTTCCAACACCAGACCATCGCCACCATCGCCGACGCGACGGCGAGCGTGACCCCCGCCGCGAGCAGCACGGTCGAGGCAGAGGCCAAGCCGCTGCGTGAGAGCTACGAACTGGCGCCGTTGCAGTCCGGGATGCTCTTCCACACCCTGTACGACACGACCGATGTCAGCCCCTACGCTGTGCAGTTCCTGGACGAGTTCGTGGGTCGGTTGGATCTGGGGTGTCTGCGGCGGGCGTGGCAGGCGGTGGTGGATCGGCACACGATCCTGCGCAGCGCGTTCGTCTGGGAGGGCGTGGACGTTCCGCTGCAGGTGGTGCGCGGGCGGGTCGAGGTGCCCTTCGAAGAGGCGGACTGGCGCGGCTTCGACGAGGGCGAGCAGGAGCGGCTGCTGGAGCGGCTGCTGTCCGAGGACCGGGCGCGTGGTTTCGAGCTCGACCGGGCGCCGCTGCTGCGGTTCACGCTGATCCGCACCGCGGAGGAGCGGACCCTCGTCCTGTGGTCGTTCCACCACCTGGTGCTCGACGGTTGGAGTGCCCAGCTCGCGCAGAAGGAGTTCTTCGCGCTGTACCGAGCGGAGCTGTCGGGTGTCCCGGCCGGGCTTGGTGAGGCGGTGCCGTACGTGCGGTACGTCGACTGGCTGGAGGAGCAGTCGCGGCCGGAGGCCGAGCAGTTCTGGCGTGGGTATCTGGCGGGCTTGGAGGGTCCGACCGCACTGGGTGTGGACCGGGTGACCGGGCTGGCCGGGTTCGGTGACGTCGAGTTCGAGCTGGGCGAGGAACTGTCCTCGCGGATGCGGGAGTTCGCGCGGGCGCACCGGGTGACCGTGAACACCGTGGTGCAGGGCGTCTGGTCGTTGCTGCTGTCGCGCTACAGCGGTGGCGAGGACGTGCTGTACGGCTCGACGGTGTCGGGACGGCCGGCCGAGCTGCCGGGCGTCGAGTCGATGGTGGGTCTGTTCATCAACACGCTGCCGGTGCGGGCTTCGGTCCCGGCGGGTGCGGACGTGGTGGAGTGGCTGCGCGGGCTGCAGGAGCAGCAGGTGGAGCTGCGCCAGTACGAGTACAGCTCCCTGGTGGACGTGCAGCGGTACAGCGGAGTCCCCAGCGGGCAGCGCCTGTTCGACTCGATCCTCGTCTTCGAGAACTTCCCGAAGGTTGCCACCGACGAGATCCCGTCCGGCCTGACCCGCTATGTGCGCCGCGACGTGGAGCGCACCGGCTACCCGATCACCGTCGTGAGCTATCTGAGCAAGCGCTTCGGTGTGAACATTTCGTTCGATCGTGGGTTGTTCGAGGTGGCGTCGGTGGAGCGGATGGCCGGGCACTTCCGGCGTCTGCTCGCCTCGGTGGTGGACGGCGCCGGGTCGCGGGTCGGCGAGCTGGTGATGCTGACGGACGAGGAATCGGCCGCACTGACCGGTTGGGCCGAGGGCCCGGTGGCCGGCCGTGACACGGCGACGCTGCACGCACTGGTGGAGGAACAGGCCCACCTGCACCCCTCCAGCACCGCCGTGTCCTTCGGCGACACCCAACTCACCTACCAGGAGCTGAACGAACGGGCAAACCAGCTGGCGCACCACCTGCGCGGTTCGGGTGTGGAAGCCGGCACGCTGGTGGGAGTGTGCCTGGACCGCGGCCCGGACCTGAGCGTCGCACTGCTGGGCGTACTGAAGGCCGGCGGCGCCTACCTGCCCCTGGACCCCCAGTACCCGCTGGAGCGCCTGGAGTTCATGCTCACCGACGCCGCCGCGACGATCGTCGTGACACAGGACAACCTGGCAGAGCGGGTCTCCGGCGACGGCCGGACCCTGATCACCCTGGACAAGCAGAACGACATACTCGCCGGCCAGCCGGTCACGGACCCGGCCGCA
The DNA here is from genome assembly GCF_036242395.1 of Kitasatospora sp. NBC_01266. Classification (NCBI taxonomy): domain Bacteria; kingdom Bacillati; phylum Actinomycetota; class Actinomycetes; order Kitasatosporales; family Streptomycetaceae; genus Kitasatospora; species Kitasatospora sp. NBC_01266. The sequence continues at coordinate 6,380,916 of NZ_CP108458.1, read as the reverse complement.
CTGTCAGGGCCGGACGATCTCGCCTACGTGATCTACACATCCGGTTCGACCGGACGCCCCAAGGGCGTCCAGATCGAGCACCGCAGCGTGGTCAACCGACTGCGGGGCACCGACAGTGACTTCGCGTTCGACAACCACGACGTGTGGACGTTCTTCCACTCCTTCGCGTTCGACTTCTCCGTATGGGAGATCTGGGGCGCACTGTGCTACGGCGGCCGCCTGGTCATCGTCGACCAGGACACCAGCCGCAACGCGGAAGCGTTCGCACAGCTCCTCGTCCAGGAGCAAGTCACCGTCCTCAACCAGACACCCTCCGCGTTCGAGGTCCTCCAGCGCGCCGTCCTGGACGGCGGACTCACCGACCGGACAGCCCTACGCCTGGTCGTCTTCGGCGGCGAAGCCCTGCGCCCCGCACGCCTGACCGACTGGTTCGAAGCACACGGCACCTCGGGCCCGCGCATGGTCAACATGTACGGCATCACCGAGACCACCATCCACGTCACGGCACGCGAGATCACCGCGGCAGACACAACCGCAGGCACCGTCTCCCCCATCGGCCGCCCCCTCGCCGACACCTCCGTCTTCGTACTGGACACCACCGGCACCACCGTGCCCATCGGCGTGGCCGGCGAACTATGGGTCGGCGGCACCGGAGTGGCCCGCGGCTACCTCAACCGCCCCGAACTCACAACCGAACGCTTCACCGAACGCGAGATCAGCGGACAGCTCCACCGCCTCTACCGCACCGGCGACGTCGTGCGCTGGCTCACCGACGGCGAGCTCGAATACCTCGGCCGCGCCGACGACCAGGTCAAGGTCCGCGGCTTCCGCATCGAACTCGGCGAGATCGAAGCAGTCCTGTCCACCCACCCCAAGGTCACCGCGAACACGGTCATCACACGCGAGGACACCCCCGGCGACAAGCGCCTCGTCGCCTACCTCGTACCAGCCGACACCGAACCAACCCTGACCGAACTGCGCGAATGGTGCGCACAAGACCTCCCCGCCTACATGGTCCCCAGCACCTTCGTCCTGCTCGACGCACTCCCCCTCACCACCAACGGAAAGACCGACCGCAAAGCACTCCCCGCCCCCGACAACACCCGCCCCGACCTCGCAGCCACCTACCTCGCCCCCCGCACCCCCACCGAGGAGACACTCGCACAGGTCTGGGCCGACGTCCTGGGCCTCGACAAGGTCGGCGTCCTCGACAACTTCTTCGAGCTCGGCGGCGACTCCATCCTCAGCATCCAAGCCGTCTCCCGCGCCCGCCGACACGGCATCCAACTCACACCCCGCATGATCTTCCAACACCAGACCATCGCCACCATCGCCGACGCGGTGCCGGACCAGACGCCGGTGCAGGCCGAACAGGGGCCGGTCGTCGGCGACCTGCCGCTGACCCCCATCCAGCACTGGTACTTCGAGCAGCAGCCGGCCGTTCCCGGGCACTTCAACCAGGCCCGGCTCCTGGTCACCGACGGCATCGACGCCGAGGTGCTGACCGAGGCTCTCGCGGCCGTGGTGCATCACCACGACGCCCTGCGTCTGAGGTTCGTCCAGGACGAGGGACAGTGGCGTCAGGAGCACACCGCGGAGCACCTCGCGACCCCGGTGGAGCGCCACGACCTGAGCGCGCTCGCCGACTCCGAGGTCCGGGAGGCGTTGCGCGAGCGAGCTGATGCGGTGCACCGCAGTCTCGACCTCGCACGAGGTCCGCTGGTCCGGTCCGCACTGTTCGAACTGGGGGCGGGGCGCGGGCAACGGCTGCTGCTGGTCATGCACCACCTGGTCGTCGACGGCGTGTCGTGGCGGATCCTCCTGGAGGACCTGGGTGAGGTGTACCGCGCGCTGATCGCGGGTGAGCCGGTGGCACTGCCGGCGAAGACCTCCTCCTACCAGGCCTGGAGCCGTCGTCTCGCGCAGTACGCCGGCAGCGAGCAGGTCGGCGAGGAGCTGACCGCCTGGATGGGTGCGACGGTGACCGGCCTGCCGCGTGACCGGCAGGGCAGCAACACCTTCGAGTCGCTGGCCTCGGTGTCCGTCGCGCTCGACCCGGCGGAGACCGAGTCGCTGCTGCGGCACGTTCCCCGGGCCTTCGGCACCCGGATCAACGACGTGCTGCTGACCGCGCTGGCTCACGCCGTCAAGGACTGGAGTGGCGGCGACGAGGTCCTGGTCGACCTGGAGGGGCATGGGCGCGAGGATCTCTTCCCGGAACTCGACGTCTCCCGCACGGTCGGATGGTTCACCAGCATCTTCCCTGTACGGCTCGTCACCGGAGGCAACCCGGTCGCTTCGCTGCCGGGCATCCAGGCCCAGCTGTCAGCCGTCCCGAACCGTGGCATCGGCTACGGCGTCCTGCGCCACCTGTCGGCCGACGCCGAGGTCCGCACGGTGATCGATGCCCTGCCCCGCCCGGAGATCGGCTTCAACTACCTCGGGCAGTTCGAGGGTTCGGTGGCCTCGATCGGTCGGCACGCACCCGACGAGGAGCCGCGTGGCCTCGGAGTGGATCCGCGGACCGAGCGCGCACATCTGATCGAGGTGGTTGTCGCGGTATGTGACGGCCGAATGGTCATCGAGGTCATGTACAGCGCCGAGGTCCACGAAGACGCCACCGCGCAGGCGTTCGCCACCGGGCTGGTCACCGCGCTGCGGGAGATCCTCTGTGCTGAACCGACCCGGCGTACCGCGCTGGTCTCCCGGGGGGCCGAGGAGATCTACCGGCTCACACCGCTCCAGTCAGGAATGTTCTTCCAGTCGCTGTCGGACGCGTCCGACGTGCGCCCCTACATCGTGCAGTTCCTGGACGAGTTCACCGGGCGTTTCGAGCCGGCGGTCTTCCGGAGGGCCTGGCAGCGGGTGATCGACCGTCACGCGATCCTCCGCAGTGCGTTCGTCTGGGAGGGCGTGGAGGAGCCCTACCAGGCGGTCAGCCCCCAGGTCGAGGTAGCCATCACCGAACTCGACTGGCGGCACTCGGACGAGGCCGGTCAGCAGGAGCTCTTGGCGGGCCTGCTGACCGAGGACCGGGAACGCGGCTTCGACCTCGACCAGGCGTCCCCCTTCCGCTTCACGCTGCTGCGGGTCGCCGAGGACCGGACCGTCGTGCTGTGGTCCTTCCACCACCTGCTGCTGGACGGCTGGAGCGCCCAGCTGGTGCAGAAGGAGTTCTACGCCTTCTACCGGGCCGAGACGGAGGGCACCACGGCGTCGGCCGAGTCGGCCCTCGGCGCTCCGGTGCCGTACGGCCGGTACATCGAGTGGCTGGAGGACCGTTCTCCCGCCGAGGCCGAGGCCTTCTGGCGACGGTACCTCGCCGGTCTGGAGGCCCCAACGACGCTCGGGGTGGACCGGGAGACCGGGCTGACCGGTTTCGGCGACGTCGAGCGCACCGTCGATGGTGAACTCGTCCGTCGGCTGGATGAGTTCACCCGCAAGCATCGGATCACGGCGAACACGGTGCTCCAGGGGGCGTGGGCCCTGCTGCTGTCGCACTACAGCGGTGGCGAGGACGTGCTGTTCGGCTCGACCGTCTCGGGACGGCCGGTCGACCTGCCCGATGTCGAGTCGATGGTGGGTCTGTTCATCAACACCCTGCCGGTGCGGGCCGTGGTGCCGGGCGGCGAGCCGATGGTCGGATGGCTGCGCGGGCTCCAGGAGAACCACGCCGAACTGCGGCAGTACGAGTACAGCGCGCTGAGCGACGTGCACCGGTGGAGTGAAGTCCCCAAGAGCGAGGCGCTGTTCCGCTCGATCCTCATCTTCGAGAACTACCCGAAGCTGCTGGGCGGTGACGACCTGCCGGACGGGCTCACCCGCAAGCGGCTGGGCTACGTCGAGCGCACGGGGTACCCACTGGTGCTGGGCGTCGCGCTCTCCGGCAACGAGCTGGACCTGCACCTGGTCCACGACCGCAGCCAGATCGACGATGCCGCCGCAGCCCGGATGGTCGACCATCTGCAGCAGTTGCTGACCGGGATCGTGGCGGGGGACGCCGGGACGCTGCTCGACGAGCTGGACCTTCTGACGGAGCAGGAGCTCGCGCAACTCGCCCGGTGGAACGGCGAGACCGTTGTGTACCCGGACGACGTACCGGTGCACGAGCTGATCGAGCGGCAGGCGCACCTGTCACCGGAAGCGGTCGCCGTGGAGTTCGGCGAGGAGTTGCTCTCGTACGGCGACCTCAACCGGCGGGCGAACCAGCTCGCTCACCACCTCCGGGGACGAGGCGTCGGGCCCGAGGTTATCGTCGGTCTGTGCGTCGAGCGGGGCATCGACATGATCGTCGCGCTGCTCGGCATCATGAAGTCCGGCGGCGCCTACGTGCCGCTCGACACGCAGTACCCTGCCGACCGGCTGGCGTTCATGATCGAGGACACCGCCGCGCCCGTCGTCGTCACGCAGCGACACCTGTCCGACCGTCTGCCCGAGAACGGGCCCGGCTACGTCTACCTGGACGCGGACACCGCGGTGCTCGCGGCGGAGCCGGACGCCGATCCTGAGCCGCTGTCCGGCCCGGACCACCTCGCCTACGTCATCTTCACCTCCGGCTCGACCGGCCGGCCGAAGGGCGTGATGATCGAGCACCGCTCGATGTCCGACCGGGTGCAGGAGATGCGCCGCCAGTACCGGCTCACCGCTGACGATGCCTACCTGCAGTTCTCCTCCGTGACCTTCGACGGCTCGGTGGGCGAGATCTTCCCGACGCTGGTCGCCGGCGCGCGGCTGGTGCCGCGCGGCGACGACTGGACCCCGCGCCAGGTGCTGGAGACCATCCGCGACAAGTGCATCACCGTCTGTCAGCTGCCCCCGTTCGTGTGGAACGAGCTCATCTCGCAGCTGACCAGCGCGGCGGAGCTGGGCGTGCGGCTCCGGCTGATGAGTATGGGCGGCGAGCGAGTCCTCGCCGCCTCGGTGGAGCGCTGGTTCAGGCGAACCTCCGTGCCGCTGTTCAACATCTACGGTCCCACCGAGACCACCGTGAACATGACGACCTGTCTGATCACGCGTCCCGCCGCGATCGTCCCGATCGGGGCTCCGGTGGCCAACACCGACGTGCTGGTCGTCGACAGGTCGGGCCGACCCGCGCCGCTCGGTGTACCGGGCGAGCTGTGGATCGGGGGCAAGGGCGTGGCCCGTGGCTACCTCAACCAGTCCGGGCTGACCGCCGAACGGTTCGTCCAGGCCCCGCGCCCCGCCGATCCTTCGGCTCGGATGTACCGGACCGGCGACCTGGTGCGCTGGCTGCCGGACGGGCAGCTGGACTTTCTGGGCCGGATAGACGACCAGGTCAAGCTGCGCGGCTTCCGCATCGAGCTCGGCGAGATCGAGTCCGTGCTGACCTCCCATCCGCAGGTCAAGTCGGGCGTTGTACTGCTTCGGGAGGACGACCCGGGGGTGCGTCGACTGGTCGCGTACTGCGTGCCTGCGGCGGAGGAGCGTCCAGGGGCATCCGACCTGCGCGAGTGGTGCGCTCGCGGGCTGCCCGAGTTCATGGTGCCGACCGCGTTCGTCCTGCTGGACACGTTGCCGGTGACGGCGAACGGCAAGGGCGTGGACCGCAAGGCGCTGCCGGCTCCCGACATGGCCCGGCCCGAGCTGGCCACTCAGTACTCCTCGCCGACCGAGGGCACCCAGGCCGTGCTCGCCGAGATCTGGCGCGAGGTACTGAAGGTCGACCGGGTGGGCGCCGACGACAACTTCTTCGCTCTGGGCGGTGACTCCTTCCTCGGCATGCAGGTGATCGCCAAGGCGCGGCGCCGTGGCATGAAGCTGACCCCGCGGGTGCTCTTCCAGAACCCGACGATCGCGGAGCTGGCCGGCCAGGTGACCTCGGTGCGCAAGGCGCCCGCCACCGTGCCCGCTGGCCCGGCCGCGCGGCCGGGCACGCGCCGGTTCGCTGTGCTCGGCTCCGTCGACGGCGGGCGGGACACCCGGGTGGCGGCCGTCGAGCTGAACGACAGCACGGCGCAGCGCACGCTGTTCGCCTTCCACGAGGGTGGCGGCAACGTCAGCGGCTACGTCCACCTCGCCGACGCGCTCGCCCCGGTGGTCCGGGTGGTGGGTATCGAGTCCCGCAGCGTGGGCTTCGGAGCCGAGCCCGAGGGTGACGTAGTCACGATGGCGGGCGGCTACTGGGAGGCGATCCGCAGCCTCCAGCCGGCCGGGCCGTACCTGCTGGCCGGTTACTCCTTCGGCGGCGCGCTGGCCCTGGAGACCGCGCGGCTGGCCGCCGAGGCCGGCGAGCGGGTCGAGTTGCTGGTCGCCCTGGACTCCTGCCTTCCGGTCGAGGGTGCCATGGAGTTGATCGAGCGTGACCACACAGCCGTCTCCGCCCTGCTGGCGCGGCTGACCGAGACCGGGGTGACCCAGCGGGACCTGGCTCGGTCCGCGGAGGTCGAGAAGCTGATGGGCGAGCTCAACCTGCCCGTCGAAATGCTCGCGCTGCAGCGCACCGAACTGGTCGACCACCTCAGGACCATGGAGGCGCACACCCGGGCCGTGTACCACTACCAGCCGCCGAAGGTCGACTGCCCCGTCCTGCTGTACCAGGCGGAGAGCTCGCCGTGGACGCTGCCGATCGCCGAGAGCTGGGCGCCGTTCGTCGGCGATATCGACGCCCGGACCTCCCCCGGCGACCACCTCACCTTCCTGCGACCGCCGCACGTGGCGGTTATGGCGCGCGAGATCACCGAGGCGTTCACCGAGCACGCCGAATAGCTCGGGCACGGTCAACGAAAAAATCAGGACAAAACGCATTCCCGATATGACAGGAGTCGCTTGATGCGGTCCGAACAACCGCGCGGTGCAGACGTACGCGCACTGTACGAGGAATTCCCCTATCCATTGCCGGTCGCCGACAGCGATCCGATCTACGACGTCGCCATGGGACTGGATCTCGTGATGGCGGATCTGGACGGGCTCGAGGTGCTCGATGCTGGCTGCGGCACCGGTCACCGACTGATCGGCCTGGCCTGCCAGTACCCGGAAACCCGTTTCCTCGGCGTCGACTTCAGCGAACACTCGCTCTCGGTGGCGCGCGGGCTGGCCGAGCGGAACGGCTGCGACAACGTGGAGTTCCGGCACGCCGAGATCGGCGGCGAGCTCCTGGGGCGCCAATTCGACCTCATCACCAGCACCGGGGTGATCCATCATCTGGAGAATCCGGCCGGTGGTGCGGAATGGCTGCAGCGTCACCTCAAGCCGGAGGGAATCGCCTATACCTGGTACTATCACCCGTACGGTGAATTCGACCGGCTCTTGAGCCGTGATCTGGTCCAGCTGCTCCTTCGGGATTCCGAGGACGACATCTCGGGCACGGTCCTCGGGGATCTGGGCCTGACGCTGTCGGTCGAGCAGTACGGCACCCGCACCTCCTTCTCCGATGTCTCGCAGGCCACCCGGCTCGCTGCCGACGTCGACGCGTATATCCACCCCATCGTCAACGCCTACCGGTTCCAGGAGGCTGCGGAGTTCTTCCGGGTCGGCAGCGACTGGGCCATCGTGCACGGCGTCAACTGGGACGGCGGCTCCGGCTCCGTCGATGCCGGGGACTGGACCGGTGGCGAGTTCGGCACCATCTCCGCAGCCGGCCTCTTCGAGAGCCCCCGGCTCCGAGCGGTCTTCGACCGGATGGACGCCTACGCCCAGCTCGACGCCGTCGAACTGAAACTCCGTCCGACCGGCTTCACCCTCGTGTCCGGCGGCGTGGCCGGCCTGGAACGGGTCACCGACCGCATCCGCCGCAACGCCGACTCGGCCAACCTCCTTCGTCCCAAGCCCAGGCAGGAAGACGCACGATGATCACCGCAGGTATCAAACTGACCCACAGCGGCGGACTCGCTCTGCTCGAGGACGACCGGCTGCTGTTCCACGTCGAGGTGCAGAAGCTCGCCAACAACCCGCGCTACAGCCCAGTCTCCGACCTCAGCCTGATACCCGAGATCCTCGCCGAGTACGGCTTCAAGGTCTCCGACGTCGACCGCTGGGCACTCGACGGCTGGGACGGCCGCGAGGCCGGCCGGCTCTCCGTGCTGGACAGCGGCAGCCCGCTGGAGCTGGCCGTCGCCCCGTACCGTGAGAACGACGCGATCCCCAGCCTGATCCGGCCCGGCCACATCGGCGAGATCCCGCTCGGCGGCCGGTCGGTCACGTACAACAGTTTCGTCCACGTCTCGAGCCACTTCGCGGCGGCGTACTGTTCCAGCCCCTTCGCGGCCCGGGGTGAGGACTCGTTCGTCCTGGTCTGGGACGGCGGGACCTTCCCGCGGCTCTACTTCGTCGACGCCGCGCGCGGCACCGTGGAGAACGGCGCCGAGGTCTTTCCGCTCATCGGCCATTCCTACGCCATGGCGGCCCAGTACTTCGGTCCGTGGGCGCGCAAGACCGCCGACCGCTCCAAGGTGGTGGACGACCTGTCCGTCGCCGGAAAGCTGATGGCCTACATCGCGCTCGGGCAGCCGAAGGACGCCGTCCAGGAGGCGCTCCGCGACGCCTTCCACCGCAACTTCGAGGCGCCGACCGAGGCCGTCGCCGAGTTCCGACGCAACGTCACCGGTTGCGGCAGCAACGGTGAGCCCTCGCACCGGTACGTGCACGGCTACCTCTCGGACGCCGCCGAGCGGATCGCCACGCTCGGCGTCTCCGACGAGGACGTCCTCGCCTCCATGCACCAGTTCATGGAGGAGCTGCTGGTGGAGCGCATCGTCGACAAGATCCGCCGCTGGAAGGGGGACGGCCCCTGGAACCTCGCCTTCGCCGGCGGCTGCGCACTGAACATCAAGTGGAACAGCGCCCTACGCGCCCACCCGCTCTTCAAGGACGTCTGGGTTCCCCCGTTCCCGGACGACTCCGGCTCGGCCATCGGCACCGCCTGCGCCGAGTACGCCTACGCCAAGGGGCTCTCCGCCGTCCAGTGGCATGCGCGCTCCGGCCCGTGGCTGGCCGCCACCGACGCGACGCCGGCCGGCTGGGCCTCGCGCGACTGCGCGGTCGAGGAGGTCGCCGAGCTGCTGCACGAGACCGGCAAGCCGCTCGTCTTCCTGAGCGGGAACGCCGAGCTCGGCCCGCGTGCGCTCGGCGCGCGCAGCATCCTCGCCCCCGCCACCGACACGGCGATGAAGGACGTGCTCAACGAGGTCAAGAAGCGGGAGTACTACCGCCCGGTGGCGCCGATCTGCCTGGTCGAGCACGCCGAGGAGATCTTCGATCCCGGCACTCCGGACCCGTACATGCTCTTCGACCACGATGTGCGTCCGGAGTGGGTCGACCGGGTGCCCGCCATCATGCACCTCGACGGCACCGCCCGCCTGCAGACCGTGAGCGTGGACGAGGACCCGGTCCTCACCGAATTGCTGCGGGCCTACCACCGGCTCAGCGGAGTACCGGTGCTCTGCAACACGAGCGCCAACCTGAACGGGTACGGCTTCTTCCCGGACGCCGCCTCGGCGATGAGCTGGGGCCGCACCGACTACGTCTGGGCCGACGGAACCCTCTACAGCAAGCTCTGACGGCATACCGGCCACCGACTCCGGAACCAACAGCTCAACCCAAGGATGGCAGGAACGATGCTCGCCGACGCCCCGCTGTCGTTCGCCCAGGAAGAGATCTGGCTGCGCCAGCAGATCGACCCTGCCGAACCGATCCACAGTCAGTCCGTCGCGTACCGGATCAAGGGCCGGCTCGATTCCTCAGCACTGGAGCAGGCCGCACGTCACCTGGTGGCTGGTCAGCCGGCGTTGCGCACAGCGGTCGTGCACCACGAGGACGCGCCCGTGCAGCGGGTGCTCGACGCGGTGCCGTTCGACCTACCGGTGCACGACCTGACGGAGGTACCGGCCGGGGAGCAGCGCGAACTCGCGGCGCAGGCGGTGCTGGCGTCGGAGGCCCGGCGGCCATTCGACCTGACGGCTGGGCCGCTGCTGCGCGGTCTGCTCCTGCGGCTCGGCGAGAGCGACTGGATCCTGCTGCTGACGTCCCACCGGATCCTCGTCGACGGACCGTCGTTGGCGTTGCTGGAGAAGGAGTTGGGGGCCGGGTACGGACTCGTGCTCGACGGCGCGACCGCCGGGGCGCGAACCGCACCGGCGGCGCATCTCGAGCACGCGAGGCGGCAGCGGGAGGCCACGGACTCCGGGCGGTCGGCGGACCAGCTGGCCACCCGGGCCGACTCGCTGGCCGACGCGCCGAACGCCTCCACCATCCGGGCGGACCTGGCGCGTCCGGTGCTGCCGCGGAACCTCGCCGCGCGGGCGCGGACCGTGCTCGGAGCCCCTCTCTCCAACCGCCTCGCCCGGGCCGCCGACAGCCTCGGCGTTTCGTCGGCGGCGTTCGCCCTGGCGGTGTTCACCCTGCTGGTCCACCGGCAGACCGGCCAGGCCGAGGTGGTGGTCGGCCTGCCGGCCGATCTGCGCGGTTCCGAATACCGGGATTCAGTGGGGCAGTTCACCAATCTCCTCCCCGTCCGCTCGGGCTACGACGGGCATCGGTCATTCGCCGAGCACCTGCGCGCCACGGTCGAGGCGCACCGGTTCGCCACGGAGCAGCGCGAGATCCCGTTCGAGCTTCTGCTGCGCCGACTGAACCTTCGCGGTGAGGCCGGCCAACGTCAGCTGGTCCAGCTGGAGTTCGACTTCCGGGCGGACCACGACCGGAGCGGGCTGGCACTGCCCGGCCTGACGGTGACTCCGTTGGAGACGACCCCGAGCCACACCAGCGCCGAACTCACCCTGACCATGGAAACGGCCGAGGACGGTGGCCTGCGCTGCACCGCCGACTACAGCGCCGAACTGTTCACCCCCGGTGCCGTCAACCAGCTGCTCGGCCACTTCGGCCGGCTCCTCGAACAAGTACTGGACGAGCCGGAGCGCCGCCTCGACTCCCTCACCCTGCTCACCAAGGAGGAGAGCGCCCAGCTGGACGCGTGGAACGCCACCGACGCGGCGTTCCCCGCGGACACCCTGTTGCACGAGCTGTTCGAGGAGCAGGCAGGGCGGACCCCCGACGCTGTCGCGGTGGTGCACGGCGAACGTTCGCTGAGCTACGCAGAGCTGGAGCGCAGGGCCAACCAGCTCGCCCGACTGATGATCGAGCGGGGCGTGGCCACCGACGACGCGGTCGCGGTCTGCATGGACCGCTCGCCGGAACTCGTCATCGCGTTGCTGGCCGTACTCAAGGCGGGAGCCGGCTACCTACCGCTGGACCCGGAGACCCCTCGGGCCCGGCTCGACCGGATCGTCACCGACGCGCGGGTGGCGGTCTGCCTGACGCTGCGGCACCAGAAGGACCGCTGTCCGTCCGTGGAGTCGCTGATCAGCCTGAACGAGCCGTGGCCGGCCGCGGAGCAGTCCGCCGAGCGGCCGGCGGTCCGCATCGCGCCCGAGAACCTGGTCTCCGTCTACTACACCTCCGGTTCCACCGGAAACCCCAAGGGCGTGGCCAGCACCCACCGTGGGTGGGTGAACCGGATGGTCTGGATGCAGCGGCAGCACGGTCTGGCCGCAGGCGAGACCGTGCTGCACAAAACCACCCTGACCTTCGACGACTCCGCACTCGAGCTTTTCTGGCCGCTGTCCGTCGGCGGGCGGATAGCCCTGATCGATCCGGAGCTGCACCGCGACCCCGAGGCCGTCCTGGCGGCCGCTGTCGCCTACCGGACGGTTCACCTGCAGACCGTCCCCAGCATGCTCGCGATGCTGCTCGACACCATTCGTCCCGAGCAGCGTGAAGGTCTCGGCGCGCTGCGCAGCACCGTCTCCAGCGGGGAGGCCCTGCCGCCCGACCTGGTGCGCCGCTTCCAGGAGTCGATGCCCGGTCGGCTCCACAACACCTGGGGCGCCACCGAGGTGTCCATCGACTCCACGGACCGCCTGTGCACCACCGTGGACGCGACCGGCAGTGGAGCGGTCAGTGTGGGCTCGCCGTTCGACAACAATCAGGTTCACGTGCTGGACCAGCGACTCGCCGAGCTGCCCGTCGACGTCGTGGGCGACCTCTACATCGGCGGGGTGGGCCTCGCCCGCGGCTACCTCGGCGACCCGGTGAAGACCGCCCAGGCCTTCGTCGCCAGCCCGTTCCGACCAGGCGAGCGCCTGTACCGGACCGGCGACCAGGGCTACCGCCAGGCGGACGGTTCGATCATCTTCGTCGGGCGCCAGGACCACCAGGTGAAGATCCGCGGGATGCGGGTCGAGCTGGGGGAGATCGAGTCGGTGCTGCGCAGCCACCCGGACGTGGGACAGGCTGTCGTCACCGTCCACCGGACTGACGGCGGCCACCAGCGCCTGGCCGCCTACGTCGCGCCGATGGAACGGGCGCGCCCCGCCGAGGAGAGCCTCCGCGAGCACCTGGCCCGCCTGCTGCCCTCGTACATGCGTCCCGCCGCCCTGCACGTGCTGGAGCGGCTGCCACTGAACGCCAACGGCAAGATCGACCGGCGCCGGCTGCCCGCTCCCCGGTTCGACGAAGACCGTTCCGCGGCCCGCGGAACGCCCCTGGACGGCGAGTTCGAACCGGTCCTCGCCTCGGTCTGGCAGGAGGTCCTGCAGACCGGTGCCGTGTGGGCGGACAGCAACTTCTTTGACATCGGCGGGCAGTCGCTGTCGGCCGCCCAGGTAGTGGGGAAGATCAGGCAGCGTTTCGCCATCGAGCTCCCGCTGCGCGAGCTGTTCACCACCCCGGTGCTACGCGGCTTCTCAGCGGTGGTGGAACGCCGGGTCCTGGATCGGGTCAGCAGCATGAGCGAGGAGGAGCTCCTCCGTCTTCTCCAGCAGGCAGGGGAGTGAAATGGCACGAGTGGACAACAGTGGTGCGTCCGAGGACGCCACCACCGCACTGACCGGGCGGATCGCCGGCGGGCCCAGCGAGCTGCTCCGCGAAGAGGTCCTCGACCCCCAGTTCCGGTACGAGGCCGAGCACCTGCTGCCGGGCTACGTCTCCATCGAGAAGGTGTTCGCGGCGGAGTACCTGCGGATGGGACTCATCACGCAGGCCGAGGCCGGACAGCTGGCCGCGGCGCTGGACACCGTGACGGCCGGGACGATCGCCGAGTGGCAGGCCGGCAGCATGTCGGACATCGCCTTCTGCCTCGAACGCCATGTCGAGCGGCAGTTGGGCGAGCCGGTCGTGCGTTGGCACGTGGACCGCAGCCGTAACGACCTCCAGGCCTGTGCGCAGTTGCTCTTCGGCCGGCGCCAACTGGTCCTGGTCGCACAGGAAGCCCTGGCGTTCGGAGCAGCAGCACACCGGCTCGCCGGCACGGCGACCGAGATGCCCATGCCCGGCTACACCCACTTCCAGGCCGCGCAGATCATCACGCCCGGCTTCTACTTCGCCGCGCTCTCCGAGCAGGTACTGCACAGCGTACGCCGCATGCTGGCCACCTACGAGGGCATCGACGCCTCGCCACTCGGGGCGGGCGCCATGGCAGGACAGGAACTGCACTGGGACCGCGACCGGATGGCGCACCTGCTCGGGTTCGCCCGGCCCCAGCCGCTGGCCCTGACCTCGGTCGCTTCCCGCGCCTGGAGTGCCGAGGCAACCGCCGAACTGAGTCTGCTCGGGGCAGCGTTGAGCCGGTTCTCGACCGACTTGCTGATGTGGAGCAGCAGCGAGTACGGCTTCGTCGACCTGCCCGACGAGCTGTCGGGCATCTCCTCGGCGATGCCGCAGAAGAAGAACTTCCCGATCCTGGAACGCATCCGCGGGCGCACGGCGCATCTCACCGCCTACCACTTGGACGTGATCCTGGGGCAGCGCAACACCCCGTTCACCAACCTCGTCGAGGTGTCGAAAGAAGCCGGCCGCCACGTGCTCACCGCCTTCACGGACAGCCGCAGCGTGCTGAGACTGTTCCGTACGGTCCTGGACGCGCTGGTGCTGCGGGCCGATCGGATGGCCGCGGCCTGTGAGCGCGAGTACTTCGGCGGCTTCAGTCTTGCCAACAGCCTCGCCCTGGAAGAACTGGTGCCGTGGCGCAAGGCCCAGGTGATCGCCGGCGGCTACATCGTCGCCGCCGCCAGGACCGGAGAGGCGCCCAGTGCGGTCGACCCCGAGCTGCTGGGCCGGATCGCCGCGGAACACGGCTACCGCCTGGCCGACCCAGGCAGGCTGCTGGCGGCGGCCTTCGACGTCGGCCAAGCGTTGGGCCGGATGGTCTCCACCGGCTCGACGGGGCCGTCCGCCGTACGGGAGGTGCTCGCCGCACAGGCTGAGGAGTACGCGCGTCTGACGACACGGTGGTCGCGGTACGAGGAGCTCGGATCCGCACGGTCGGCCGAACTGGACCGGCTGCTGACTGTCGGGAGCACGTCGTGACGGCCGACCACACCGGGCTGGGCCGGGCCTGCGGCACCTTCGGCGAGCTCGTCCAGGGAATCCTGCCGGACGACCGGGAGTTCCTGGTGACCTTTCCGATCAACACCGGGACCACTGTGCGTTTCCGCCGTACACCGGGCGTCCCGGAGATCCACGTCCGGCCGGCGCACAAGGTCAAGGCACGCACGCTCGCCCGGGCAACCCTTGACGCGCTCGGTATCCAGGACGGCGGCGTCCTGGAGATCTTCAGTGACCTGCCGGAGGGCAAGGGGCTGGCGAGTTCCTCGGCTGACCTGGTGGCCACCGCCCGGGCGGTGGCCGCGGCGGTCGGCGCCCCTCTGGACGAGTCCACGACCGAGGACCTCATGCGGGCCGTCGAACCTTCGGACGGGGTGATGTACGACGGCGTCGTGGCCTTCTACCACCGCGAGGTCCGGCTGCACAGCCACCTTGGCGCGCTCCCGCCGATCGCGGTCATCGCGCACGACGAGGGCGGCCAGGTCGACACCGTTCAGCACAATCGGCACGCGAAGCCCTTCGACCACGCGGACAAGCGGGAGTACGCCCGACTGCTCGCCGAGATAGGCGAGGCCATCGCCGTCGGTGACCTGCGCGCCGTGGGCCGGATCGCCACCCGCAGCGCGGAGATGCACGCGAAGCTGCGGGTGCGGCCCGGCTTCGCGACGCTGCGCCGAGCCTGCGAGGAGGTCGACGGCCTCGGGTTGGCGCTCGCCCACAGCGGCACCGTGCTCGGCATCATGCTCGCCGCCGACGACCCGGAACTCGCTGGCAAGGAGCGCCGGGTGCGCGAGACCTGCGCGCAACTCGGCGGGGAGATCACGCTGTATCACTCGTCGCCGGTCGCCGACCGGCTTGAAATCAGGGGTTGACATGCTGTTCGACAACGTCCGCGACGCTATCGGGCACACCCCGCTGGTACGTCTGGAGCTCGACGCCCCCGAAGGCGTCGAGGTCTACGCGAAGCTGGAGATGCAGAATCCCTTCGGCATGAAGGACCGCGTCGCGCGGAACATCATTCTCGGCGCCAAGCGGTCCGGCGAACTGCGCGACGGGGCTCCCATCGTCGAGAGCTCGTCCGGCACCATGGCCCTCGGCGTCGCACTGGTCGGCCGATCGCTCGGCCACGAGGTCCACATCGTCACCGACCCGCGGATCGACGCCATCACCCTGGCCAAGCTCCGCGCGCTCGGCTGTGAGGTCCACGTCGTCGGGGCGATGTCCTCCCAGGGCTGGCAGAGCGCCCGGCTGGAGCGGCTGGAGCGGCTCATGCGCGACCTCCCCGGAGCGTTCTGGCCGCAGCAGTACAGCAACCCGGACAACCCCGGCGCCTACCGCACCCTGGGTGACGAGCTCCTCACCGATCTGGGCTCCTTCGACGTGCTGATCGGTTCGGTGGGCAGCGGCGGTTCGCTCTGCGGCTCGGCCCGGCACCTGCGTGGCGCCCTGCCCGAGCTCCGCGTGGTCGGTGTCGACTGTGTCGGCAGCGCCCTCTTCGACCAGCCGGACGTGCCGGGGCGGCTGCAGAGCGGCCTGGGCAACAGCCTCATGCCGGAGAACCTGGACCGTCGCCTGATCGACGAGGTGCACTGGCTGAACGACCACGAGGCGTTCGCGGCAAGCCGCGCCCTCGCCCGTGAGCAGCAGATCTTCGCCGGCAACACTGCCGGGTCGGTCTACCGGGTGCTCTGCGCGGTCGCGGCCGAGAGCGCCCCGGGCACCCGCATCGTCGGAATCTTCCCGGACCGCGGGGACCGCTACGCCGACACGGTCTACAGCGACGAGCACTGGGCTCGGCACACGCTCACCGACCTGGCGCTGGCCGAGCAGCCGACCCGAGTGGCGTACGGGACACCCGTCAGCCGGTGGTCGCGGGCGGTGACCGACGGGGTCGACCTCGACGCCGGACACCTGCTCTTCGTCGAGTCCAACACCACTGGGACCGGGGTGGTCGCGCTGCGCACGACCAGGGACCTGAAGCTCCGCCCGGTCCTGGTGACCAGTGAGCCGAGCCGCTACGCCAGACTGGACGCGGTCGAGTGCGAGCTGCTGGTCTGCGACACCAACGATCCGGTGGCGCTCCGGGCAGCGATCCAGCGGCGCTTCCGCCGCGAGGAGATCGTCGGGGTCACCACCACGAGCGAGTTCTACGTTCCCGTCGTCGCCGACCTGGCCGACTGGCTGGGGCTCCCGGGCAACCCGGCCGAGGCCGTGCGCACGTGCCGGAACAAGGCCTCGCTGCGCACCCGGCTGGCCGAGGCGGGAGTGCGCCAGCCCCGTTTCGCTGCAGTGGCCTCAGCCACCGAGGTCGCCGACCGGGTCATCGAGATCGGCCTGCCCTGTGTGGTGAAGCCCGCTGACGACTCCGGTTCCAACGGCGTGCTGCTGTGCGAGAGCGTCGAGCAGGCGACCGAGCACGCCGCACGTCTGCTCGAGGTACGGGTTAACGACCGGGGACTGCCCACCAGCGGGCTGGTCCTGATCGAGGAGCACCTTGTAGGGCCAGAGTTCAGCGTCGAGCTGTTCAGCGGGCCCGGCGGGACCCACTGCGTCGGCGTCACCGCCAAGACAGTCACCGACGGGCCGTACTTCGTCGAGACCCGGCACGTCTTCCCGGCGCCGCTTCCGCCGGACAGCGCGCGGGAGATAGCCGAAACCGCCCGTCGCGCGGTGGAGGCGGCCGGCATCCGGCTCGGCGCCACCCACACCGAGATCCGGCTCACCGCCGACGGCGCCGCGATCGTCGAGGTCAACCCCCGGCTGGCCGGCGGGATGATCCCCGAGGTGATCCGCATCGCGACCGGCGTGGACCTCCTGGAGCAGCAACTGCGGGTGGCCACAGGTCTCGCCCCCGCCCTGGAGCCGGTCAGGTCCGGGTACGCGGGTATCCAGTTCCTGCTCGCCGACCGACCCGGCGTGCTGCACGCCGTCGAGGGTGTCGACGAGGCCGAGCAGGTCTCCGGGGTCGAGCGCGTCACGGTGACCGCACGTACCCGGGCGAGGGTCGGGTCAGCCCGCAACGCATACGGCCGACTCGGCTACGTCATCGCCGGGGGCGCCTGCCCGGAGCAGGTCGAGCAGACCCTGGCCACCGCACTGAACAAGATCCACCTGAACATCGAGGGGACCGCGTGATGATCGAACTGCGGAGCGACACATTCACCCTGCCGACGGCGCGGATGCGCGAGGCGATGCTCGGTGCACAGCTCGGCGACGACGTCTACGGCGAGGACCCGACCGTACGGGCGCTGGAGGAACGCGCCGCCGACCTGCTGGGCAAAGCGGCCGCCTGCCTGTTGCCGAGCGGCACGATGGCGAACCTGGCAGCGATCATGACGCACTGCCCACGCGGCTCGAAGATCCTGGTCGGCGCCGAGAGCGACATCTACGTCTACGAGGCGCACGGCGCCTCCGTCGTGGGTGGAATCGGCTACGAGCCGCTGCCCAATCAAGCGGACGGCCGGATCCTGCTCACCGACCTGGCGGCGGGCTTCCCGCCGGATCCGGAGGACCCACAGTTCGCCTTGCCCGGGCTGATCTGTCTGGAGAACACCCAGAACCGTTGCGGTGGCGTGGTCCTACCGTCGGAGTACCTCGCCGAGGTCCGGGCGTTCGCCGACGGCCACGGACTGCCGGTGCACATGGACGGCGCCCGGATCTTCAATGCCGCAGTTGCTGCGGGCACCCCGGTGAGTGAGATCACGCGCTACGCGGACTCAGTACAGTTCTGCCTCTCCAAGGGACTGTCGGCACCGATCGGTTCGATCGTGGCGGGCTCCGCCGAGTTCATCCGCGGGGTGCGCCGGGTGCGCAAGATGCTCGGCGGCGGCATGCGGCAGGCCGGCATCATCGCAGCGGCCGGGCTCGTCGCCCTGGAGGAGACGGACCGCCTCGCCGAGGACCACGCCAACGCCCGTCTGCTGGCGGAAGGTCTGGCCGGAGTCGCAGGGATCGAACTCGACCCGGCCGTGGTGCAGACCAACATCGTGATGTTCCGCGTGACCGACCCCCGGTTCAGCTGGGAGACCTTCGTCCGGGCAGCCAGTCGACACGGCCTGCGCGTCGGGGAACTCGGCCACGGCCGGATTCGCGCGGTCACCCACTCCGGGGTGAGCAAGGCGGATATCGATCGGGCGGTGGCCATCGTCCACCAGGTCCTCAGCGAGGGACCGTGACCACAGAGAACGTCGAGAACGAGTCGACGGCCGCGCTGCGCCGACAGTTGCTGGCCCGGCTGCTGGCCGGTGGCGCACCCGCCGCCGGCCCGGAACGCTCGCCCCGGCCGACCGAGCTACCGGCCTCCGCGGCCCAGCAACGCCTGTGGTTCCTGGACCAGTTGCACGGTGCCGACATCTCCTACAACGTGCCGTTCGCGATTCGGCTGACGGGAGCCTTCCCGGTGGCCACGCTGCACGGTGCGCTGCAGGACGCGGTGGACCGGCACGAGAGCCTTCGGACGGTGCTCGCTGCGGCCTCCGACGGGTCCGTGTGCCAGGAGGTATTGGAAGGCTGGAAGTTGAGCCTGCCGGTGATCCAAATCACCGCGAACGAGCTGACCGGCACACTCCGGGAGGCGGCAAGGCGTCCCTTCGTGCTGGCCGGTGAGCCGCTGTTGCGCGCCACGCTGTACCGGCTCGCCGATCACGAGCACGTGCTCTTCCTCAACCTCCACCACGCGATCACCGACGGCTGGTCCGAGCAACTGCTGTTCGACGAGTTGGCGGAGCTCTACGCCGCCCGGGCGGCTCAGCGGGCCGCCGACCTGCACGAAATCGGCAGCCAGTACGCGGACTTCGCGCTCCAGGAGTCCGAGCGCTCGAAGCAAGGCGGGTACGAGTCGGACCTGGCCTACTGGGAGCGTGAACTCGTCCAGCCACTGCCAGCATTCAGCTGGCCGGAGGAGGCGTGGCCGGAGGACTCCTGGGGAGAGCCGGCGTTCTCCCGGGATGGGGCAGCCCTGCGTTTCGACATCCCCCAGGCGCTCGCCGCCCGCCTGCGCGGGCTGGCGACGGAGTCCGGCGCGTCGGTGTTCATGGTGTTGCTGTCCGCGCTGGCCGTGCTCGTGCACCGCCAGGCCGGCCCGGACGAGGTGGTGGTGGGCGTCCCGGTCGCGAACCGGGAGGACGCCAAGTGGCACGGCACGTACGGCCTGTTCGTGAACACCGTCGCGGTCCGGGTGTCCCTCGCCGGATATCCCACGTTCCGTGAGGTGCTCGATCGCACCAGCCAGGCGGCGATGCAAGCGCTTGCCCATCAGGAGGCGCCGTTCGACCAAGTGGTGGCCCGGGTCGTGAAGAGTCGCAGTGGCGACACAAACCCGGTGTTCCAGATCGCGTGCGTACTGGCCGACCGTCCATGGCGACTCGAGCTGCCCGGAGTGGCAGCGGAGTTCCTGCAGCTGTCCACCGGCGCCGTGAAGTACGAGTTGAAGCTCTCCCTGGTCCGCGAGGAGCAGGGGATCACGGCCGAATTCGAATACAGCACCGGCCTGCTCTC
Organism: Kitasatospora sp. NBC_01266; assembly: GCF_036242395.1. NCBI lineage: Bacteria > Bacillati > Actinomycetota > Actinomycetes > Kitasatosporales > Streptomycetaceae > Kitasatospora > Kitasatospora sp. NBC_01266. Next base: position 6,361,083 of record NZ_CP108458.1, on the reverse strand, counting down.
GCCGGAGGCGGTGTCCTGGATGGCATCCGCCTATCTGAACATCCTGCACCAGCTCGTCGACAGCCCGAACCGGGCCGTCGAGGGGTTCGTGCTCGAGGAAGGAAGTCACTGATGGTCAACCCGCACAAGGTTCGTGTCCTGGACCCGAGCGAACACCGCACAGCGTACGACATGTTCTCGCGGGCGCTGCACCAGCCGCCCGTCGGGGACGCCTGGTGGGAGCACGGCCGGCACAGCTTTGAGCCGGGCCGGGTCTTCGGGATCGATGTGAACGGTGTGCTGGCCGGCACCGTCGCCACCCACTCCTCGGAACTCGCGGTTCCCGGCGGGAGGTCCGTACGGATGGCCACCGGTGAACGGGGCGGCGTGCGCACGGACTTCCGCCGACGTGGCATCCTGCGCGCCCTCATGATGGAGGGCTATCAGGACGCCCTGCGCCGGGGAGAGCCGGTCGTGGGCTACTACCCCTCGGAGGCCCTCATCTATCCGCGTTTCGGCGCGGGAGTGGCGACCCGCGCCCGGTCGATCGTGGTGGACGCGACCCGGGGCGCCTTCCACCCGGGCGCTCCGCTGGGCGGGTCGGTGCGGTTGGTCGAGCCTGACGAGGCGCTGGAGCTGGTCCCGGAGATCTACGAGCGGATCTGGCGGGGACGGCCGGGTGGCATCCGACGTCCGGCCGAGTGGATGGCCCGGGCCAAGGCGCGCCTTGCCACCTCGCACGGCACCTACTTTGCCGTGCACTCGGGTTCGGACGGCGACGACGGATACGTCCGATACCAGGCCTCCCTGGACTGGGGCTACGACCGTCCGGAACTACACGGCCGGCTCGACGTGGGCGACCTGCACGCCGCGACTCCCGAAGCGCTGGCGGGGTTGTGGCGGTTCGTCCTCGACATGGATCTGGTGACCGAGGTGCACGCCCGCGAGCGCGCCATGGACGAACCGCTGGAGTGGCTGCTCCTGGATCCGCGCGCCTGCCGGACCACAGTCGTCTCCGACGAGCTGTGGCTCCGGCTGCTGAACGTCGAGGAGGCGCTTGCCGCGCGAGGGTACGGAGACGCCGACCCCGTGGTCATCGAGGTCAAGGACCCGTTCCTGCCGCAGAACGACGGGCGCTACCGGGTTGCGGCGGACAACGTGGCTCGGGTCGACGACGCTCCGGATCTGATGATGCCGGTGACCGAACTCGCATCGCTCTACCTCGGTGGCTTCCGGCCGTCGGAACTGGCCAACGCCGGCCGGATAGTGGCGCTGAACGCCGGCGCCGTCGCGCGGGCCGACCTGCTGTTCGCCGGTTCCGCAGTGCCCTGGTGCGGCAGCCACTTCTGACCTGCCCCACGCCCCGAGAGGGTGTGCCCTTCGTCCCCGCCTGAGCTTGTGGCAGGCGGGGCGGGAGGGAGACTCGTACACAGCGGCCGTTCTCTCGTACTTCGTGACTCGACATCTCGAAGCGTGGAGAACGGCCGCCTCCGTTGTCTCGGGAAGAAGCGCCGATCAGTCAGCAGGTCGAGTGACCGGCGAGGTAAAACGCCAAGCTGAGGCAGGGACGAAGTCGTAGGGGGAGAGGGAGCGCGCGCCGCTACCGCTGGCGCTTCTGCTTCCACTCCCTGACGGCTGCCTCGATGTCCACCGGCGCGAGGTGGAGCGGCGGGCCCTCCAACGGGCGCCGCATCGCAGCATCGATCTTCTCGTTGACCTCTGTGAGGATCTGGCGCAGCACACGCTCCGACGGCGCCTTCCGAGCAGTCTCGACCGCCTCCTCAACCTCACTACGGATCGCCATGGACGGCGGCATGTAGGTCAGGTTCTCGCGCTCCATCTTCTCCCGGACCCACCACATCTCGTGGTACGGCTGGTTCTCGTTACGGAGCGGCTTGCCCGCGCCGGACAGGTTGTCGAACTCGCCACGTTCTGTCGCTTCTCGGATCTGCTTGTCGATCCAGCTCTCGAAGCTGAGACCTGGTGGCTTGCGTTCCGTCATGGATCGTCCTCCGAAGCGCGTGGGCAGGGGTACCTCATCCGACAGGAGAAGGCATGGCGCAAGGCTCTTGGCTATACATTGCGATCATATCGCCGCTGTCCGCGATCGGTCAGGGTGCAATTGAAATGTCAACGCCCCCGGCCAAGGGGCTCGAGTGGCACCAGCGGCAGCTCCGGCGCCGTCAGCCGGTCACCGTCGAAGCCGCGCATCTCGCCGAAGAGCGAGCCGATCTGCTGGTCCTCCCGGGCCTTGCGGTGCCGACAAACCATCCACCCTGGCCACGGACTTGATCGCCGGTCTCGGCGCTGGCCTGTCCACGCACGATTCGGCGCAGCAGTTCAGCTGCGCGACCGATTTTGCGAACCGTGAACTTCGCTCGCGGGCGGTGGTCAGGCGGGGAGTCGGCTGGAGAGCGGGGGCGGGGTCCAGGGGTCGGTGCGGTGTTTGGTGGAGGTGACGCCGTGTTCGTCGTGGAGGTGTTCGGGGATGGCGTACTGCATGACCCGGCCGCGGGTGAGGGAGCTGAGTTCGAAGCGGGTGGTGAGGTCGCCGAGGCGGTCCAGCGCCCAGGCTCCGAGCGGGGAGGAGTCCTCGATGCGCTCCAGGATGCCGAGCAGGGTGGGGGCGAGGGTGATGGCCTTGTCCCAGGTGGAGCGCGGGACTTGGAGCCAGTCGGCGCAGGTGTCGCCGATCAGGTAGCGGATCAGAGCGGGGACGACCGGGTCGAGCAGGGTGCCGGGCACGACCTGCTCGTAGAGGTCGATGAGTTGGCGGGTGAGCGTGGCGCCTTCGTCGGAGGGGCCCATGTGGCGGGCCATGTAGAGGTCGGAGAAGTCGCGGGCCTCGGCCAGATCGGCGGGGGCGGCGCGGGTGTCGATGCCGACGATGGCGCCGACCACCCGCCAGGCGTAGAAGTAGGCGTCGGCACCCTCGTTGGAGATGTGGATGCCCATCCGGTGCAGGGCGTCCAGCACCTGGATGGAGAACATCATCTGACCGCCGATCATGTCCTCCTGGCAGATCGGCACGCCGAGGGCGGCTTCGTCCCAGCGGTTCTCGCGGCGCAGGTGGTGGCGGATGGAGGCGTGCAGCAGGCGGACCTTCTGGGCGGCCGGGAGGAACCTGCCGCCGGCTTCGAAGGCGTCGGGCCGCATCAGGTAGAGGGTGAACTGGCCGGTCTCGGCCATCCGCTTGGAGGGGTAGTCCAGTGAGTGGGTGGCGCTGAGCAGGCGGGCGACGTGCGGCACGACGTAGCAGGCGGGCATCGAGGCGAAGGACAGCGCGGTGGAGATGTGGACGTTGTTGCGGATGAAGAAGAGCCGGGCCTTCTCCATCTGGTCCCAGTCCACCCAGTCGGGTGGGGCGGCGGTGGCGTGCAGGTAGTCGTGGGCCTCGTCGGGGACGTCCTCGGGCAGTGGCTGGCCGGTCTGGGCGACCCAGCGCATCAGGGTGTTGAACTTGCCGATGTCACCGCGCTCGAACAGCGCGTCCACGACGGTGTCGGCCAGCGGGTCGCCCGTCAGGCGCAGGGCGTCCATCGCTTCAGGTGTCACGGTCATCGGGGTGCCCCCTCGTTCGGTGCGGCGGGTCAGGAGGTGCGGGCGGTCGCCGCGGCGACCAGGTCGGCGAGCGCGCCTGCGGCCCGCGGCGGGAGTGCGGCCCGGGCGAGCGCGGTGCGGGCGGCGGCGGCCCGCTCGCCGATCATCTCCTCGACGCGGGTGCGGGCTCCGGAACGGACCATGATCTCCCGCAGCTCGTCGAGTTGGGCGGTACCGAGGTCGTCACGGCCCACCAGGGCCTGGAGTCGCGCACGGTCGGCGGGTATCGCGCCGGTGAGGGCGTGGGCGAGCAGCGCCGTGGGCTTGGCGCCTGCGAGGTCGTCCAGGTTGGACTTGCCGGTGCGCCGCGGGTCGCCGAAGACGCCGAGCAGGTCGTCGCGGAGCTGGAACGCCTCGCCCAGCGGCACCCCGTAGGCGGTGAAGACAGCGAGCAGGGCGGGCGGAGCACCGCCGAGCAGGGCGCCCAGATGCAGCGGATGCTCGACGGTGTATTTCGCGGTCTTGTAGCGGATGATCTCAAGTGAGCTCTCCGCGTCCGGTGTTGCGCGGGTGCGCAGGATCTCCAGGCACTCCCCGGCGATCAGCTCGCGGGCGAGCGTGGCCCACAGCGGGCGGGCCCGCGCCAGGTAGGCCGCGGGCAGCCCGCAGGCGGCGAGCAGCTGTCCCGCCCAGGACATCAGCAGATCGCCCACCAGCATCGCCAACGCACGCCCCTGGGCCTCGTGTTCGGGCCCGTCGGCGACGGTCCGGCGCAGGGACAGGTGCGCGGTAGGCACACCGCGGCGGATCGGACTGTCGTCGATCAGGTCGTCGTGGACCACGGCTGCCGCGTGCACCAGCTCCATCGCGGACGCGGCTCGGACCATGGCCTCGCTGTCCGGCTGGCCCGCGGCCCGCCAGCCCCAGTAGGCGAACGCGGCGCGCAACCGTTTGCCCTCCGCCACGGCCGCACGCAACTGCTCCGCCACCGGCTCCAGTTGGACGTCGATGGCGACCAGTAGCTCGGTCTCCTGCCGGACGAAGGCGCGCAGGACCTCGTCGACCCGCGCCCTGAGCTCTGGGCCCTGCAGCAGCTCAGGCATCGGGCGACGGCTGGCGGGAGGCTGCCGCTCGTCGGGCCACAGCCTCCATGTGCGACTCGGAAGCGGGGGCGAGGCGGCCCAGCAGCAACTCGCCGCGCGCCCGCAACTCCTCCTGCCCGTCCGCCGCCACCTCGTGCAGGTCGGAACGGCCGAGCACGCCGCGCATCCGACGCAGCAGCCCCTCGGCCTGCTCCAATCCCACATCGATGACACCGGCCATGACCTGGACCACCTCGGTCCCCCGATCGACGCGCGCTCCCGCACTCCCCTGTGCTGACACGACTCTCCCCGCCCTCCCCAGTGACACGGGCTGCAGCGGCTGTCCGCCGGACGGCGGTGCACGGCACCCGCAGGCGCCGGTGATCCTTCCCCGGCACAGAGCAGATCACCGTGAAGTCATTCGAATCAGCTATTTCCCTGACAAAGCACGCCGGCGGGGTCATGCCTTGTGGTAGAGAGTTCCACGCCGCGCGGCACCGCACCCGACCGGTCTACCTGCTGGCCAACTCCCTTGGCCAGCAGGCGTGGAAGGAACCCAGTGATAGATCTCAGCAACTACGGGCTGCTCTGGCCTGCCGATCTCTTCATCGCCGAGGCCAACCACATCGCGGCGTCCGGCCGGCGGGACTGGACCTCCAGGGCCGCATGGCTGCTCACCGAGACGTTCCAGGGATCCAGTGCCTGTTCGGACTTCGAGAACCTGCCCGCCGCGGCCCCCAAGACCGACGACCCATGGGGCCGGCCCGACCTGCCCGCCTGGGTCCAGGCCCCGGCGCTGACGCAGAGGACGTGGTTCCGCGAGTTGGTCGACCGGACGAAGGAGATCAAGCACTTCACGGAGCCCCGCCCCTACTGGCCTCACCACCAGGGGCGGGTCACCCCCCAAGGCGCCGGCGCACCCGGACTCGGTGCGCCTCGGGTTCGCCCGGCTGGTCATGGAGATGCACGGCAATGGCTACCTTGTCGAGCAGTTCGGCGAGGAGTGCATCGACGTCGACGAGGAGCTGCCGGACGCAGCCGAGGTCTTGGAGCTCCGCTTGGGCATCGCGCAGCTGTGGCCCGTCAAGCCCCAGCAGTGGGACGAGGACACCTTCTTCGGCTTGGTGGAGGTCTTCCACGATCTGATGTCGCGTCCGCGCGACCGCTATTTCCATCCCTTCAACCAGTGCGGCTGGCACCACCGGGAGTTCCACGCCGGCCCCGCCCGGGTGCTGTACCGGTGGCGGGTGAACCGGCTGCTCGACAGTGCTGGGATCCACTTCCGGCTGGCCGATGAGGGAGAGGACCAAGGACGCCTGGTGGCCGTGACGGATGACGCCCGCGCCGACCTCGTCCACCGGGCCCTGGCCGTCACCGACCCCGACATCAAACAGCGCACCGCGCACGCCATCGCCCTCTACCGCGGACGCGGCGCAGCCGTCGAGGAGAAGCGCTCGGCGATCATCGCCCTGGCCGGGATCCTCGAGGAGCGACGCGACCTGATCCGCACCGAACTCGGAAAGCCGGATGACGGCGCATTGTTCGTGATCGCCAATAAGTTCGAGATCCGTCACCGTGACGCCTCCCAGCAGGAGGACTATGACCCGGCGTTCCTCGACTGGATCTTCTGGTGGTACCTGGCCACGGCCGAACTCACCACCACGCTTGCCGGGCGCCTCCCTTGATCTGCGGGAAACAGCTCCTGAAGTACCGTCAAGTGCATTCGGCAGTAAGCTGGATGAGCTCTGTCGACAGGGCTTGGGGGGGATGATGGCGGGTCGCTTCACCGCGTCGTTACGTCAACTGATGCGGGCAGCCATGGCCGCGCCCGACCGGGAGATCCCGTTCTTCGGCGACTCGCCGGAGTCCGTGCTGTCCCTGGAGACGCTTGGCAACGTGGCCGAGATCGTCTACGACGCACGCGACCGCCTGGCACCCGGCACGGCCGGCGGGGAAGAGGCGGACCTGGAGGCGATCTACCTCGCCGCCTGCTTCCACTGGGCGCGCTGTCAGCACCTTCCGGCGGCGGAGTCCAGGCCGGACCACGATGCGTCCGTCTTCCTGTTCTCGGTGGTGCACGCGGTGCGGCCGGACGCCGTTCCGCAACCGCGCCGCAGCCACTTCGCAGCTCTGACACCCCCGTTGCAACCCCCAGGAGAGGTGATGCACGCGGTGGCCGTCGTGCTGTTTCTCCAGAGCGTGCAGGCCCGGGACCGGGACCGGCTGGCCCAGGCGGCGATGATGATCCAGCAGGCTCGGGAGATGCTGCCGACGCACCAGCTCGACCCGGCGATCACCTTCAACCTGGGCTCCGCCTACGCCGAACTCTTCGCCCTCGGCGGGAACAGCGACTTCATCAAGATGGCGGTCGCGATGATGCGGGAGGCCATCGCCGCCTGTCCGGCCGATCGGCCGGTGCCCGAAGCGATGCTGGTCGCCCTGAAGAGGGCGCGCGCCGCAGTACCGCCGTCCGCCGTGGCGGACGAGGCCGGCTCCGCCGGTGCGGTGGCGCACTACACGCGGGACGGGGACCCGGCTCGGCTCGACGTGCTCATCGCCGACACGCGTCGGGCCCTGCGCCCGCCGACCGTGCCGACGGCGGACCGCGTCACTGCCCTCGCGCAACTGGGCGACTGGCTGCGCATGCGGTTCGAGGTCAGGGGCGATCTGGAGGACCTCCAGGAGTCGATCGACTGCCTGCAGGAGGCCCTCGACACCGGTCAGGACCCGGCGCTGCGGGCCCTGGCCGCATCCTCCCTCAGCCTCGCCCACCTGGACCGGTTCACCGGTACGCAGGACCACGCCGATCTCGAACGGGCGACCGTGCTCGGCCGGTCCGCGCTGGCGGGCAGCAACCCGCTGTCCGAGACCCACGGCCAGGTCCTCACCAACCTGGGCGCCGTACTGCAGGCACGGTTCCACGCCCACGGTGACCTCGCGGACCTCGGCGAGGCCGTTCGGCACCTTGAGTACGCGGTCGCCGCCACCTCGTACCAGCAGCACGACCACGCCGTCATGCGGATCAAACTGGCCGTGGCCCTGCGGACCCGCGCGAGAGGCACCGGAGCGGCCGCCGATCTCGACCGTGCCGTTCAGTTGCTGCGGGGCGTGGCCGAACTGCCCCCGGCCGACGGTCCCCATCAGCAACTGGCCCGCCTGGAACTGGGCGCCACGCTGACCGTGGCCGCCCAGGGAGCCGACGGCCTCATCGCGGCGGCAGCGCAGTACCGCGCCACCGCGCTCACCCCCACGCACGACGTGCGAACCCGGCTGATCGCGGCCCACGCGTGGGGATTGCACAGCGCGGTCGTCGGCGACCTACGGCAGGCCGGTTCGGCGTTCCGGGTGGCGCTGGACGACCTGCTGCCCAAGTTGACCGGACGAGCGCTCGGCAGGTCCTCGCAGGAGACCCAGCTGCGCGTGGCGGGGTCCATAGCGTGCGACGCCGCCGCCGTGGAGATCAGGGCGGGGCGACCTGCCGAGGCACTGGTCCGCCTGGAGCAGGGCCGTGGCGTGCTGCTGGCGCAGGCCTTGCGCCTGCGCGGCCGGTACGCCGAACTCGCCGAGGCATCCGCCGAACTCGCCGACCGCTTCGAATTGGTGTGCATGCGGTTGGTCGAGGAGCCTGGGACAGCCGAGGAGCGCAGAACCGCCGCCGAGGAGTACGACCGCGTGGTGGCGGACATCCGTACCCTCCCGGGGTTCACCCGCTTCCAGATGCCGCTCGAATGGCCGCGTCTGCGGTCCGCGGCAGCGCACGGACCGGTCGTGGTGCTCAACGTCTCCCAACTGGGCTGCGACGCCATCCTGTTGCGCCCGGCCTCGAGCCGCACCATGCTCGGCGCCCTGCTACGGCGCCCGGCCAGGACCCGCACCATCGTCGAAGTGGTACCCCTGGCCGGAGTCACCGAGCGGGAGATCGCCGACCGCGCACGAGGCTTCCTGGCCGCGGTCGCAGCACTGGCCGCCGCCGCCACCCCGTTCGCGGACCGGCTCGCGCACGATCGGACGGTGACGCAGACGCTGCGGTGGCTGGGGGAGTACGTCACCGGCCCGGTGCTCTCCCGGCTCGGGCTGGACCGCCCGGTGGCGCCCGGACAGCAGTGGCCGAGGCTGTGGTGGTGCCCCACCGGGCCGCTCTCCCTGCTGCCGCTGCACGCTGCGCGCCGCCCGACCGGTGACGGGCGCACCGACGACACCGGCGGTTACCTGGACGATCTGGTGGTGTCGTCCTACACGCCCACGCTGGAGGCGCTGTTGCACGCCCGCGAGCGGTCCGCACCGGCGCTGCAACGGTGGTCGGCGGTCGCGGTCGGCGTGTCGCAGGCACCGCCGCTCGCCCCCGACACCCTGGTGCACCAGCCGTTGCCCGCCGTCGAGGAGGAACTGGCGGCACTGGACGAGTTGCCGGCCCGCCGACTCCGGCTCAACGACACCCAGGCGACCCCGCAGGCCGTGCTCGCCGCGCTGCGCACCCACACCCACGCACACCTGGCCTGCCACGGCGTGTACGACCCGGCCGCCCCTTCGAACAGCCGACTGCTGCTGCACGGCGGCAGCCTGACGGTCCGTGATCTCACCACTGAGCGCCTGTCGGACGCGGAGTTCGCCTACCTGTCCGCCTGCCACACCGCCGCTCCGGGCGACGCGCTGCTGGACGAGATGATCACCCTGGCGTCCGCGTTCCAGCTCTGCGGCTACCGCCAGGTGATCGGCGCGCTGTGGACGGTGGCGGACGCGATCGCCCCGCAGCTCGCCCGGGAGGTGTACCGGACGATGGCCACCGCGCGACCTGGCACCGACGCGGCCCACGCGCTGCACCGGGCGGCCCGGCAGCTGCGCAGCCAACCGCACTACGCCGCACCGCTCTTCTGGGCCTCAGTCATCCACATCGGGCCGTGACAGGCGCCGATTCACGACGGACGACACGGCTGCGCCGCGAAACCGGTGAAGTCACCCTGGGCCTTCGGCGACGGCGCTAGACTGGCTGCGGACCGCTGCGGCGCGGGGGCGTCCAGGGGTGGAACTGCCGTTCACGCCGCGGGGTTCGGGGGGTCAGGGGACCGGTCCCCGGGTCCGGGTCCGGGTTCGGCGACGGGCACGAGGCAGGAGGAACAGGGTGTACGACGATCGGGCCTACCTGGCCGCATTCTGCCGAACGCTGCCCCAGCTCAGGGCAGCCATGCACCAGAGCGGCCGGGCCACTGAACTCGACGGTGCGGTGAGCGCGCTGAGCGCCGGTACGCCGGTCCTGGAGGTACTCGCGACGCTGGGCATCCCCGTGCACGTGCTGACCGGCGCCGGTGTGCAACGAGGCGGTGAGCCCGGGGACCTCATCCCGGGGGTGGCCCGGCGCGCGTCCGGTGAGTCGTACCGGTGCCCTGACCAGCGGTGCAGCCTGGAGCTCGTCCGCGAGCCGGGCGGCCCGATCCCGGCGGCAGGCCGCTGCTGGCTGCGCGACGAGCCGCTGCTCGTCTGCGAGGCATGACCAGGTGAACCCCTTTCTCGACGAACTCGGCAAGAGACTCGCCGAAAAGTGGGTATCGGCGCTGGTCGTTCCCAGCCTGTCGCTGATGGCGACGGCGAGTGTCGGGGCGCTGCTCGGCCAGGAGGACGCCCTCGACTGGCGAGCGGCGGGCCACCGGATCGGTTCGGCGGCCACGGCGGTCTCGTACTGGCCCGGCATCGGACAGCTCGCGGCACTGGTCGCGCTCATCGTCGCCTCCGCGGTCCTCGGCGCGTTCGTCCAGGCGTGCGCCGAGGGATGCCAGCGGCTGTGGGTGGGCGACTGGCCACGAGTGATGCAGCCGCTGGCGGACCAGCTCGTCGCCCGCAGAAGCTCCCGCTGGCATGACCTGCAGGCCCGGCTGACCGCACGCCGGGCGCAGGCCCTACCCGACCAGCGCTCCCCGGGGACGCTGCGGGCGCTCGACGACCTGTCCGTGCGGCGTGACCGGATCGCACTCGCCGCACCGACCAGACCGACCTTCACCGGCGACAGACTCGCCGCGACCGCGACCCGGGTGCGCAACCAGTACGGCATCGATCTGGCCGCCTGCTGGATGCGACTGTGGCTGGTACTCCCCGAGGACGCCCGGGCCGAACTCCGCGCGGCACGCGCCCGCCTGGATGCCGCGGTGACCGCCTCGGTCTGGGCAGCCTGCTACGCCGTACTCGCCGGCTTCTGGTGGCCCGCGGCCGTGATCGCGCTCGTGCTCTGGCTCACTTCCTGGCACCGCGGCCGGCTGGCCGCAGCAGGTCACGCCGAGCTGATCGAATCCGTCGTGGACCTCTACCTGCGAAAGCTGGCGACCGAACTCGGCACCCTCGCGCCGGACCAACCGATCGACCCACAGGTCGGCATCGGCGTGACCCGGATCGCCCGCAAGGGAGCCTGAGGCCGGACCGCCCGAGGGGACCCCACCCTGCGGGGGCCGGTCCGGACTCTGCGGACGACAGGTCGAGCACAGCGCCGGGCAGGTGGTTCCGAACCGGCGGCTGCGCCGCCTTCACCGAGCCCGGACAGCCGCCGTCACCGTCATCGGCCTCGGACTCGACTTCCCCCACGCCGTCCAGGCCGCACGCATCCTGCGCTACCGCACCGACCCCAAGACCGGCACCGTCAGCCGCCAAACCGTCTACGCGATCACCGTGCGCCGTTCGGAAACTCATCGCTGGTGCTCGCGGCGGGTCTGGCGAGCCGTCACGGCCTCCTGGAACCCTGTCCGGTGATCGTCTCACTGGTGTACAGGGTGGCGCGGAAGCTGCTCGCGGTTCCGGCAGTACTGCTCCGTCGGGACACGGCCAAGGACGCCGAACTCCTGGCGCTGCGGCATGAGAACGCGGTGCTGCACGGGCAACTCACCGCACCAGTGCGGTACGAGCAGGCAGACCGGCTGTGGTTCACGGCACTGTCCTCGCTGACCCCCGGAGCCGGTGGGCGAAGGTGTTTCCGGTGACGCCCGGGACTCTGCTCGCGTGGCACCGCAGGCTGATCGCCCGGAAGCGGGACTGCGGCAAGCGGCGGGGCCGGCCCGGCAGGCCGCCGACCGCGAGCGCGCTGAAGGCGCTGGTGCTGCGGCTGGCCAAGGAGAATCCGCGCTGGGGCTGCCGTCGGATCCAGGGCGAACTGGTCCGCCTCGGGCATCCGATCGGCGCGACGACGGTCTGGGAGATCCTGACGGCGGCGGGCGTCGATCCGGCCCCGCGCCGCGGTGGGCCGACGTGGCGCGAGTTCCTGACCGCGCAAGCCGAGGGCGCCATCGCCTGCGACTTCGTGCACATCGATCTGGTCGACCTGCGCCGGGTGTACGCGCTGGTGTTCCTCGAGCACGGCACACGACGGTTGCACGTCACCGGGGTGACCGCCCACCCGACGGGCCCCCGGGCGGTGCAACAGGAGAGAATCTCGCGGTCGAGTTGGGCATCCGGCTCGATTCACTGCGCTTCCTGATCCGCGACCGGGACGCGAAGTACACCTCGTCGTTCGACGCTGTCTTCGAGGCTGAGGAAGTAGCGGTCATCAAGACGCCGCCCCGTGCTCCGCGAGCGAACGCCCACTGCGAACGAGTCATTGGCACCCTGCGGCGAGAAGTCCTCGACCACCTGCTGATATGGAACGAGACCCACGCCCTGAAGTTCCCCCCTGATCTTGGACAGCGGGTGCTTACGCTGCGGGGGGTGAAGTCGTGCTGCAGCCTGGCTCGGGTTTCGAGTGGGGTGAGGTACCCGAACTCGGGGTGCCTGCGGAGCCTGGTGCGGTTGTATTCGACTTCGATGAAGCGGAAGACGTCGGCTCGGGCCGCTTCCCGGCTGTCCCAGACGGTGGTGCCGATCTCCGCTTTCAGCAAGCCGAAGAAGCTCTCGGCTGCGGCGTTATCGTAACATATGCCGGTTCGCCCCATACTCTGTCTCAGGTTCAACTTCCTTATCTCCTGGCGGAATTCGCTACTCGTATACTCGCTGCCGCGGTCGGTGTGCATGATGCAGCCCGGCTTCAGGCCGCCCCGGCCGGCGGCCATTTTCAGGGCGTCGGTGACCAGTTCGGCGCGGTGGTGGTCGGCCATCGCGTACCCGATCACCTCGCGGGTCGCCAGGTCGATGACCGTGGCCAGATACCACCAGCCCTCGATCGTGGGCAGATATGTGATGTCGCCGACGAGCTTCGTACCGGGCCGCTTCGCGGTGAAGTCGCGGCCGATCAGGTCGGGGGCCGGGGCGGCCTTGGTGTCCTGTTTCGTCAGGTGGCGGCGCCTGCGGCGGGTGATACCCCGGATGTCGCGCTCGCGCATGATCCGCTCGACCTTCTTCCGGTTGATCGCACGGCCCGTCCGCCGCAGTGCGGCGTGCACGCGCGGGACGCCGTAGGCTCCGCGCGAGGAGGCGTGGATCTCCCTTATCTCCTGGGCCAGTTCGTCTTCTGCCCGCTGCCGCTCGGCGGCGGCCGGCCGACTGGCGAGCCAGGCGTAGTAGCTGGTGCGCGGGAGCTTCAGAACCCGGCACAACAGCGCGACACTGAAGCCGTCAGGTCTGTCCTCGGCAGCCCTCTCCGCGTCGATGAAGCGGCACAACGTGCCTACTTCATCGTCTCCTTCGCGAAGAAGGCCGCGGCTTTTTTCAAGATCTCGATCGTCTGCTGCTGTTCCCGGTTCTCCCTGCGCAGCCGCTGGAGCTCGTCCTTCTCCGCCGTCGTCAGCGCGCCTGGCGCCCCCTCGCCGCGGTCGACCTTCGCCTGTTTCACCCAGCCGCGAAGCCCCTCCGGACTCACGCCCAGCTCCCGGGCGATATCGGTGACGTTCCGATGGGGCGAGGACCGGACGAGCGCGATCGCGTCCCGCTTGAACTCCGCCGTGTACCGCTTGCTCATGTTGCTCTTGCCACTCACTACCTGGACTGCTTCCTCCGGGACTCAACCGTCCCAGTATCAAGCTGTCCAGATCAACGGGGGAACTTCAGGCGTCGCCTACACCTTCACCAACGACGCCCAGGGCAACCGCGTCACGACCAGCTCCAGCGGCGCGACCATCCGAACCGCCACCTGGGACATCAACAACCACCTCCCGCAACTCGCCACCGAAACCAACGCCACAGGCGCGGTCACCGGCGACTACGGCTACGACCCCCTCGGCCTACCCCAGTCCCAGCGGACCAGCGGTGCCACCTCCTACGACCACCACGACTGGCTCGGCTCCATCACCGACCTGACCGACGCCAACGGCATCCAGCAGACCCGGATGTCCTACGACGCCTTCGGCCAGCAGACCACCACAGCCATCACCAGCAACGCACCGACCAGCGCCTTCGGCTTCGCCGGCCAGTACAACGACCCCACCCTGACCGGCAACCAGGACGACCGGGCGCGCGAATACAACCCCTCCACCGGACGGTTCACCGGGCGCGACCCACTCTCCGCATCCGCGCCGTACGGGTCGGCCTACGCGTACGCCGCCAACGCACCGACGCTCCACACGGACCCCAGCGGCATGGCCCCGACGGACCCAGACGACCCGAACGACGTACCGTCACTGGGCGACCTCGACCCGGAGAACATGTCCCCGTGGCAGGCGATCGGCAGCGGCCTGAAAGCCGGCTTCAAAATGCCGTTCCAGTTCGTCGGCGATATCTGGGATGCCTTCACAGGGCAAAACGGAGGCGCCCACGGATTCGTCGACAAGTACCTCCCAATCAACCAAGCCCGAGCGGAATACATCGCGGCTGCCAAGCTCCGCTCCTTCGGCTGCAACAACGTCGCCGACCTCGTCCAGAAACACGCCGACGAACTCTCCACGCAGGTCGTCCTCAATCTACTCGGCGGGCTCGACAGCTGGGCAAGCCGAGCGTTCGGCGACCGCGAACCGTGGTCCTCGGCCGTGGCCGGATCCGGTAGCGGGGCAGCTGCAGCCGTACCGGATGTGCAGGACCTCGGCGCCATGACAAACTTGGGAGAGACCAGCATTTGGGAGCTCTCGTCTCGCGATAAGGGGCTGGCCTTTGAGGAGCACATGGGCTTCTCGAACCTTCCGGCCGGATACAAGGCATTCGATCAGTTCGAGCCGGACACCGGGATCGCCCTGAGCCTTAAGTCGATGGACACCACCCTGCCGAGCTTCCAGCGTGCCGGAATGTTCTTCCAGCGACTGAAAAGCGCCATCGACGATGCTAAAAACTATGATGGCGACGAACGTCGCAATCCTGGAGTCTTGACCCCGGATATGATCAAACAGCGCGTAGTTTACGTCATCACAAACTCAAGCGCGCCCCTCACGGACCTGCAGACACAGCAGATGACCAAGGCGGTACAATATGCCCACGATAACGGAGTGACGCTGCTATTCGGCAGCTCTTCCGGCTAGACGAAAGGTGGGGATGTATGGGTTACGAGTTTCATATAACCCGTGCAGAGTTCTGGCCCGAGAGCTCAAGCGACCCCATCGGGGTTGAGGAATGGGAGGCGCTCGCCGACTCGAGCACTCTCCTCCGGGAGGATGGATACATTAAGTGGGTGGACATTGGGAGGCAGAAGGTCTATGCAATTCCCGGTGAAGCCGCTTCTTTCTCCTGGAGGCACGGGCGGGTCGATATTTCAGGCCGCTACACGGACGGCGTTCAGGCCGTTGCGGAGTTCCTTGCTGATGCTCTCACTGCACATGTATTCGGCGATGATGAATAACCCTCGCTGAGCGACCGCGCAGCCTCTGCTCGAGCAGCAGGGGCTGCGCAACCGATTGAAAGTCCGACTGGGCAGCGTTGCCCTTGCCGAGAACCTCATCCACAGAGCCGACGAGCTCCGCGGCATGATGATCGCCCGTGCTGCTACGACTGGCGTACCTGGGTGTGACGAACGCGTTCGCGATCCTGCGACTGCTGCCGATGACCGACCGCGAGAAGGACATGGAGATCCTGGCCCTGCGCCATCAGATCACCGTGCTGGAACGGCAGCTGAGCGGACAACGGGTCCGCTTCGAAGCGAGCGACCGGGCGCTCCTGGCCGCACTGCTGCAGCGATTGCCGACCCAGGTGCTGCGTCGGATGCGGTTACTGGTGCGGCCCGACACCGTACTGCGCTGGCACCGCGACCTGGTCGCCCGCCGTCACGCCGCCCGGTCCCGGCCGAAGCGCCCAGTGGGCCAACTTCCTACGCTCCCAAGCCGATGCACTTCTCGCATGCGACTTCTTCGAAACGGTCACCATGTCCGGAGCCCGGCTGCACGTACTCACAGTGATTGAGCATGCCAACCGGCGGATCCGGCTCCTCGGCGCCACCGCACACCCGACCGCGTCCTGGGTCACACAAGCGGCGAAGAACCTCGTCATGGACCTCGAGGATGCCAGCTGCCAGGCACAGTTCCTGATCCGGGACCGGGATGGGAAGTTCCCCGAACTGTTCGACGCCCTCCTCAAAGACGCGGGAATCCAGGTCGTGCTCAGCGGGGTCCGCATGCCGCGTATGAACTCCCTCATGGAGCGCTGGGTGCAGACCTGCCGCCGCGAGCTGTTGGACCGGGCCCTGATCTGGAACGAGCGGCACCTACTCCACGCCCTGCGGGAGTTCGAGAAGTTCCACAACTCCCACAGGCCACACCAGGACATCGCAAGCGCCCGCCCCTGTGCCCCCAGCACGCTCTGCCGACATGCCCGACCACCCGGCGAACCTTGGACCCGTAACCACCCAGTCCAAGGAGGAGCCAACCCATGGGTCAGCGTACGAAGCGCGGCAGGGTCTACCGTCGCTGCGGCTGCCAGGACGAGCACAAGAAGCAGCTCGGCCCCTGGTGCATGCGGCTACTGGAAGACGCCAAGCACGGAACCTGGACCTACGCCGTCAACCTCGCCCGCGAGGACGGACAGCGCCGCGTCCGCCGCAGGGGCGGCTTCGCCAGCCACGCCGAAGCCGCCCGCGAGATGGCCGCCGTCCTCGACGGCGAGCTGCGCGGCGTCTACGAGAACCGCCGCACCACCGTCGCCGGCTACCTGCGCGAATGGCTCACCACATCGTGCCCCTCGCGTGTGCGTGCGTAGTCGCTGAGCAGGCGTTCGGAGTCGGCGGTGAAGCGTTCAAGCAGAGTCATTCCTTCTCCTGCCCTGCCTGCTTCGCCGTACGGGGCGAGCAGGTCGTAGCAGGCGCGCAGTGTTGATGCGTGACGGTCACCGTGGGTCTGCGCCATGGCGGCGAGGACTTGCTCCTCGAGCTTGCTGGCCTCCTCGGCTTGTCCTACCTCTTGCAGGGCAAGGGCCAGAGCGGCCCGGGAACGCAGGGTGTACGGGTGAAGGTCTCCAAGGAGCTGCTCGGAGCGAATCCCGACCTGTTTCAGGCCGTTGATGGCGTCGGCGTGGCGTCCAGCCTTCAGATAGGAAGCCGCCAGGGAGGAGCGGGCACGCCAGGTGTCGGGGTGGTAGTCGCCGAGGAGGCTTCCGGAGTCCGCGGCGACCCTTTCTCCGAGGGTCAGGGCTTCCTTGATGCTTCCGGCTGCTCGGTACGCGGCGGACAGAGCGGCCCGAGCGTGCCAGGTGTCGACGTGATCATCGCCTAGGAGATGCTGCGCGTCGCTGGCGACTTGCTCCAGCAGGGCAACGGCCTCTGCCGTCTGTTCGGCCTTCAGGTAGGAGGCTGCGAGGTCGGACCGCGCGCGCCAGGTCTCGGGATGCAGGTCGCCCAGATATCGCTCGGAGTCGGCCACCACTTGCTTGCCCAGGGAGACGGCTTCGTCGATCCGGTCGGCTTCCCGGTAGGCGGCTGCCAGGTTCGTACGGGACCTCAGGGTCGTGGGATGGCGGGCGCCCCGGAAGATTTCAAGTCCAGTGAGACGGTCGTGACGCTATGAGGTTTGTGGTGCGGGTTCCCTGCGCTTGGCGGGGTCGTTGATCCACGCTGTCTTCGGGATCTCGGGTGGTCTGGGGCGGCGGCCGAAGCGTTCGGGGTGGCGTGTGTAGGCCTCGGCGAGGGTGACGGCCCGCTGGTCGCGGATCTCCTCGGCGGTGCCGAAGTGGACGCTGGCGGGCGTGTGTAGTCCGATGCCTGAGTGCCTGTGCTCGTGGTTGTAGTACGAGATGAAGGCGTCGAACCATTCGCGGGCGTGGGCCAGGGATTCGAACCGTTCGGGATAGTCGGACATGTACTTGGTGGTCTTGAACTGGGCTTCGCTGTAGGGGTTGTCGTTGGAGACCTTCGGGCGCGAATGGCTTCTGGTGACGCCGAGGTCGATCAGCAGCTGGGAGACCTTCTTGGAGGTCATGGAGGTGCCGCGGTCGGCGTGCACGGTCTCGGGGACGATGCCGTTGCGCGTGATGGTGTCGCGGATCAACTCCTCGGCTCGCTCGGCTGATTCGGCCGCCTCGACGGTGTGGCCGACGATGTAGCGGCTGAAGATGTCGATGATGACGTAGGCGTGGTACCAGATGCCCTTGCTTGGGCCGGCCGCTTTGGTGATGTCCCAGGTGAAGACCTGCGACGGGCCGTCGGCGACCAGTTCGGGCACCGTCTTGGCCGGGTGGGTGGCCTGGCGGCGGCGCTCACCGGACTGCCCCCGCTCACGCAGGATCCGGTACATCGTGGAGACCGAGCAGTGGTAGTGCCCGGTGTCCAGCTCACGGGCCCAGATCTGCGCGGGCGCCAGCTCGGCGTACTCGGGGCTGTTCATCAACTCCATTACCGCGTCACGCTCTTCGGCCGTCAGGGCCGACGGCTGGACCTGCGGCGACCTTGGCTCGCGCACGGGCGTCGGCTTCAGGCTGCGGTAGTGGGTGGCCCGGGAGCGGCCGGTCAGCCGGCACGCGGCTGTGACGCCCAGCTCGTGTTCGACGGCGGCGAACGCCTCGTCCACGACGGGATCGGCGGCGTGCCTCAGTCCGCGCTCTCGGAGATCATTTCCAAGAGCGCCGACGCTTTTCCCAGGACCTCCAACGCGGCCTTGTTCCGGGCGAGTTCCTTCTCCAGCCGTTCCACCTGGCGGCGCAGCTTCTCGTTCTCGACCTCGGCGGCGGACTTCTTCGGGCGGGCCGGGCTCGTGCGGTGGTCGACCAGGTTCTCCAGGGCCCCGGCATCGCGCGCGGCCCGCCACTCGGTGACGTGCGAGTGGTACAGGCGCTCGCGGCGCAGGACCGCGCCCTTCTCGCCCTCGGGCGCGGCGTCGTACTCGGCCACGATCCGAAGCTTGTACTCGGGACTGAACGTGCGGCGCTTCGGCCGGGGAGCCGGGTCGGCTGCGGACGGATTGGTGCTGGTCATCAGGGGTGGAACTCCTACTCGGGCCCTCTCAGGCTAACCCGACAAAGCGGGACGTCTCACCCAAGGCTGACAGAGAGGGCCCAGAAGAGACTCGCAGTCGGCTACCACCCGTTCCTCGAGGGCGATTGCGTCGCTGGCGCGGCCTGCCCACCGGTAGGAGAAGGCGAGTGCAGCGCGGGCGATGACGGTGTCGAGGTGCCTTTCGCCCAGGAACTGCTCGGAGTCGGCCACGACCTGTTCCCCGAGGGCGACGGCCTCCCCGATCCGTCCTGCCCACCGGTAGGCCAGGGCCACGGCAGCGCGGGCGACGAGTGTGTACGGGTGGTGGCGGCCCAGCAGGTGCCCGGAGCTGGCCACTATCTCTTCCCCGAGGGCGACTGCTTCGAGGACACGTCCGGCTCGCCAGTAGGTCAAGGCGACGGCGGAACTCGCGGTGATGGTCAGGGGGTGCCGCGTTCCGAACCGTCGCTGACAGTCGGCTCGGGTCTGCTGACCGAGTGCGGTTGCTTCTTCGATGCGGCCCGCCCAGCAGTAGGCGAAGGCCAAGAGGCACCGGGCGTGGATGGTCTTGGTGTGCTCCGCGCCCAGAAGTCGCTCGCTGGGGGCCACAAACCGCTGCCAGTGGGTGACCGCCGCGGCATGAGAGGGCGGTACGCAAGGATTCGCCCGACTTATCCCTGTCGCGGGATTGACCTGCAGGACAGGGCAGTTCGCGGGCCTCCCACTGCCCTCGCGGCCTGGGATCGGGACAGAGGGCTGTCCCAGCCGGGGCTCAGCGGCATACTGCGGTCATGAGTGAGGAATCGGCACGACTGGCGCGAGCCCTCGTCGAGTTCCGTGAGGCCGAAGGCATCTCGGAGCGCGAGCTCGCACGACGTACCTGGCTGAGTCACGCGACCATCAGGACCTTCGAACGCGACCGCGCGGGCCTGCCCACTCCGACCGTGGCCCGAACGTTCGAGGAAGTCCTCGGCTGGGCTCCGGGGAGCATCAAGGCCACGCCGTCCGAGGCGACGGGCCTTGTGTCATCGGCCGATTCGAGCTCAGGCCTCAAGTAGGCGCGCTGGTCAGGCCTGCTTGCCGGACGGCTACGGTCGCGGCAGGGCGAACAGGCCCGGTTCGGGCTCTGCCAGGATGTTGCGCCCGGTCAGGCGCTTGAGCTTCAAACGGACGTTGTTGATGTTGTTCGGAGCCGGGTCCAGGTCCATCGCCTCGCACACGCCCCGCGCGCGCAGCGGACCGTCTGCCTGGGCGAACACCACCATGATTTCCTGGTAGGCCGCCCCGTCCGGCACCTGCGGGGCGGACGCCGACGGCGCGGGCGGGTCCGGGTCGGGCAGCCCCAGCAGCGTCTTGCGGGTGATCCGCACTTCCTCGGCGGCCCGATCGAGCTCGTCCAGCACGGCGATGAGCCGCGTGATCTGCTCGCGGGTCTCTTCGGCCTGCGCGGCGATCTCTCGCTCGCGCTTCTCCAGACGCACCAGCACCGCCCCCAGGGTCAGGTCCCCGCTGGTCACGCGCCGCGCCATGACATCGCGCCGCCGGTCAGCCGACGGGTCATCACGTCGCTTATCGCCCAGTAGACCCGGGACTCGGCCGAGGCGGGGCGGTGCTCGTAGTCACGTACCAGTCGCCGGTGCAGCATCAAGATCCCGTTCGTCTGCTCCACCCGCCACCGGATCGGCTGCGGGACGAACCCGGTCTCGGCAGGGTTGCGTTCGACGATTTCGACGTCGATGCCCACCTGCTTGCCGTGGTCCACAACGGTCTTCTTGAACCCCTGGTCCACCAGGGCCTTCGTCACGGTGTCGCCACTGGCTACTGCGACCTTGTCGAGCAGGGCGGTGCCGAAGGCGTTGTCGTGGACGGAGGCGGCCAGCACGACCACGGCGATCACCAGGCCCAGCACGTCCACGGCAAGGCCCCGCTTGCGGCCGGGCACCTTCTTCGCCACGTCGCGTCCCGTCGTCTTGGCCGGCACCCCGGCCGCCGCGTGCAGGCTCTGGGTGTCGAGCACCACCAGGCTGGGGTCGGCTAATCGGCCCCTCTTCTCGCGGACCTGCCAGCGCAGCAGGTCATGAATGACCTGGTCGGTGCCGTCATTGCGCCACGTGTAGAAGTAGTACTTCACCGCGCCGGCGGGTGGCAGGTCGTGCGGGAGGTAGTCCCACTGGCAGCCGGTCCGGGACTGGTAGAGCAGCGCGTTGACGATCTCCCGCATCTCGTAGCGGCCTTCGTGGCCGCTGACCGAGGGATGCTGGACCTTCCACGAGGTGATCACCGGCTCGATCAGCGCCCAGCGTTCGTCGGACAAGTCGCTCTTGTAGGGCTTGCGGTCGCTCACGCAGTCACCTCAGCACGGCGCCAGCCCCGCGACCTGCCAGAGGTAGCAAGGCCACACGTTCAGGCGACGACAGAACGGACTTAATCTCTCATTCCGCCCACTGAAAGCCCGCAGTCGCCAGGCTGTGGCCGGCCCGCCTGAGAATCGGGTGGCTCTCGGGTTGCCAGAGCAGATCGCCCGCGCAGGACGCCAGTGCATCGGCGTTGCTCCGCAACGCGGCCGCCAGGTCGGGGTGTTCATGATCACTCGGGGGCCAGACGCCGGCCAGGGCATCGGCGGCAGCCCAGGCGGTGGCCGGCAGATCGCCGGGCAGGATGGTTTCGCGGGTGGCTCGAGCGGTCAGGGCATGTACCCGGACCGCACGTGGATCGTCTCGCCCGCCGCAGGTGAGGAGCCCGTAGCGGTGCAGTACGCGCAGCACTGCCTCTGCTTCGTCGGTGCTGACCGGGTCCGGGGTCGCGACGGTGGGTGCGGGCGGGGTGCGATGCGCGGTCAGGTAAGCCGCTGTAGTGGAGGCAACCCATAGCTCGCGGGGGTGGCCGGCCGGGTCGAGATGGGCGGCGAGGCGGATGGCTGCGGCGGCCAGGCCGACCGGCTCGCACTGCTGGGCGGCGTCGAGGGTCAGCAGTAGGGCGGCGGTGATCTGCCGACCGTAGCCTTCGCTGTCGGCTTCGCGGGGCAGCACCGCGTCGAGGCGTGCGCGGCGGTCGGTGAACCGCTGGAGGTAGGAAGTGCAGGGCACGTCCTCGTTGATCATGTACGAGGCGGCGTGCCCCAGGGCCAGCGGCAGGTGGCCCAGCTCGCGCACCATGGCCTCGGCTCGGGCGTCCAGCAGGTGGGGCGTGCCGGCGCCGGTGAATCGGTCGTGCAGATAGGCCGAGGCTTCGTTGGCGGTGTAGGTGCCGACCTCGACGACGGTTCGTCCGGCCCCCGACAGCCGCGCGTCTCGTAGTCGGGTGGTGGCCAGGGCTCGCCCGTTCGCGAGCCGAGAGCGTGGTGGCCACCAGCGGGAGAGCTCTTCGAGGTCGGTGAGGTCGTCCAGAACGATCAGCCATGAGCGTGATGTTGTGGCCAACCAGTCCAGGAAGGCGCGCGCGTCGGCTTCGGCGTCTTGCCCTTGTGCTCCAAGGATCTGGAGGCGGCGCGCGGCGAGCGCGTATTGAGTGGTGTGCATCGTGAAGTGGCAGGTCACGGGCCTGGTGTGATTCCGTGCCCGGGTGCTCGTGCTGGTCATGCGCGGCAGTCTGGCGTGTAGATCATCGGGCAGGGAGGTCTTCGTGGGTTCTGGCCCGTTCCAGCCCGCGGTGCTCCTACGCTCCCGGGCATGGTGGACCCCGAGGTACTGGAACGGATCGCCGCGCGCCGCGCGGAACTGGACGAGCTGGAAGAACAGCTGGTCAAGCAGCTGGACCAGGTGCGGGCCGAGCGGGACGAACGCGCAGTCGCCGAGAGGGTCCTGACGCGGATGAGCGAGCGGACAGCTGGGGAACGGGCTGCCGTCGCACCGGCGTCAGCGCAGGTTGGCGGGCGTGCGGTGCTGCTGGTCCCGCACCGTGGCGACAGCGTTGACGAGACCGCGCTGCCCGAGGACTACCGCCGGATACTGGCGATCGTGCGAGCCGCCGGCGGTCCGGTGCAGGTGCGGGCGGTGGGCGAAGAGCTGGGCCTTCCGGTGGAGGCGCGCGGGAAGCTGGAGCCGCTGCGGGCGAAACTGGTCAAGCTCGAGGACCGCGGATGGCTGCACAAACGCGGCGACGGGAAGTTCACCGCACGGCTGTAGCCATCCCGGCCCTGCACGCCGCAGGGGCGTAACCGGAGGGCCCCCGGCGGCAGTTGAGTTTGGTGTGAAGAAAAACAACGGTCTCGTCGAGGGCCCCGACGGTCTTGTCTACACCGCCCGCCTGCCGCTGTCGAGTGCCACCTTGAACTGGCTCGCCGACCTGATCCGCGGCCACTGCAAGAAGATCGGATCGCGGTGGCGGGCCCTGTCGGCAGGGAGGATCGCCGGCATCGTGCTGGCGGTGCTGCGCTGTGACCAGCGGCCCGGCGACCTGGCCGGCGGGAACGGGGTGCACCGCACCACCGTGACCCGGTGGGTGCGCGAGGTCGTCGGCCTGCTGGCCGCTCGCGCCCCGCGCCTGGACCGCGCGCTCAAGAAGATCACCCGATCGGGTGGCGGGGTGGCCCTGCTGGACGGTTCTCTGATCCGCACCCACCGCCGCACCGGGACCGAGAACCGGAAGAACTACTCCGGCAAGCACAAATGCCACGGCCTGCTCGTGATCGCGCTCACCGACGACAAGGGCCGCCTGGTCTGGGTGAGCGCGGTCCGGCCCGGACGCACCTCGGAGATCACCGCCTGCCGCCACGACAAACTGACCGCCCATCTGCGCGCGGCCGGCCTCGGCGCGATCGCCGACCTGGGCTTCGTCGGCCTCGACGACAGCGACCCCGACGCCGACCCGGCGGTGATCACCGGCTACAAGGCCGCCCGCAACCGACCCCTGACTCGAGGTCAGAAAGTGTCCAACAAGGCGCTGGCCGCGGTCCGGGCGCCGGTCGAACACGGCTTCGCACACCTGAAGAACTGGCGCGTCCTCGGCAAGGTCCGCACCGACCCGAAGTGGGCGACCGCGCTGGTCCGGGCCCTTCTGGTCCTGACGAACCGCGAAGTCGCCCGCTGACCGACGATCTACGCCGAAGTCATACGTCCACAACCAGCGTGAGCACCCTGACGCCGACGCACACCAGAACCATGACCTGCAACTTCACGATGCACACCACTCATTGGAGCGCCTTGAGGGTGAGCTGAAGTCGGCGAGGGCGTGTTGGAGCGTCGGGTGGTGGCGGTGGAGGCGCTGGCGCCGGACTACCGGCGGTTGGTGGAGACGGCGGAGTCCGGTGGGGAGGGCGGTGTCGGTCTGACGATGCGGGAGGTGGCGGTCGCGGTCGGCCGGGATCCGGTCGCCGCGGTGACGGAGCGAAGTGGTCGGGTCCCCGGGGAACGAGGTTCCCCGGGGACCCGACCGTCAGGTGCGCCCCGAGCGCGGACGCGAATCAGCTGTTCAGCCGATCGTCCACTGCTGCAGCGGCGAGTTGGTGTTCCCCCGCTGCGTGACCAGGGCCCCGTCGGCGCCGGAGGCGGTGGTGAGCAGCAGTCCGCTGCGCACCGAGGAGATGTTGTACGAGCCGTTCGCCAGCTGGTTGAGGCTCCAGCGCTGGTTGGTGCTGCCGACGCACGACCACTGGTCGATCGTGGCGCCTTGGGCGCTGGTGCCGCCGGAGACGTCGGCGCACAGGCCCGACGCGTTGTTCACGAGCAGGTTGGAGCCGTCGGGCAGCGGGAGGAACTGCCAGCTCTGGTTGGCGCCGCCGTTCGTGGACGAGGTGTCGAGCGAGGTGCCCGCTCCGCCGCTGCTGTTGGGATCTTCAAGGGCCTTGCCACCGGTGGTCAGGGAGTGGCTTCCGCTCACGGTGGGGCCGGCCGGCTTGATCAGCCACTGCTGCAGCGGCGAGCTGCTGTACGCCTGCTGCGTGACCGGGGCGAGGTTACCGGTCGAGGCGGTTGTGAGCACCTGTCCGCTGGACACCGAGCTGATGGTGTAGTAGCCGCTCACCTGCTGTGCGAAGGCCCACTCCTGGGCGGCGCCGCCGATGCACTGCGTCTGGACCACCGCAGCGCCCGAGGCACCGGACTTGGCGACCGCACACAGGCTCGACGACCAGTTCATGATCAGGTAGGAGCCGTCGGGCTGGGGAAGCAGCACCCAGTCCTGGTTGGTGCCGCCGTTCAGGCCGTACGTCTCGAGCGGGACGCCGTCGCTGCTGTTCCAGTTGGGGTCGTCGAGGGCCTGGCCACCGGTGGACAGGGTGTAGGTGCCGCTCAGGTCGGGGCTGCCCGAGGTGGTCGCGGGGTGCGCGACGGGCGGGGCGGGGTGGGTGGCGGCCGATGCCGCGGGGATCGTGGCGAGGGTCGCCGCGGTGGCGACGCCCGCCACGGCGAGCCAGTGCCGAGCCTGGTGCCGGGCGCGCGACGGAGACGTTGATCGCTTCATTTCAGGACTCCCCTTGCGGTTCGCACGGAGCCTGGGACAGGGCCCTGTCGCGGGCGACGGTCACGTGGACCGCACGTCGCCGCTGGAAGGGGCCGCTGCGGTCGGCTTTCACCGGCGACCCCGTCCCCCCACCCTGCTGGCTCCGCAAGCTGACTTGCGGTGTCTCCGACAGTAGGAGCCGGGCAGGGCCGTGCCCGTGCAGGCGGCGTGTGGCACGACGTTGCAGGTCACGGCTGCCAAGCGGCAGGAACCGGCAGGATGCGGCGCTCGGACGGCGACCCCGGCCACGTAGGCGAAGGCCCGCTCGGCCCTGCGGCGCAGCATCTCCGAGTTGGCCCGCACGGCCATGGCCCGGGCGTCGCCCGCGACGTGGCCGTCGTCCCGCGGTCACGGCAGGCTCGCGGGCGCGATGCCTTGCCCGCGGTCGGCGAGGTCGGCGCAGCCGGTCGCGCCCATGGTGCGGACCACCCGGCCGGTCAGTACGGTCACGTCCTGCGGGGTGAGCAGCAAGGCTTGGGCGATCTGCCGGTCGCTGTGGCCGGCACCGGCCAGCTCCAGCACGCGGTGCTCGGTCATCGACAGGCTGGGGGCGGGCGGCGGCACCGGGCCGGGGCGCACGCCCAGCCCGGTCAGCGCCCCTCCGGCCCGGCTGGCCAGCAGGACGCTGCCGCAGGCATCCGCGAGGTCCAGCGCCCGGGCGAGGCTGCGCCGGGCCCGATCGGCCTCGCCGGTGCGCGCCAGGGCGACCCCCGACTCGTAGAGCGCCCGGGCCAGTTCGAGCCGGGCCGGGGACTGCTCCAGCACGGCGACGGCCTCGTGCAGCAGGGCGGCCCCCTCCGCTCCGCCCGTCACGACGCCCAGGCAGCGTGAAGCCACGCCGATCGACCGCCCGGTGCCCCAGCGGTGCGCCAGCTCCAACTCCTCGGTGGCGAGCCGGAGCGCGTCCGCCCGCTGCCCCAGTGCCAGGTGGGCGAGGGCCGCCTGCGAGCGCCAGGGTGCGAGGGCCAGGTTGGTGACCCCGGCCCACCGCTCCTGTGCCCCGTACTCCAGCAGGACCGCGAGCGCGGCGGCAGGATTGCCCCGCTCGGCGTGCAGCCGGCTGCGGACCAGGAGCAGCGGACCCTGCCAGGCCCAGCCCACCTGGTCGCCGCCGGTGTCCGGGGCCAGCGCCCGCGCCGCCCCGGCCAGGTCGCCGCGCTCGATCAGCGACTCGCCCACCTGGGTCGTCATGGCCGTCCGGACCCGCAGCTCCAGGTCCTCGTCGGACATCGCCGGGTGCCCGAACTCCGGGGTGAGCGCGACCTGCCAGCCCCGGTGGCGGTTGATCGACACCTGCCAGGTCAGCGCCGCCGACACCATGACGAAGGAGCCCTGGCGCCCGGCCGCCTCGGCGATCTGGTCGAACCGCGCCGCCGCCTCGTCGAGCCGATCGGTGGCCACGAAGGCCAGCCCGGCCAGGCTCAGCAGCAGCTGCGACTGGTCCGTGCCCGCCAACCCGCCGCGCAGCGCCCGGTCGACGAGGTCGTCGACGACGGCGGCGCCGCCCTCGCCGCTGAGGGCCGAGACGGACAGCGCGGCGAGCACCGCGCACTCCCCGGGGGTGTCGCCGGCCAGCGCGTGCTCCCGCAGCCGCCGGGCCCGGGACCGCGCGGCGGGGAGGGTGGACAGCTGGTCGTAGCCGATCAGCAGCATCTGGGCCTGCAGGTACCACGACACCTCGCGGGCGATCCCGCTGCCGTCCTCCGCCTCCCGCAGGTCCTCCACCGCGCGGGTGAGCACGTCGACGGCGTCCTCGTGCTGCTGCTCGAGGAACAGCGCGTGGGCGAGCAGGTGGGCCGCCTGGGCCCGGGAGTACGGGTCGGTCAGCGCGTCCGCGGCCTGCGCCAGGCGGTGCCGGCCCGCACCGGCGTCGACCTGCAACTCGTCCGCGCCCAACTCCAGCAGCAGCGGGCCGCGTTCCTTGACCGACATGGGTTCGCGCAGGGCTCGGCGCAGATAGGTCACGGTGACCTCCGGCGCCCCCCGGCCGCGGGTCGCCCTCGCCGCCTCCCGCAGGACCTCCACCCGCCAGGCATCGCCGTTGGGTTCGGCCAGCAGCAGGTGGGCCGCCACTGCGGCCTCGGCCGCGCCTTCGCGGTGGAGCAGTTCGGCCGCCCGGGCATGTCCGTCGGCCAACTCCACCGGCCCGCAGAGGGCTTCGGCGATCGCGGCGCGGACCAGGGGATGCTCGAACCGCGCCGGGTCACCGGGGGCCAGCACCCCGATCCGCTGCAACCGGCGGCCGAGCTCCCGGGTCCTCGCCTCGCCCAGCCCGGCCAGCTCGGCCGCGACCGGCCAGCCGGTGCCGTCCCCCAGCACCACCAGGGCGCGGACCAGCAGGCGGACCGCCTCCGGCTCGCCCGCCAGGCGCTTGACCACAGTGCCCGCCAGGATCCGGCCCCGGAACTCCTCCACCACCAACGCCTGATCGCCGGCCGGCCTGACCCTGTTGTCGGCCAGCGTCCGCAACAGCTCGCGCAGCAGCAGCGGATTGCCCCGGGTCGCCTCGGCGCAGGCGGCGGCGAACCGCGGATCGGCGTCCCCGCCCAACCGCGTTCGCACCAGCGCGGCCACACTGTCCGCGGCCAGGGCCGGCAGCTCCACGGGCCGGCAGTGCGCCTGGGCGCCGATCCGCTCCAGCAGCGGCTCGACCCGCGTCCCGGCATCCGCGCGCGCGGCCAGCACCACCAACAACGGCAGACCACGCACCCGCCGGGCCAGATACTCCAGCCAACGCACCGACGGCACGTCCGCCCAGTGCGCGTCGTCGACCACCAGCGCGATCGGCCCGTCATCGGCGACGTGCACCATCAGCCAGTACAAGCTGTGCAGGACACCCAGCGACGCCTCCGGCGACAACCCCTCCCCCCCAGCGGCACCGTCCACCCGCAAGGCGTACGAGGCCAAGTCCGCCGGGCCCGACAGCAGCCGCTCCCGCCCGGCACGATCGGCCCGGGCCAGCAGCGGTTCGACCAGCTGCCGTAGCACCGAGAAGGCGAAGTCCTGTTCCAGCTCACCGCCGTCGGCCCGCACCACCCGCATCCCACCGGCCTGTTCAGCCTGTTCGGCGGACACCCAGGCATTCAGCAGCGAGGTCTTCCCCATCCCCGCACCGGCCCGCACCAGCACCACCGCGCCCTGACCGGCCCGTGCCTCAGCGGCCGCGCGCTCCACCACCGCGAGCTGCTCGGTCCGGTCGAGCAGCACGGTCCCCTCCCGCAACGCGGGCTTCTCAGGTTCCGCCACGCTCGACAACGCCTTCCCGACCACCGCGTCATCCGCGGTCGGCGCAGACGTGCGGCCGTCCCCGACCGAACGCGTCACCGGCGGAAGCCGCCCGTGCAGCACCCGTAGGTGCGCCTCACGCAGCACCGGACCCGGTTCCACCCCGAGCCCCGCGTCCAACCGCCGCAGCATGTCGCTGTAGAGGGTGAGAGCCGCAGCCTGGCGCCCCTCGCCCGCCCAGGCGAGCATGAGTCGGGAAGCCAGACCTTCGTGGAGGGGCTCTTCGGCGCACAGCACCTGCAGCATCTGGGCCATGGGCGCATAACTGCCCAGCCCGAGACCGATGTCGGCCCACTCCACCGCGACCGCGGTCCGCAGTGCCGTGAGGGCGACCGCCGCCGGATGCTGGAGCCGCCACGGGCCCTCGCCCGCCAGCAGCGGACCACGCCAGCAACCGAGCGCACAGCCGTGAAGCTGCCAGGCGGACTGCGCGTCCCGGGCCGCCGCCGCACGACGGGCCCGCGCCGCCAGATCCTCGAAGCGCGCCGCGTCCGAGCCGTTCAGCCCGAGCCGCAGCCGATACCCGTGTCGCTCCCGCCGCAGCGGCGCGGCCGGCGCGGGCGCACCAGGCATCGCGAGCAGCCGACCCAAGCTGCTGACATGCGAGCGCACAAGCTCGCGACAGGTGCGCGGAGGTTCGCTGCCCCACAGCACGTCAATGATCTCCTCAACGCCGACCACCCGATCCGGCTGGGCGGCGAGCAGGCCCAACAGCGTGCGCTGCAGCCCCGACGGGATGACGACAGAATCTCGCCCGCGCCGCGCCGCAAGGGGCCCGAGCACATCCACGCGAAGTTCCGCGCCGGCATTGTCGTCTGTGGCGCCAGTACCCGTCTTCCTGTCACCGTTCTGGCCGCCTCCCGGACGATCTTCCCGCTCAGCGGCGTGAACGAGCGCGTCGAGCTGCACGGCGTCCACCCCGAGCGCAGCGGCGAGACGGTGCAGCGTGACGGCCCGAGGCCGCGCCCCCCGCTCCAGGTCACGCACGGTACGCTCGCCCACCCGGGCCCGCGCGGCAAGCTGCGCGTGAGTCAGCCCCGCGCTGATCCTCAACCGCCGCAGCCACGCCCCGTCCCGGCCCTCACCGCCGCCTGTAGATGCGGTACTCCCCATCACGCACCAGTCCCCTCCCAGAATGCTGATGCAGACAAGGATCGCCCCGGCAGTCGGCTCGTGTGAGCAGATGTCCGAGATCAAGGGTGGACCGGATGCGCGCCGCCGTCCGCCCCGCGCAGGGTCGGGACCCCGAGCCGACCGCAGCGGTCCTGACCTCGGGTCAGGGGTCGGTTGCGGGCGGCCTTGTAGCCGGTGATCACCGCCGGGTCGGCGTCGGGGTCGCTGTCGTCGAGGCCGACGAAGCCCAGGTCGGCGATCGCGCCGAGGCCGGCCGCGCGCAGATGGGCGGTCAGTTTGTCGTGGCGGCAGGCGGTGATCTCCGAGGTGCGTCCGGGCCGGACCGCGCTCACCCAGACCAGGCGGCCCTTGTCGTCGGTGAGCGCGATCACGAGCAGGCCGTGGCATTTGTGCTTGCCGGAGTAGTTCTTCCGGTTCTCGGTCCCGGTGCGGCGGTGGGTGCGGATCAGAGAACCGTCCAGCAGGGCCACCCCGCCACCCGATCGGGTGATCTTCTTGAGCGCGCGGTCCAGGCGCGGGGCGCGAGCGGCCAGCAGGCCGACGACCTCGCGCACCCACCGGGTCACGGTGGTGCGGTGCACCCCGTTCCCGCCGGCCAGGTCGCCGGGCCGCTGGTCACAGCGCAGCACCGCCAGCACGATGCCGGCGATCCTCCCTGCCGACAGGGCCCGCCACCGCGATCCGATCTTCTTGCAGTGGCCGCGGATCAGGTCGGCGAGCCAGTTCAAGGTGGCACTCGACAGCGGCAGGCGGGCAGTGTAGACAAGACCGTCGGGGCCCTCGACGAGACCGTTGTTTTTCTTCACACCAAACTCAACTGCCGCCGGGGGCCCTCCGGTTACGCCCCTGCGGCGTGCAGGGCCGGGATGGCTACAGCCGTGCGGTGAACTTCCCGTCGCCGCGTTTGTGCAGCCATCCGCGGTCCTCGAGCTTGACCAGTTTCGCCCGCAGCGGCTCCAGCTTCCCGCGCGCCTCCACCGGAAGGCCCAGCTCTTCGCCCACCGCCCGCACCTGCACCGGACCGCCGGCGGCTCGCACGATCGCCAGTATCCGGCGGTAGTCCTCGGGCAGCGCGGTCTCGTCAACGCTGTCGCCACGGTGCGGGACCAGCAGCACCGCACGCCCGCCAACCTGCGCTGACGCCGGTGCGACGGCAGCCCGTTCCCCAGCTGTCCGCTCGCTCATCCGCGTCAGGACCCTCTCGGCGACTGCGCGTTCGTCCCGCTCGGCCCGCACCTGGTCCAGCTGCTTGACCAGCTGTTCTTCCAGCTCGTCCAGTTCCGCGCGGCGCGCGGCGATCCGTTCCAGTACCTCGGGGTCCACCATGCCCGGGAGCGTAGGAGCACCGCGGGCTGGAACGGGCCAGAACCCACGAAGACCTCCCTGCCCGATGATCTACACGCCAGACTGCCGCGCATGACCAGCACGAGCACCCGGGCACGGAATCACACCAGGCCCGTGACCTGCCACTTCACGATGCACACCACTCATTGGGAGACGACCTGGCCTGTTTCGGCGGCGTCGGCCCAGACCACCAGCTCGATGCCGGACTGCAGCGCTGCGTGTGCCTGCGCGGCCGCCAGTTGGGACTTCCCGACCCCGCCGCCCCCGGTGAGCACCTGGGTCGGCGCGGCCGGTTCCTGCCCGGGGCCTGATGGTTGATGTAGCCCGTGGCGGGGTTGGAATGCGGAAGCCAGCACGGGCACTTCTCCCACGCGTACCGGCCAGCTCACTGGCTGGGGCGCGGCCATCAGGTAGGTGTTGTACTGGCGGGAGTGGGAGCCGTTCTGGATGCCCGTCGGGCCGTGGAAGGTGCTTCCCGTCGTCGCCCCGCCCTGGTCGGAGGGTGGGCCGCTCACCGCGTCTGCCCGAAGTGGTTCTCCTGACGGGAGTTGGGTCCGGTCTGGATGGCAGCCGGGCCGTGGAAGGTGTTGCGTGTCACCGCGCCTTGGCCAGGCTGCTGGCGCAAGACCGGGTCGGCGAGAAGCTGCCGCAGCCTGTCCACGGCTTCGTCCCGCTCCGCGCTCTCCAAGCATTCCAGGGCCTGCGCGAACCGGGCCTCCCATGCGGCACTCTGGTGCGAACGGCCAATCTCCGCTGGCGGGTTGGACACGACTACCGGGAGATGAAGCAGGCCCTGGGCCTGGCCCACTTCGAGGGCCGCACCTTCGGTGGCTGGCACCACCACGTCACCCTCGTCTTCCTCACCCACGCGTACTGCACCCTGCGCAGGCTGGGCACCGCCCCAAAAGACGCGGCGCCAGCCTGAGCCTCTACCAGGTCGTCCGCGAGTTGCAGACCCTCCTGGCGACCTGGACCGGCGCCTGCCTCGCCTGCCCTGCCCTGCCTGCCTGCCTGCCTGCCTGCCTGCCTGCCTGCCACCGTGACATACCCACACGACAACGGACCTGATCAAGCACTACTAGGAGGACCGCCGTCGAACGGCCTGCCGTGCCCCCGCGCGATCGGCACCGGACAGCTCCGGAGCCCGTACGCTGTCGGCCGTGCGACGGCGGTCCGTAGGGGACGGCCGGTCCGCGACACCGGAGGTGGGAGGCAGTCGATGGAGTTCGAGGACCGGGTTCCGTTCGTGGTCCGGCTGGAGACCGAGGACCGGCAGGTGCTGTTCGCGGCCGGGACGCGGATGGACTTCTCTGCCCGCCAGGTGCTGCTGCGCGAACACGAGCCGTCGGCGCACGTGCTGGTCCTCTTGTCCGGTTGGACGAAGGTGACCTCCGCCGCAGCCAACGGCTACGAGGCACTGCTCGCGCTGCGCGGGCCCGGCGACATCGTCGGCGAGAGTGCCGCGCTCAGCGGCCGGCGCCGGTCAGCGACGGTGACCGCGCTGGGCCGGGTCGAGGCGCTGGCGGTGGTCGCCGACCGCTTCAGCGCCCTGCTCGACGAGCGGCCGGGCCTGGCAAAGGGGCTGCTCGCGCTGGTCGCGGACCGCAGCCGGGATAGCGACCGTCGGCGCGTGCAGTACGCCGCGATGAACGTGCAGGAGCGGTTGGCGCTGCTGCTGCTGGAGTTGATCCGCGGCCACGGCCAGGAAACCGGGGACGGTGTGCAGCTGACGCCCGGTCTCACCCAGAGCGAGCTGGCCGGCTCGGTCGGCGCCTCCCGGGAGGCGATCGCCCGGCTGCTGAAGGGGCTGCGGGAGCGCGGTGTGGTCCGCACCGAGCGACGCGGCCTGGTGGTGCTGCGGCCCGAGGTACTGCGGCAGATGGTCCGCCGGGGGCAGGCCTGAGACCGGACAGCGCACCCACTCTGTGTACACGGTCACATTCCGAGTGTGCTAATTTCCGTCGCCGGACACCGCACCGACGTGGCACCTTCGTCGAAGTGCAGACGGGCCGCGCCGAAGGCCCCCGTTCCCATCGGAAGGCAGCCATGCGAGAGCCTGTGAACCGGACCATCCTGCTGCTCGACATCGCGGGGTCCAGCGGCCGCGACGACGTGGTCAAAGCCGTGCTGCGGCGGAGCCTGAACGCTGTTGTCAACCAGACCGTGCTCGCCGCCGGGGCGGAGGCGACCCAGCAGTACCGCGAGGACCGCGGTGACGGCCTGATCGTGCTGCTCGACGGCAACGTGGCCAAGACGGCGGTGCTGCGCGCCCTGCTGACCACGACCCCCGAGCTGCTGCACGAGCACAACCGGCTCGCCTCGGCCGGCTCGCAGATGCGGCTGCGGATCGTGCTTGCGGCCGGCGAGGTGACCTACGACCCGCACGACGGCACGGTCGGCGGGCTGGTCGGGCACGATCTCGACCGGGCTTTCCGGCTGCTCGACTCCGACTTCCTGCGGAACGCGCTGACAGCACGGGCCGGCGAGCCCTGCGTCCTGCTGGTCAGCGGCGCGGTGTACGACGGCGTGGTGCGGCACGGGCACCGAGGGGTGCGGCCGGAGCTCTTCCAGCGTGCCCCGGTGGCGGTGAAGGACAGCGTCCTGACGGGGTGGCTCTACAGCGGGAACGGGACGGTCCAGAAGACCGCGGGCCAGGACGCCGGGACCTCGCTGGGCTCGGCACCCGCGGCCGCCGCGTCGGCCACGCCTGCGCTCCAGCGCCCTGCCGGCGCGGTGTTCCACTTCCACGGCGCCCCGGTGGTGCACGGCTCCATCGTCGGCGGAGACCAGCACGGGGTGAGCGGCGGCCACGTCACCGGCGACGTCATCCTCGGCGGCACGGTCGCCGGCTCCGAGGGCAGTGCCGGGAACGCCTCGTGAGCGACCAGCAGGACCCGGTGGGCGCGGCCTCTCCGGAGCCGTCCGGGCCACCCGACCAACCGAACGCCGCAGCCCCGAACTCCGCCGGTTCGGACGCCGCCGATTCGGACGCCGCGGCGGCCGCCCAGGCCGAGGCGGAGGACCAGGCGGATTTCGCTTGGGACTCCCTGCGGAACCTGTACCGGCACAGCCCCGCGATCATGCTCGGCCGCTCGGCGCAACTGGGCGGTTCGTTGGTCGGCGGAGACCAGCACGGGGTCAGCGGCGGCCACGTCACCGGCGACGTCATCCTCGGCGGCAGCAAGGTGGAGTATCACCTCGGCGGTGACGACGAGCAGCGGTCGGGCGAGATCCCCGCCGCCGAAGTCACTTTGCTCGCACGACACTTCGTACAGCCGGAACCAGCCACGGACGCCTTGAAGGGCGACTCTCCGGACGCGGTGCCCGCCTGGCAGCACGGAAGTCCGTTCGACGTCGCGTTCGAGAAGCTGCGCAGCACCCGGGTCGTGGTCCTCTCCGGCCCCGCCACCACGGGCCGTCGGGCGGCCGCCCTGATGCTGCTGAAGGCCGTCGGCACCACCTCCTACCGGGCGCTGGATCCCGGATTGGCGCCGGGTCGGCTGCCCGGCGAACTGCGGGAGCACTGCGGCCACCTGCTGGCCGACTACAGTGCCGGCCCCGAACGGCCGCTGCGCGAGCACCACGTGCGGGCGCTGAGCGAGCGGCTCCGGGACACCGGCGGCCACCTGGTCATCGTGGTGGGACCACACCCCGTGGTCCAGGGCGGCGGCCATGTGCCTTGGCAACCGCCCGAGTCGGAGCAGTTGCTCCGCGGCCACCTGCGCGGCAGGGAGCTGGGCGGACACGGGATCGACGAGTTGCTCGCCCTGACCGAGGTCCGGTCGCTGCTCGAACACCGGCGCCCGGTGTCCGAGTTGGCCAGGTTCGCTGATCGGGTCGCCGAATTCGCCCGTGGTGTGATCGAGTTGGACGGCCTCGCGGCATTCGGCCACTACGCCGCCGAGCAGCAGGTGCGGGAGTGGTTCGACGGCACCGGGCAGCCGACGGCCGACGGGCAGCGGCCGCTGCACGACAAGGCCTTCCTGATCGCGCTGGCCGCGTTCGACGAGGGGCCCTACGCGCTCACCGCCGAGTTGGGTGACGACCTCTTCGGGCGCTTGCAGCG
Organism: Kitasatospora sp. NBC_01266; assembly: GCF_036242395.1. Lineage (NCBI taxonomy): Bacteria > Bacillati > Actinomycetota > Actinomycetes > Kitasatosporales > Streptomycetaceae > Kitasatospora > Kitasatospora sp. NBC_01266. Next base: position 6,325,991 of record NZ_CP108458.1, on the reverse strand, counting down.
GATCGAGAACCCGGGCGAGCCGACCCGCATCCCGGTCTTCGGCACCTCCAGCGCCCAGCGTGTCGAGTACGCGCACGCCGACCGCTACGAGGAAGCAGAGGAGACCGAGTGGGGGCCGGTGCTGCAGACCAAGATCCAGTTCCGGGACCCGCGCACCGCGATCACGCTGCTGCGCGAGGTCTGGACGGGCCACCCCTCGTCGCGCCCCGCCCTGGTCGGCTGGCTGCGCCGGATGGCGACCGATCCGCGCCCGCTGGTGCGGACCCGGGCCGCCTCCACCACCGCCGTCCTGGCGGAGACGGACCTGTCCTCGACCATGGGGCTGCTGATCACCCGCTGGGCGGCCGGCCGGCTGTTCCGCGAGCGGCTGGCTGCAGCGAACGCGCTGGCCCTCGCCCATCACCTGGGCGCGCCGCACGTCCCTCGGATCCTGCAGGAGTGGTGCACGGCCCCCGACCACCGGCTGCGCTGGACAGCGGTGCGCGCCTACGCGCTGGTCGGGGAGGCGTTCCCGGCGCAGGCCGTCGCGGCGCTGGTGGAGGCCGTGCGCGCGTACGAGCTGCGCGGGCAGCCGGCGAGCGGCTGGCCCGATGAGCTCGACCAGCTCGCCCAGTCGGCAGCGACGCTGCTGCTGGCCGCCGGGCAGCGCGCCGGCGAGGCGGCCGACCGGCCGGACACCGCGGCCGCGCTCTGGTCCGAGCTGGTCCCGCTGGCGGCGCGGGGGCGGCTACGGGAGTTCGTCCTGCTGACCGTCATCCACGCGTGCGGCCCGGCGGACGGCGCGCCGGGCGCCGGGCGGCCGATCCTGCTCGACCAGTACGCCCGTGCCTCGCGCACCCCCGGCACGGCAGGAGGCCTGCTGCGGCAGTCGCTCGCCGAAATGTGGCGGACGGTCCTCAACGACCCGTTGTACTCGCGGTCGGGACTGGAGGCAATGCGCCAGTGGGTCCGGGCCGCGGACCGGGACCCGGAGGCAGAGCGCGCGCTCTGCCACCTGTTGCCGGAGCTGGACCGCTCGGGGGAGGAGCACAAGCGGCTCTGCTACCTGCTGGAGAACCTCGGCAGAGGCAAGCCGGGAGGCGGCGGACCCGCCGTCGCCACCCGGTTGCTGGCGGTCCTGCAGCAACAGGACGCCGCACGGCCACCGCGCCTGTTCGCACCGTAGGCCGTGTCGTAGTCCTGCGACATCACCCGGCCAGGACCGGCAGAGCGGCGCGTGACACAGGAGCTGCACGGATCTGTGCACCGTGGCAGTCGCGACCATTTCCCGATCCCATCCATCGCAAGGAGGACCAGCCCATGACGCGGCCCCCGCAGTGGCAGCAGGACGTGAACCGCCACTCCCAGCTCGTCGATCCGGTCGTCACCATCCAGGAGCTGTCACGGTTCGGCTCGCTGCGGACCACCCGCGTCGACTACGCCCTGGTCTTCACGACCGCCCAGGGCGGCCTCGACACCTTCCTGCCGCCGCACCGCCCGAGCCGCAAGGACCTGACCACTCGCAGGTGGACCAGCGTCTACGAAGTGGACACCGGCCAGCACGAGTTCGGCGAGCTGCTGACCATGCCCAGCCGCGACGACGCGTTCAGCTTCGAGGTCGCGCTGAGCTGCGGCTGGCAGGTCGTCGAACCCGGTGCCTTCGTGGCCAGCGGGGTACGCAATGTTCCGGCCATGGCTCAGGGGTTGGTCGACCAGCTGATCCGGCCGGTGCTGCGCCAGTACCCGATGGCGGAGAGCGACACCGCGGAGATGGCGGCCCAGGCTGCGCTGATGGCGGTCGAATCGCACGCCGCCAAGTACGGGTTGTGGCTGGGCTGTGCCCTCCAGATCCGGCAGGACGAGGCGGCACTGCAGCACGCCAGGGAGCTGCGCGAGATCGAGTTCGCCCGCCAGAAGCTCGACCCGCGCCACCAGTTGCACCTGCGCGAGGACGAGTTGGCGGCGGAGCGCTCGCTGGCCCAGGGGCAGCACGCGCACCGAATCGCGATGCAGGAGCAGAACTTCGGCCACGAGCGGGAGTTGATCCGCAGCCAGTACGAACTGGAGCTGCGGGAGTACGAGGTGAAGAAGATCGAGTACTACGCGCACTACCTGGAGCGCGGCGGCCCGCAGGCGATGGCGATGCAGCTCGCGCAGCACCCCGAGGACGCTCAGCTGATCATGGCGAACCTGCGGGATCACCAACTTCGTCTGATCAACAACCAGTTGGCCGTGGCGATGCAGGCGCTCGGCGGTGGCCCCGGTGGCCTGGAGGAGCACCAGCTCGACGAGCCGCGCAAGTTGGCCGCCAGCGTGATCCGGGAGGTGCTCAGCACCAAGTTCGGGCCGACCGGGTTCGGTCCTACCGGGTTCGGGGACCCGGCCGGTGCGGTGACCTCGGATGCGGCGGCGTCCGAGCTGATCGATTCGGTTCCGGCCGCACCGGTCGACGCTGTGCCTGGTACTGGTACTGGTGCGCCGCAGGCACCCAGTGCCGCGCCCGGAGCGGAGTCCGCGCCCGTGGAGGGTGCTGACGAAGGGCCGATCTTCGGCTATCGCGTCCCGACTCAGCCGCCCGCCCGATGAACGGCGTGGCGTCGGCCGCGGTGCCCGCCCTGCCGCCCATGGCCGAGAAGCTGCTCGCGGACCTGCGGCAGGAGACGGCGCGGGCGGACACCAAGGGGTCGGTGCTGGTGGGGGTGCAGGGGACGGCCGCCGCCGCGCTGGTGGGGGTGCTCACCGCGCGGGGCTGGAACCCGGGCACACTGAGCCCGTTCGGCCAGCTGCTGTGGTGGGCGGGCACCGTCTGCTTCCTCACCTCGATGGGGGCGCTGCTGATGGCGGTGCTGCCGAGGTTTCGGGCCCGCGAGTGGCGGCCCGGCATGCCGCTCACCCACTTCGCCGACATACGCCGCGCGGCGGCGCTCGGACCGACGGCACTGGCGGAGGCCCTACGGAAGACCGAGCGCGAGCCAGAAGCAGCCCTGCTGGCCGCACTCATCGACAACAGCCGGATAGTCACCGGCAAGTACTGGTGGCTGCGGGGTGGGATGGCCTGCTTCATGGGCGCGCTGGTCCTGCTGCCGGGGGCCCTGCTCGCGGGCTGAGTACCGGCGCCTTTCTACGCACGACTTCCAGGAGCTGTGGAGCGATGACCGCCTACCAGACCGGGACCGGCCAGGACCGGCCCGAGCCCCTCGACGCGCCGCCCGGGTACCCGGACGCGCCCGCGTACCCGGAGGCGCCGGTGGGTCCGGGGGCTGAAGCGCCCGCGTACCCGGAGTCCCCCGCCTACCCCGAGGCCCCCGCACATGCGGAGCCCCCGGCGTACCCAGCGGCGCCCGCCTACCCGGTCGCGCCCCCGCCGTACCCGGAGGCCGAGCCACCTGCCTACCCCGCAGCGCCCGCGTCCCCGAAGGCGCCGGCCTACCCCGACGCAGCCGCGTACCCGCTCGCTGCCCCCGTCGTCGCACCCGCGCCCCCGCAAGCCCTGGTGCGGGCCCCGGAAGCGCCGCCACAGCCGCCCCGATCGCCGGCAGCCGCACCGGACCACCACGATGACCTAATGCTCCAGTCGGGCCGCAAGCACCTGAAGGCACGTCAGCGCGGCGTGGACGGATCGGCCTTCTCGCAGTTGGTGATGATGCTGCCGATGGCCCTGATCAGTCTGATCGTCGTGGCGGTGGTCACCGCATTCATTCCCGCGATCGGGACGTACCTCCCCCTTATGTGGCTGCTGTCCGGGGTCCTGGTCTTCAACTCCGCCGCCGAGCGGGCCATCGCCCAACACCTGCTGCGCATGCGGCGCCCCGGTCCGGCTGATGCCCAGCGACTGGCCGAGGTCTGGGGAGAGGTGACGCGACGGGCCGGAGTCCGCTCCGAGACCTATGAGTTGTGGATCCAGGAGCGAGCCGAGCTGAACGCCACGGCCGTCTCCGGCCACATCGTCGGTGTGACCCGCCATGCGATGGACCAGCTGCCGAACTCGCAGCTGGCGGCCGTCCTCGCCCATGAACTGGGCCACCATGTGGGTGGCCACACCTGGGTCGGTCTGCTGGTCGACTGGTACGCGCTGCCGGCTCGCACGGCGGGCCGCTGGACCGGCGCGGTGCTGTCCAAGGCTCTGAAGGCGAGTGTCGGATGCGGCGGCTGCCTGGTGGCGGTCGCGGTAGCGATCCTTGCCGCCGCGTGCTTCGACCATGGGCTGTGGTGGCTGGCGCTGTCCGGCGCGATCGCGCCGCCGGTCATCTCCTGGCTGCACCGCCGAGGCGAGTTCCGTGCGGACCGATACGCCGTCGGCCTCGGGTTCGGCGAGGAGCTGGAGGCGGTGCTCGTTGCGGAGCACCAGCGCCAGGCCGTCGCGGCGCCGGCCGTCGCAGCGCCCCGCCCTCAGCCGGGCTGGCCTCAGCAGATGGGCAACTCGTACCAGCCCCAGGCACCCGGTTGGCCCTCGCAACCCACGAACGCCTACTCGCCGCAGGCCCCCGGTTGGCCGCCGCAGCCGGGGAGCCCGTACCAGCCGCAGACACCGGGCTGGCCGACGCAGCCCGGGAGCCCCTACCCGCCGCAGACGCCCGGTTGGCCCCCCGCCCAACCTCAGCCCGGCTACTACCCACCCGCCTGGACCGCCGCGCCAGGCCAGCCCAAGCCGAAGCCCGCCGAGAGCCTCGCGCGGGCCGCGCACCGCAACGTCGAAGCCCGCCTGAAGCACCTGCGGCGCGACCGCGAAGCGGCCTGAGAGGACGCCAGAGTGGTGGTCCCTGCAAAGTACGCGCCTGTCGGCCGAGGCACCGAGGCGCCCTCCCACGCGGCTGTGCCTCTCGACGCATCAAGGGCGTTGACTGAGGCCAGCCCAGCACCGAACCGACTGGCGAGTGCAAGATGACCAGCTCACCACGACTACGCGTACGGGTCGCGCAGGGGCCTGGGCTCGCGGACTCCGCGGGTGATTTCCTCCGGCAGGTCAGGACCAGCGGTGTAGTAGCGTCCTTGGGCCTCGCCCTTGGCCAGCAGCCAACCAGCGCGCACGAGTTCGCGGATGTCACGCTGGGCCTGCTGTTCGCTGAGGCCGGCATCCGTCTGATAGGTGGCGCGGCGGACTCGGTTGCCCATTGCGGCGGGGTAGAGACCGTAGAGCATGCGGTCGGGCCAACCGCGCTGCTCGAGCGCCTCATCGAGAGCCGACCAGACCTCACGGGTGGTCTGAACCTGCCGCTCGACGGTCTGGGCCTGCTGGTGGTGGGCACGCAGGCAGAACCGCACCCACGGGAGGGTGTCGCGCTCGGGGGTCCAGACGGGGCCGCCGACCTCGGCCAGGACGTCGTAGTAGCGGTAGGTGTTGCGGGCTCGCCCGAGCCACTCCTCGATGCTGGAGAACTCGGGAGCCATGATCCCTTCTCGGGCCAGCACCAGGGTGTGCAAGGCGCGGGACATGCGCCCGTTGCCGTCGGACCACGGGTGGATCGCCACGAGGTTCAGGTGCGCCATCGATGCTCGAACCAGCCCCGGCGCTGCCAAGTCGCCCTCGTTGAGCCAGCCCACCAGCTCCCCGGTCAAGGCCGGCACTTGCTCGGCACCCGGAGCGGTGTACGCGGCGATGGTCGGATCCTCCGCCGAAGTCACGTAGACCGGGCCGCTGCGCCACCAACCGGGCCGCTTCAGCAGGTGGTGACCCTGCATCATGAAGTGCAGCGCGTTCAACAAGCCCTTGCTGTAGGCGAAGTCATCACCGGCCTCGGCGAGGCGCTGGATGTAGGTCATCGCCTGACGGCAGCCGTCGATCTCGGCAGTCACGGTCTCGTTCGCGTCGATCGGCGCCTCACCGACCATGATGTCCTCGACATCGGAGACGCTCGCAGCGTAACCCTCGATGGTGTTCGACCCTGCGATCGCGCGCGCGGTCAGATTGCGCCGCAGCTGCCCCTCCCACCGTCGTGAGGTGCGCAGATGCAACCGCAGACGGTCCCGCATCTCCTCAATCTCGGCGAGGATCCGAAGATCCGTTTCTCCCAGCAAAGGCGACGAGTACAACATGCAGCGATAACACCATCATGGCATCACCACGTCAAGCGCAGCCTCGGCGATTGCGCCGCACACGACCAGCCGGCCTCGGCCCTGGACCGTGCCACCGCCCTGTCGGGTTTCGACAACAAGCACCCGCATCACCGAGATCGAATTGCACATACCCGAAGTGAGGCATCAGTCGGATGCCCGACCAGCAGCGGCACGCACAGGATTGCCGCCTTGCCCCCTTCTGAAGTGCTCGACACAGGAGCACCCCCGGCACATCGTCATATCCGGGCTCGTCGTGAGGCGACAGGACAGAAACCGATTCCAGACGCCCATCGCCCACCTGCGGAATTCGGCGCTACTTTCGACACAGCGGATCGTCTGGCCATCCACGTGGCGATGCACAGCCTCGCCGCCCCTGATCCGCAAGGTCGGAACTTTGACCGGTCTGCGCCGATTTGCCACCCGCTACCGCACTTGACTGGAGAGCCTGGCGGGTCAAGGTGCGTCACCATCAGACTCTCCACCGCGCCCAAGACACGACAGTGCATCAGCAGCAATCGGGGCAATACGGGCACAAACCCCGAACGCGGGGACCATGCCGATGCGACTCAGGGGTGAATCGTGACCGCGACTCCTTGGCTCTGGTCCCCAGCTGGTCCCCAGCAAGATCGCCAGAGGGTCCTTGGCTCGGGCCCGATCCGCTAACACGCCATCAGCAAAAAGGCCGCCGACCTGGGCGTTAACCCGGCCAACGGCCTTTCCGACTCACGTCGGGACGACAGGATTTGAACCTGCGACCCCTTGACCCCCAGTCAAGTGCGCTACCAAGCTGCGCCACGTCCCGTGGTCTCGCTGCCGTGCCCTGGGGCTTGGCTTCTCGACCTTGTCCCCGGTGTCCCGGCGACGTGGAAAACAATACAGCACGGCGGGGGGTGCTCGCTGCCAGGTTTCGGTGCAGGTCACGTGGCTGGCGCCGGCGCGGGTGCGCAGTGGTGGCCGGGGCCGGCGGCGGGGGCCGGCAGGGGTGGTCGGCCCTGGCTGGCGGGTGTGGTGGGAGGCGGGGTCAGGGGCTCGGGTGGCGGGCGTCGTAGCGGAGGAAGGCGGGGCGGCGGGCGGCGAGGAGGAGGATGGCGGCGACGCAGGCGAGGCCGCCGGAGATCGCCGAGATGGTGGGGGTGGTGAGGGCGGCGACGGTGCCGGATTCGAAGTCGCCCAGGCGTGGGCCGCCGGCGACGACCACGATGAAGATGCCCTGGAGCCGGCCGCGCATCTCGTCGGGGGCGGCGACCTGCATCATCGTGTTGCGGAAGATCATGCTCACGGTGTCCGCGCAGCCGGCCACGGCGAGCAGGGCCAGGCCCAGCCAGAGGTGACCCGAGGTGAGGCCGAAGGCGGCGATGGACAGGCCCCAGGCGATGACGGCGGCCAGAATGGCGACGCCGTGGCGGTTGACCCGGGAGACCCAGCCGGAGAAGAGGGCGCCGGCCAGGGCGCCGACGGCGGGGGCGGCCACCAGCAGGCCGACGGTGTCGGCGTGGCCGCCGTAGAAGCCGACCGCGAGCGCCGGGAAGAGCGAGCGGGGCAGGCCGAAGATCATCGCGGCCAGGTCGGCCAGGAAGCTGGTCCGCAGGTTGGGCTGCTCGCGCAGGAAGCGCAGGCCGTCCAGCACGGAGGCGCGGCGGCCGTGCTGGGCACCGTCGGGGCGCATCGCCGGCAGCCGCCACATCGCGTACAGGGTGGCGGTGAAGGCGACGGTGTCGACCAGGTAGGCGGCCTGACTGCCGTAGGCGCCGATCAGCAGGCCGCCGAGCATCGGGCCGACCGTCATGCCCAGGTTCATGCTGACCGTGGCGAGCGCGTTGGCGGCGGGCAGCTGCTCGGCGGGCAGCAGGCGCGGGATCATCGAGGAGCGGGCCGGCGAGGAGACCGCGAAGAAGGCGCCCTGCAGCGCCACGGCCAGGTAGAGCAGGGCGACCTGGCGCAGGCCCAGCAACGCCTGGGCGGCCAGCATGGCGGAGACGGCGGCCAGGCCGGCGGAGCCGATCAGGCCGAGCTTGCGGCGGTCCACGGTGTCGGCGATCGCGCCGCCGTAGAGGCCGAAGGCGACCAGCGGGATCAGCGAGCACAGGCCCACCGCGCCGGTCGCGAAGGTGGAACCGGTGAGGGCGTAGACCTGCACCGAGACCGCGACGGCGGTCATCTGCTGGCCGATCGAGGAGACGCCCTGGCCGAACCAGATCCGCCGGTAGTCGGCGCTCTCGCGCAGCGGGGTGAGGTCGGCGACCGCGCCGCGGAGCAGCCGGCCCAGCCGCCTGGGCGCCGCGCCCGACGGCTCACTCGACGCCGCGCCCGACGCGCCCGACGGCTCACTCGACAGTTGCGTCGAAGCTTCGCCAGGCGGAGGTTCAGCGCCCGGCGACGAAGAAGCGGACGGGGAAGAGGTGGGATGATTGGTCGACACAGCGACCTATCGTCACCCCTGCTCCCCCGCGCCCGGACACCGGGGTTGCCCCGCCCGGCACTCGGCCGCCCCGCCCGCCTCCCCGCGATCAGCCCCGATCAGCCGCGCAGTACTGCCTTCTCCCCCGCCCGGACCGCGATCGGCAGCCGGTTGCCGGACGGCGGGAACGGGCAGATGAAGTGCTCCGCGAAGGCGCACGGCGGCAGATAGGCGCGGTTCAGGTCCAGCACCGTGCGGCCGTCGGCATCCGGCCCGGGAAGCGTGACGAAGCGGAAGCGGTAGGTGTCCTGCCCGCTGCTCGCATCGGCGATCACCCCGCTCAGCCGGTCGTCGGCGCTGGTCACGGTCAGTGTGTAGGGCTCGCCGGCCAGGTGGAAGGCGATCTGCCCGGTGACGGTGAGCGGGCGCTCGCGGGCGTCGGCGTTCGGGACGGTCACCGTGCGCTCGCCGTCCTCGTAGGGGGTGAAGACGGCGGGGACGGACCACTCGGGCGCATAGGGGTAGGTGGCGATTCCGGCGAAGTGCGTGCGGCCTTCGGCGGCGGGGTCGAAGACGCGCAGCGCGAACTCACCGTCGCGCTCGATCGGGACCAGCAGCCTGTCACCGTGGTGGGCCGTCTCGGCCTCGGGGTGGGTGTCGGGGCGCAGCACCTGCTCGCCGGCCACCGGCTGCTCGGCCGCACCGGCCCGCAGCCCCTCGGCGACGGCGGCGGCCACCCGCACCCCGGCCCCGTCCGCGGCCACCGCCCAGCGGCCGGGGACGCCGGCTATCTCGACCGGCTCGGTGTCGAGCCAGTGCGTGCCGATGAGCGCGAGCATGCCGTGCGGGGCGCTCACCGAAGCGTGGCGGGCTTCGGTCCAGCGCTGCCAGTCCGCAGCATCGGTCGTCATGAGCGGATCTCCCAAGGACCTGTCGAAATCTATCGGACGGTACGAACGGGACAGCGCGACGCTGTCAGCTCTCGCGCAGCGGGCGGAACAGCCCCTCCTGCACCACCGAGACGACCAACTGCCCATTCCGGTCGAAGATCTGACCGCGAGCCAGGCCTCGGGCGCCGTGCGCGATCGGCGACTCCTGCTGGTAGAGCAGCCACTCGTCGGCGCGGAACGGACGGTGGAACCACATCGCGTGGTCGAGCGAGGCCATGTCGAAGTTGCGCTGGCCCCAGAGCGGCTCGACGGGGGCCCGGACCGAGTCGAGCAGGGTCATGTCGCTGGCGTAGGTCAGCGCGCAGACGTGGATCAGCGGGTCGTCCGGCAGGGTGCCGTTGGTGCGCAGCCAGACGCCGCTGCGCGGCTGCACGCCGGCCAGCTCCTCCTGGGTCCAGCGCAGCCGCTCGACGTAGCGGATGTCGAACGGCTGGCGACGGCTGATGAACGGCGGCAGCTCACCGAGCCGGGCGCCGACCTCGTCGAGGGCGCTGGGCAGCTCCTCCGGCGCGGGGACGACCGGCATCGACTCCTGGTGCTCGATACCACCGGGCTCGGCGACGTGGAAGTCGGCGGTCAGCGCGAAGATGCTGCGGCCCTGCTGGATGCCGAGCACCCGCCGGGTGGTGAAGGAACGGCCGTCCCGGATCCGGTCGACCTGGTAGACGATCGGGACGCCGGGAACCCCGGGACGCAGGAAGTACGCGTGCAGCGAGTGCACCGCGCGGTCGGCCGAGACCGTACGGCCGGCGGCGACCAGCGCCTGGCCGGCCACCTGGCCGCCGAACGTCCGCTGCAGCGACTCCTCGGGGCTGCGGCCGCGGAAGATGTTGAGTTCGATCTGCTCCAGATCCAGCAGGTCGACGAGCTGGTCGACAGGCGTTCCCATGGTGTGCGTCCTCTCCAACGGGCACGCCGGAGGGGCCGGCGGCATACCGCTGCTGTCTAGCTGGAAGTCTGCTGGCCGCTCGGGAATTCCCGCCGGTCGGCGCCGCTGACGGTACCCGAAGGTACGGCGACCGACGGTGGCGGCCCGCACCGACACTCGGCCGTACCCGCACCCAGCCCACGCACCCGGCCTAGACGTCCGCCCCCACCCCCGCCACCACCAGCCCGGACTGCCGCACCGTGATGTTGAGCCGCCCGGTCAACGGCGGACCGGGCTCGCCGAGCCGCAGCCCGGGGTCGACGCTGCCGGGCAGCGTGCGCAGCACGCCGTGGTACGCGTACCGCGCGGGGCCGCCGAACACCAGCAGGTCACCGCTGCGCAGTTCGACGTCGGTCCACGGCCGGGTGCGGGTCCGGCTGTTGCCGAGCCGGAAGACGCCGGAGTCGCCGAGCGAGAGCGAGACCACGGGGGCGTCGATCCGCTCCTCGCGATCCTGGTGCAGGCCCATCCGGGCGCCGACCGGGTAGTGGTTGATCAACGCGACATCCGGTGCGTACCCGACGGCCCCGGCCACCTCCTCGCCCCCACCGCCCGCCTCGTGCGCCCTGCCCGCCCCGTCCCCGTACGCCGCCCCGTTCCCGTCCCCGTACGCCGCCGCGACGGCGCGCCGCGCGAGGGCGCCGAGCAGCGCCGGGAACGGTTTGACCGGAGCGCCGTCTCCGTCGTGCACCCGACGGGTGTAGGCGTACGGGAACCAGTGCTGCCCGCAGCCCTCGGCCGCCTTCCGCGCGGCGCCGCAGTTCGGACAGTGGGCGACCACACCCCAGTGCCAGCCGAGGCAGACCTGACGGACCGACATCTCGGCGCCGCCGGGCAACCGGACCGTACGCAGTCCGGCCGGCGGGCGGGCCCACGCGCGGCAGGCAACGACCAGCTCGCGTTGCTCAGCGGGGGTCAGCCAGTCGGGGAGCAGCACGGCACCGGGTGCGAGCTCGGCCCGCGCCCGCCCGAACAGCTCACCGCTGGTATCACTCACCACTCACCGCTCCCCCGCCAGCCGGGCCCGGGTGGGCATCGCGGTCCGGGCGCCGGTCCGCTCGACGCTCAGCGCGGCGGCCCGGACGGCGAACCGGGCCGCCTCGACCAGGGCCAGGCCCTCCGCCAAGCCGACCGCCAGCGCCCCGCAGAAGGTGTCGCCGGCTCCGGTGGTGTCAACGGCGCGCACCGCCGGCGCGGCGACCAGCTCGCAGCGCCCGTTCTCGCGGACCAGCGCGCCGTCGGCACCCAGCGTGACCACCACGCGCGGGCAGGGCAGTCCGGCGGCCAGCCGCGCCACCTCGGCGGCGTCACGCACCGCGCTGTCGGGGACGCCGCAGAGCCGGGCCAGCTCGGTCCGGTTGGGCACCAGCACGTCGACCAGCGGCCAGAGCTCGGTGGGCAGGCCCGCCGCGGGCACCGGAGCCGGGTTGAGGACGAACGTGCCACGCGCCAGCCGGGCGGCGGCCAGCACGGGCGGCATCGGGATCTCCAGTTGGGCGAGCACCACCGGGGCCGACTCGAGCAGCGCCCCGGCGGCCCGCACCGACCCGGCGTCGAGTGCGCTGTTGGCACCGGGTGAGACCACCACGCAGTTCTCCGCCTGCCGGTCGACCAGCACGACGGCGTGACCGGGCGGCCCGTCCACGGCGGCCAGCCGGCTGACGTCGACGCCCTCGGCGGCCAGCTCGCGGCGCAGCTCGGCACTGTCGGCGTCGGTCCCGACGGCTCCGACGAAGGCGACGGACCGGCCCAGCCGGGCTGCCGCGACGGCCTGGTTGGCTCCCTTGCCACCGCCGAGTCGGATGATCGGACCGCCCTGGACGGTTTCCCCCGGCACGGGCAGGGTGCCCACCTCGATCACCTGGTCGAGGTTGACGCTGCCCACCACAACGATGTCCGTACCGGTGCCCAAGTCCACCCCACCAGCTTCCCACTCGCACACGGCGGCCCGACCAACCCCGGCCAGGCCCCGACCAGCCCATGCCCACCCCCAGGCCCGCCCGACCAACCCAAGCCGGACCTCAGGGCAGCAGACCGACCTCACGCGCACACTCGGCCCAGGCCTGCCAGCCCTGCTGACGCAGGATCTCCTGAGCCACCGTGATCTGCTGCCGCCGGTCGGCCCGGTCCGGCCGACTCGCGTAGCGCAGACCACCCGCCTCCCGCCAGGTCGGCGGCCAGATCTGCAGCCCGCCGTAGTAGCCGTTGCCGGTGTCGGCGGCCCAGTCACCGTCGCTCTCGCAGTCGGCGATCTGGTCCCAGGTCGCATCGGCGACCGGGGCGAGCCCGCCGGCCTGCCCACCCCCGGCGCCGACCCCAGCGCCGACCCCGCCCCCGGAGCCACCCCCGGAACCAGGGCCGACGCCAGGCCCGGAACCAGAGTCGGACCCTGGGGCGAGCGCCGGACCGCCGGCCAGCACGAGGACGGCGCCGCAGAGCAGCCCGGCTATTCGAGGCTTGATTCCACGCATCCTCCGACTGTCCACGAGCCGCTCCCCCGCCCGCGAGCGGGCCCGAGCCCCGCTACGCCATCAGAGCACCGGCACCGCCGAACCAGCGCACCCCCGACGCGGAACGCCGTTGACCGCCGCCCCAACAGGGACGGCGGTCAACGGCACACCAGCGCTGCGGACCACACGCGAGGCGCGTGACGTCGGCAGGAGATCAACCGGCGATCAGCAGGCGATCAGCAGGCGATGCGTCAGAAGGAGAGCACCTGGCCAGGCATGATCAGGTTGGCGTCGGCGCCGATGACCTGAGCGTTCTTCTGGTACAGCGACTGCCAGTCGGTGCCGTGCGCGGCGGCGATGTCGCTCAGCGTGTCGCCGCTCTTGACGGTGTAGGTGCCACCGGTGTTCGCGGACTTGTAGCCCTTGGCGGCCGGCTTCGGCTGCTGGGTCGGAGCCGGCTGCTGCACCGGGGCCTGCTTCTGGGCCGGCGCCTTCGGGGCGGGGGCCTGGGTCGGGGCCTGCTGCTGCACCGGAGCCTGCTTCTGCGCCGGGGCCGGGGCCGGGACAGCGGGGGCGGGGGCCGGGGCGGAGGTGTCGACGACGGCGGGGGCGCCACCGGCGGTCAGGCCGGCCTTGACCGAGCAGACCGGCCAGGCGCCGGGGCCCTGGGCGGCCAGCACCTTCTCGGCGACGGCGATCTGCTGCGCCTTGGTGGCGAGGTTGGCCTGCGGCGCGTACTGGGTACCGCCGAACGCGGCCCAGGTCGAGGAGGTGAACTGCAGGCCGCCGTAGAAGCCGTTGCCCGAGTTGATGCTCCAGTTACCGGTGCTCTCGCACTGGGCGACCGCGTCCCAGGTCGAGGTGGAGGCGGCGGAGGCCGTGGTGGCCGTGACGAGGCCCGCCACCGGGAGGACGGCGACCGCCCCGCCCAGGACGACAGCCAGCCGCACGCGGTTGCGCTTGGTGGCGGTGGTGGTGGCAGCGGCGTTCTCGTTACGGAAAGTCATGGAATCCCTCTCGACTGCCCCGGGCGGGCATGCGGAACCAGACCCTCGATCGGGCCGAATTCGCGCGCCGCGTCCTTGGGCGGCCGAGTACGTGTCCGACGTACCGCGCCGCCCCGGCCACTCCCTCGCGCCGCCGACTTGTTCGAGCTGTCGGACGACGGGCACCTGGTGGGGTGCGTCGGGGGTGAGCCCGGGTGGTGCTCGTTGCACCGGGGATGAAGCTAGGGGTCGGGACTGTCCGGAATCAACCAGTTCCCGGGGCGCTCAGGATTCCCCCAGGTCAGCCAGCTGTTACCCCCAGTAACGATCAAGTGCTTGAAAGATCAAATGTCCGCTTTGGTACGTTTTGAGCGACTCAAACCTTCTGTACACGTGACACCGGTCACATTTCACTGCCTGTGAGCCTGCGCACATCATCGACAGATTGTGACCGCATAGACACCATTCGTAATCGGCGCGATGGAAAAAAGCGACACTCCGACCCCCAACCCGTGACTCCGACCACAGCAGCCCGTTGGTAATGGCGGCCGGGCCCGCCCGCGCCGCGCCGGGGCCACCACGTCGCCCGGCCAAGGAGAACGGCGTCCAGCCGACGACACCTGAGGAGTCCTGTTGCCGCGCATGCTCGAGGTCAGCGACGAGGTCCGCGCCGAGATCGGCGACGACGAGGCCGACCGTCTGCTGGGCGGGGCCCACGCCCCTGACACCTATGACTGCACCTCCTGCCGAACGCCGGGCGACTCGCTGCACGAACGAACCAGCACGGTGCTCTTCGTCGGCGAGGAGACCGCGGTGCTGGCTTTCGCCCACGCGCGATGCATCCCCTCCCAGGTCGTCCCGGTCTCCGAGGAGCAGCTGCTGGACGCGGTCCGCAGCATCAGCCAGGCCCAGGGCAGCGGGCTCCCCACCCAGGCCGGCCCGCCCGACACCGGCCACGCCGGATTCCCGGGCCAAGCCGCGTACCCGGCCGACCCGTACCCGACCGGCGCATACCAGGCCGGCGCTTACCCGGCCGACGCGTACCCGGCCGACCCGTACCCGACCGACGAGTACCTGCTCGACGCACTCGGCCTCCCGCTCGCCCCCACCCCGGCGGCGCCCGCCGCCCCCGCGTACCCCCCGGCACCCGCGCCCACCGCACCCGCACCCGCCCCGGCCCTCGCCGTGGCCCCGCGCCCGGTCGACCCGGGCGCCCGGGTGCCGGCCGCGGGCGAGCCGGCCGTCCTCAGCGTCACCTGCGGCCTGGTGCTCTGCGGGGACACCGGGCACGCCGCCATCGTGGTCGAGCCGACCGGACCGGTCGGCCGGCCGGGCCAGCTGACCGGAACGGACGAGTTCCTCCCGCTGCTCGGCGAGCACGGCTTCACCCCGATCACCGACATGGACAAGCCACCGGCCCGGCTGGCGGGCTGGTCGGTCCTGGTGGCCATGGGCCGGCTGCACTCGATCCTGCAGCCGTCCCCGGTCGGC